>NZ_JBIATW010000001.1:747001-932941 GCF_042892135.1 Streptomyces sp. NPDC001822
TCCCCCCTCCCCCCGCACGGCGGGGGGGCACACCGCCGGCTCACCCGGCTCCCCCCCCCCGGGCGGGGCCCGGTGGAACGGCTGCCAGCCGTTCCACCGGGCCCCTCGCGTCTTCCTGCGGGTCCGTCAGATGACGTGCGTCAGGTCACTGCCGAGTGTGAGTCCGCAGAACCGGGCCCCCGCGCCGGCTCCCGAAGGCGGATCGATCACATGGGACCGGGGGTCCAGGTCGATCGACATCACCCTGCCCGGCGCGAACTGCGGAGTCCGAGTCTGCCGCCCGGTACCGTGCTCCAGCCAGCGGACCGTCCGAGCGGTGTTGACGGCCCACAGCGGCTCGCCGGGCAGCACACCCAGCACGAGCGACCTGGAACCCTGGCCGGCTTCCAGCAGCCGCTGTTCCAACTGCCGCGCCTGCTCAGCCACCGGCCCGTCCCACAGGCGCATGGCCCGCGCCACGCGCTCCCTCTCGCTCTCACCCGGCAGGGCGTCGGGCACACCCCCCGCCATCCCCACGGGCTCCTCGGCCGCGACGTCCGTCCTCGGGGCCGAGGCCCGGCTCCGGTACTCCGCGGCCATGGTTCCGGCCTGCTCGCTCAGCTGCCGGACCACCTGCCCGCGCGACTCGTTCTTCGTCGCGGCCGCGTAGGTCCTGGCCCGACCGGCCAGGGCCTCCAGCAGCTCCGCGCGCCGTTCCGCTTCGTGTTCGCCCGTGGTCCGGTAGTCGTTCAGGAGCCTGTCGAGGTCGGCCACTCGCGAGAGGGACCGCAGCTCCGCCCCCGGGCCACCGGTCTTCTCCAGGAACGTGGCCGGGTCCAGGAGGTCGACCGGCTCGGTCGCGGCAGCGCCGGCCTCGGCCGCACGCGCCGGGGCGGGCGGAACGGTGGCTTTCGGCACCGACGCGTTCTTGAACAGGACGGGCGTGACGGGCAGGCCGACGTGTTCACTGATGCGCCGGGCGGTGTTCGCCAGCCACCGCAGTCCGTCCTCCGGGGACAGGCTCGGACGGATCTTGTTGCTCATGTAGCGGCCGGACTTGTCGGTGAGCTGCCAGCTCTGCGCCACGGGGTCGTACGACAGCTCCCCGCTGATCCGCGCGGGGCGGACGACGGTGCCTCCGTCGGCACGGAATCCGGCGGCGACGGTGGGATGGCCCTGATTGTCGATCGCCGCCCTGAGCTGGTCCGGCGTCAGGTCCGGGGCGACGCGCCGCATCGACGACCACAGCTCGTCGAGCTCGTCCTCGGTCATGACGGTCAGCACCTGATCACTGCCGATGCTGATCTCGCCCTCCTCGTCGACGGCGTAGTGCCACACGCCGTCGGTGCGCTCCAGCAGGGCGGGTCTGAACTCCTCCAAGCGGTACCAGAGGGGATTCAGACGCACCTGGGCGGCGTCCTGGGAGTCGCGTTCACGGTCCTTGACCTTCTTGGGCCCGGCCAGGGGGCCGTACGCGCTGTCCAGCTCCTGCGTTCCCGTACCCGCCACGAACGCGCCGTGCGCGATGGTCGGCCGTTCCGCGTCCTTGGCGAGGACAGGGACGCCCAGGGCCGAACTCAGGACCTCCGCCGCGTTGCGCACCCAGCGGGTGACGGTGGCCGGCTCCACCCCCGGCCGAACGGCGGGGCCCACGTAACGGCTGGACGCGTCGATCGTCCACCGTCCGGTCAGGGGGTCACGGAACAGCTCGCCGCCGACGCGGGCGGGACCGACGACCGTCGCGCCCGCCTCGTCGAAGCCGGCGGCCACCGTGGGCACACCCTGATCGTTGAGGAGGCCCCGGAGCTCCTCCGTCGTCAAGTCGGGCCGGGAGGTCTGCATCGCGGTGAGGAGCCGGTGCCGTTCCTCCTCGCCGGCGATCGACCAGACGTCCTCGCTCCCGAGGAAGAAGCGGCCTGCCTCGTCGATCGCGTACAGCCATACGCCGCCGCGTTCCAGGAGCGCGGGCCGGAAGTCCTCCAGCGGGTACCACAACGGGTTCAGCCGGACCTGGGGGGTCATCGCGTCGTCCCGTTCGCCGCGCTTCACCGTCTTCGGTGGCACGGCGGGCCCGAACAACACGTCGAGCGGCACCTCGGGAGCCTTCCGGTCGCCGCTGAGGCCGAGAGGCCCGGCGCCGGGTCCTTCTGCCTCGACGCGAACGGCGGTCTCCTCCGGCTGCCGCCCGCGCACCTCCGTCCCCGGCGTGTACTCCGACGTGACGGGCTTCCCGGGTTCGGTCCGGTCGGCCGTCGTCCCCGGGCGTTCCGGACGTTTGCCTTCCCGGATCTCCCTCCGCCGCGCGTCGGCCGCCGACTCGGCCGGAGCCGCCGTGGTGCCGTGGTGACGGGCGGTCCCGCCCGCCTCCTGCGTGGCACCGTGGACCTGGTGGGGGGCCTCGTGCACCTCCGGTGCCGCCTCGCGGACCGTGGCCTCACCGGCCGCGGGGCGGGTCGTCTCCGGCTGTCCGTACGTCCCGGTCTCCGGCGGGGCCGTCAAGGGGTGGCCGCCCTGTCGCGGGACGGCTGCGAGATAGGAGCCCGCCCGCTGGTACACGGTCACCTGGCTCCGTGCGACGGGGGTGTCGGACGCGGCACCTGAGTGGAACCGGTAGGAGCCGTCCTCCTGGACGACGGTCAGGTCGACGCCCAGGGTCCGCGCGGTCAGCGAAGCGGCCAGATCGGCCGTTTCCGCGTCCCACCGGCGGGCCGTGCGCAGGTTCAGCCTGACGAGTCGGTGCCGCTGTTCGGGAGCGAGGCCGATCCGCACGTGCTCCGGCAGCCGGCCACCGTTCGCGGTGAGCTCACGGTGCAGGACGTCGCCGTCCCGCGTCCGGGTGCCGAGCAGGGTCTCCACCTCGTGGGGGTGGAAGACCGCCCGCGGGTCGAGCGTGGCGTGCGTGGGTACGTCCGCGCTCTGCGAGACCGTCGACGCCAGCCGCTCGGCCCAGGGGCCGGGCGTGCCGTTCCCGGCCTGTCCGACCGCGGCGTAGAAGCCGTTGCCGTCGCCCGCCGGCTGGTGCAGGTCGAGGACCCAGCTCCGGCCGTCCGGGTCGACGGCCGTCAGCGTGCGGTGGTCGGAGGCCGCGTCGTAGTGCCGCAGGTGCCGATCGGGCACGCCCTCCCGCTGCCACGGCGGCAGGGCGTGCGCAGGCCGGACGCCGGAGCTCTGCCCTGCCTTCGACGCGTCGGCCTTCACCGCTTCGGTCTTCGGAGCTTCGGTCTTCTGTGCTTCGGCCTTCGTCCCGGCGTTCGTCCCCTTCGTGGCCGGCGCCTGCGCCGTCGAGGTGTCCGTCTTGCGCGCACCGGGTCCCGCCGTGGCTGCCGTCTGCGCGACGGACGTCTCCGCCCTGTGCGCCTCTGGTGCCCTGAAGGTGACCGCGGACGGCCGTGGGGTGTCACCGAGCAGCCGGCGGCCCTCCTGCGTGGCCGCCAGCTGGTGCCATCGGGTGAGCCGGTCGGCCCCCTCGCGGACGTCGGCGTACGCGTCGGCGACCGCCTCCGCGTGGGCCAGCCGGTCCCGCAGGGTGCTGCGGAAAGACTCCAACCGGGCCAGCGCCGAAGCCCGTTCGGAATCAGTGGTGTCGAGCGCCTCGGCAGCGCGCAGGCCGGCCTCCAGCCGGGGCCCCTCGCTCCGGCGCAGGTCCCAGTAGGCCGTGTCGGCGGCGGTCCACGCCTTGTCGGCCTTGGTCACCGCGTCCCAGGCCCTCGCCACCTCCGGCGGGAAACGTACGTCGTCCATCAGACCGAGACCGCGCGCCACGTCCTCGCGGACCCAGGCGAGCACCGTGGCGTCTGTTTCCACGGCCTGCGGTGTCCGGGCGGGACTGCCGAAAGCGCTCCGGAAGACACTGCCCACCGTGCTGTCCTTCACGTGGTGACGGACTTCGGCGAGACTGAGCCAGGTCGTGGGGACGGCGAACAGGAACGCCCGGTCCTTCTCCGGCTTCACGTTGACCGAGGCCAGCCGCTCGCCGGACACGCCCATCACCACCGACTCGCCGTCCTGGGCGCCCGACCCCGTGCCGGACTGGGTCGTGCCGGTGGCCACCGTGGACGTGGTGGGTCCCGCCGCGAGGACCTGTTCCGCCACCCCTTGCTCAGCGGTGGAGGAACCACCGCCACGCGTCTCCCGCTCGGGTGCCTCGAACTTCATCCCGTCCGCCACGGCGAGCAGGCGGGCGGCCCGGAGGTCGGGCCTCGCGAACACGGTGAGACTGCCGTCGGCACCTCCGAGCAGGCCCCGGTCGGTCAGACCGGCGACCGCGTAGCCGACCGGTGTCAGTGTCCGGCCGAAGAACGCCGTGAGGGCGCCGTTGGACGTACCGTCTTCCAGGCTCTGCGCCGCGCCGGTCCCCGACCGGGTCAGGGGCGTGTCCTTGGCCCGCCTCAGCACGTCGTCGTCGAACTCGGCGCCCTTCGGCACGAACAGCGACGCGTCGTACGCGGCCCCCAGCGCGACCGTGGTGGCCGTGTGCAACTGGTCCAGGCCCACGATCCGCCTCACGGAGAAGCCCTCGGCGGGCATCTCGAACGGCTTCACCTCACCCCCGGCCACCGGGTGCACGACGTCGTGCCAGCCTCCCGTCCCCAGTGACCGCGGAACGTCGACCCGGTGCGGTCCCGCGCCCACCGACGGCGCGTCCGGTGCCAGGACGTCGTGCGCCACGGGCTGCGAGGGATCGGGCCGCATCAGGCTCATCGGGAAGTGCTCGATCAGCCGGCCCGCGTCGGCCTCGGCGGAGACCGTCAGCTGCCGACGGCCGATCAGTTTTCGCCACGACCGGTCGATCTGCCCGACGACGTGGCCCGCACGGTCCTCGGGCGCGCGGAACGGATCCGCCTGCCCGGTGTCGGTGACGTCCAGCGTCAGACGGATCCTGTACCGCGTGGCGTACTCACCGTGCGCCTGCGTCGTTGTCGCGGTCGAGATCCGGACCGTGCCCCGGCCGGTGGACTGGGTGACCGACCGCAGTGCGGAACCCGACTGGGAGTACGTCGGGCCCGCGGTCCTGACCGTGCCGCTGCCGATGTGCGCGCCTTCGGAGACCGCGATCCCGAGCGAGGCCCCCGATGTCCGGCCGCGGCCCTGCTGAACGCTCTCCACCGCCTGGCGGTGCTCCTCCAGTTCCACGCTGTGGCCCATGCCGCGGAAGCCGTCCACCCGCTCCTCGACCGGGATCAGCTCGGCGCGCAGCCGGACCTGGCGCTTTCCGAGCCACACCTGGGCGGTCTGTGAACCCCACCGGCCGATCCGGGCCGGAACCGAGGAGCCCGCGCCCGTCATCTCCTTGCCGATCGCGCGCACCACCCGGTCCGACACCAGCCGGCGGAGCTGGTCCCGGTCCGTCGACGACAGCCCGAGCGGGCGCAGTTCCTCCTCGAACTGCCGCAATGCCGCCGACGCGTCGAGGGAGTTCACCGCCCAACTGCCGAACGGATGGTCGCGGAGCCACGGCAGGGGCGACCAGGAACGCCTCGTGTACAGCGGCACGTCGCCGAAGCCGTCCTTCAGCAGCCCGAGCCGGTGGGCACTCTTCTCGGGTACGTGGCCCACCCAGCCCTGGCCGATTTCGATCCGGCGGCCCGCCGCTCCCGCCAGGGACGCCGGCACGCCGCGCGAACCGGTCGCCCGCTCACCGACCTTGCTGGAGACCGAAGCCACCTCGTGGGCCACGGAGGCGGTCACCACGACCTGCCGCCCCGTGTCCTTGCGGTTGATCTCGGACACCGCCGACCGGGACACCGTCACCGACCTGGACGTGTCCAGCCGGAAGGGGCTGGCCACCAGTGCGTAGCTGCCGGTCACCCCGTCCCCCACACGGTGGGAACTCGCATAGCCGACCTGCCCGCCGAGGAACAGCGTCGTCGTCCTGCTGGTCCGGCCGGCCGCCTGCGTGAGACCGCCCAGCGTGGTCTCCGTCTCGATCCTGACCGCCCCGGTGACCGCGGTCATGTCCTCCCCGAGCGTGGTCCGGTGAGCCAGTGCCGTCGTCCGGTCGAGGTAGGGGGCCTGGGACCACAAGGACGTGGCCCGCCAGCCCGCCGGTGCGGAGCTCTGGTCGAAGTTGGCGGTGAGGGAACGCCCTTCGAAGACCCGGGCCACGGCGTCGTGCGCCGGAGCACCCTTCTGCGTCACCAGCCACGAGCCGCCGGAGGCCTCCTCCAGCGCCTGCTCCGCTGCGGCCGTCAGCATCTCGTGCGCGGTGACGGAGACCGTCTGGTGGGGGTGTTCGGACAAGACGGACGCGTCCCGCCCGGCCAGTCCGGCGAGGAACTCCGGGGTCGCCAGCACCAGGTCACGGGCGGTCGGGGCCGGGATCGCCAGCGCCGGCCCGGGAGCCGCGGGCGGGGCCAGGGCGACCGTCGGCGTGTGCTCGACGGGAATGCTCAGCAGCACCCTCCCGACGCCCGGCGCCGCTGTCCGTTCGGCGCCGGCCCCGGGAGGCTCGATCAGCGCGGTCGGCGTGTCGGTGAAGACGAACGGCTGGGTGCCCAGCACGTTCATGGACACCAGGCCGCGCATCCATCTGCGGGGCCGCCGGAAGCCGCCCGCCTCGGCGGTGAGGGTGAGTTCGTAGCTGTGCAGGTGTGAGCCGCCGGTGCCGATCGACATGGCCTCGTGCGTGGCGCCGTGACCGTAGCCGCTCTCGGACTCCGTGCGCAGCCCCAGCCTGGCGCCCGCCGACGCGGTGGCGCTGTTCTGCGGCCGGCCGATCCGGTCCGTGCCGGTGTCGCGTCCCGAGAGCAGGCCCTCCAGACCGACCTGTACCCCTCGGGTTCCACCCTGCTGACCGCCCAGGTTCTCGCTGCCGGGGGCACTGTGCCGCAGCCGGAGGTCCTCCTGCCTCCCCTCGTAGCGGCGCCCGGTCAAGGACGCGTCCACCCAGACGTACCGGTGTCCGCGCGACAGAGTGCGCGAGTCGACCAGGCCGAACCGCAGCCCGGTGGCCGCCATCGTCTCCAGACCGGAGGCCATGCCCTGGTGCGACAGCGTGTTGAGCACCTCCAGCGTGTTGGACACCACGGTCTCGAAGTGCCCGGCGTCGCGCCAGCGGGGGTTGTCCGGGTTGAGTTCGTCCAGCGGCGCGACCAGATCGGGGTAGACCGAGCCCATGCGCCTCAGGACGGTGTCGGCGAAGTGCTCGGCGAACGTGACCGGGCGGCCGCCGATGTCCCGCGTGAGGCCTCCGTCGGCGAAGGTGAACTCCTCCACACGGCTCATACCGAGCGTCGACGGCCCGTCGGCGGCGAGCCACGGCGGCGCGGGCTCAGCAGCGCCCCGAACGACACCCGTGTCGAGCCCGTCGAGGCGGCGGGCCTCGGTCCGGGTCAGCCGCTCCACCGCCCAGGTCTGGAACGTCTCGGTGCGGGGCGCCTCACTCCACGTCCGCGGGGAGTTCTTCCGCAGCTTGCCCCGCTGCGCCGCCCCGTCCCCGCGCGGCTCGGGAAGCGCGGCCCTGGTGTCGGGCGGAGCGGTGACCGTGACCGTCTTCTGCACCAGGTACAGGCCGGTCGCAGCGCCCTTGGCCTGGGCGGCGGACTTGACGGCGCCCGAGCCGCCGAAGACGGAGCCCTGGGCGCGTGAGGCGCCGTAGCGGAGGCTGACCCCGGCCAGCAGGCGCAGGTCGAACGCCCCGTCCTCCAGGCCGAAGAGGTGGAACCCGGGTCCCGCGGAACCCCCCACCTCGGCCCCGACGGTGTGCCGTATCAGCCGCTCGTTGCGGGCCGTGGACTGGGCGATGTCCCGCAGTTCGGCCGCGGTGGTCTCGTTGATCAGCACCGCGTCACCGGACACCACACGCACGGAGAATATCCCCGCCGGATCACCGCCGTCGTGACCGCGGGACAGCAACGGCGTATAGGCGGGGCCGTTGTTCAGCGCACGGCTCATGCGCTGGAATCCCTCGCTGGAGAAGAAGTCGTCGAGCTGTGCGGCGGCGAGGGCACCCTCCTCGGCGCCGATCTGCCGCAGTGCCCAGTCCCGGATGTGCGCCACCGGTCCGTACGCTTCGGTGTTGGCCATCCGGAACCGGGAGCCGGGGCCCAGGGTCAGCCGTTCCGGCATCGGGTCCCGGGGTGTCTTCGGCACCGTCAGGCTGTCGGCGAGCCGCACCACGAGGCCGTCGCGGACCGCGAATCCGAAGGCCAGGGGCCGCCCGGCCGCATCGCCCTCGGAAACGGCCCTGCCGTCCGTGCCGATCGGACGGCCCGACCGGTCCGTCACCGAGAACGCGTACCAGACGTCGTCCAGGTGCATGTGAGAGCTGTCGGTGGTGCGGGTCTCGGTCTGGTTCACCACCTGGTTCTGCAGGTTGTACCGCGCCTGCTTGCCGATGGCGATCTGGACGGACGCCCGGCCCCACGCGGTGGCGACGTGCTTGAGCGGTCCCAGCGGCGCCGTCGGCGCCAGCGCCAGCGAGGTGCTGTTGACCTTGACCTCGCCGCTGGTGGCCGTGGACCGCTGCATCGTGTCGATCTTCACCGGCTTCCCGGCGCCGAAGGTGAAGCGCTCCCACTGTCCGTAGGGCCGGGCGGTCACGTGCAGCGTCCGGGTCTTCCTGTCGACCGTGTCGTAGACGAACCGCCGGCCGTCGCCGAAGAACGACTGCGGGCTGGATCGCAGGGCGTCACCGATCTCGTCCAGCAGGCCGGACCCGCTGTCGCCGGGCACGGGCCGGGTACCCGTCGACCCGGACAGCGTGCGCCCGAGCTCCTCGACGACGAGTTCGGTGCCGCGCAGCGCACGGGCGCTCTGGCCGAAGCTGAAGGACTTCCGCACGACGTCCTGCGGGAGCCCGGGCAGCCGGGAACCCACGCCACCGCTCATGTACAGGGGCAGCTGTGCCGAGTCCGTGAACTGTACGGGCCCGGTCGTCGCGGGCGCCGCCGGCAGATCACGGTCGAGCCGCGGCGGCCGCCGCGTGTCGAGGTCGTCCGCGATCGGCACCTGCCGCGGAGCGGCGACCGGGCGCTGATCGACCGTGGCGGCCTGGCGGTCGTGGGGGAGGGGTGTCCGCGGAGCGGCGGGAGCGAGTCGCGGCGGCGCGGCCGACGTCGATCCGGTTCCGGCGGGCCGTCGGTCCGTCTCCGGCGACGCACCTCCCCGTATGCCGGACGTCGCCCCGGTCCCGAACGCGTCGCGCAGCTGTATCGAGAGCTTCCGCGCGGGGTGGTGGGCGCTCAGCGGGTCGAGCCCGGAGTCGTCCAAGCGGATGCGGTCGGCGACCAGATGGACGATGTCGGCGTGCAGGCGGGCGTACCGGAGTGCCGGCGCGTCCGTCGCTCCCGCCTCCCGGATGGCGAGGGGCGCGCGATGGGTTCCGGCCGTGAGGCGGGTCGCCTGCGACAGCAGCTCACCGAGTTCCCTGTCACCGAGACCGCTCAGGTTCTCCCGTGCCTGTGCGAACTCGTCGTGCCAGTGCTCCAGGATCTCCCGACGCACCTCCGGATACGGGGCGGGCGTGGACGTCCGCCGGACATCCGGTTGCTGCTCGAAGTACGCCGTCAGCGCTGCCAGCCGTTGCCGTGCGCCGGGGAGCCGCTTCACCTCCCGCGCGATCTCCCGAGGTACCTGGAAACACACCGACCCGTCGGGGAGATCAGTCATCCCCATCACATCCCCACCACGTGAACAGGGTCCGAGAACCACCGGGAACACACCGGTGTCGGACTACAGCGACGATCCTGCACGACCCACGCCGAGAGGGGGGACGCCAGCGAGAGGATTCACCGACAGTCCGGCCGGAGAACAGCGTGTGGTGGCCTGGCGTTCACATGTGTGTCGCTATGTGTCACTGAGGCGGATCAGAGTGTGCTCACTCGGCTCACGGTACCTTGGGGCCGCCGAGATACGTACCGTGCGCGTCGTACGGCCATGCGTTGGGCAGGCAGCCGTCGAGGCCGTCGATCTGCTGCATCATGGCCGGGGCCGGTCTGCCGGGCCCGGGGCATCCCTCGTGGCCGTGTCCGATGCGGTGTCCGACCTCGTGGTTGATGATCAGTGCGCGGTAGTCGGCCAGAGGTCCGTGGAAGTTCGGGGAGCCGGAGTTCCAGCGCTTCAGGTTGACGATCACCCGGGAGCCGACGTCGCAGTTCACCTCGCCCTGCGTCTTGAGCCCGGCGGCTCCGCAGATCCGGTCCACGGTGGCGGGCGACGCGATGACGACGACGAAGTCGCGGGCGCCCCCGGAGACGAGCTGGAAGCCGTCGTGGCCGTCCGCCGTCCAGGACCTGCGGTCCGCCAGCGTCCCGTACACCTCGCGGGCCACCTCGTCCGCCGAGACCCCGATGCCGTCCTCCACCCGGACCTTGAAACGCCGGATGTTGCCGCTGCCGATCGGCGGGGCGGACATCCTCGCCGTCACGAACCCGTCCGTGTCCTCCGAGCCGGCGGATGCCGACGCCGAGGCCGAGGCGGAAGGTGCCGGGGTTGTGGGCGGGTGGGCCGCGGGCTCCTGCCCGTGGGCCACGGTGCCGACGTTCGCGGACGGGTTGCCGTGGGAGTGCAGCAGCTGCGGGGCGCTGACCGCGAGGGCTGCGACGAGCAGGACGGACGCGGCGAGTCCCACCGGCCTCCTGCGGTTTCGTCCGGGCCGCTGCCGTGGCTCGGCGGCTCCGGATTCCGTGTGCGTTCGCGCCCCGGTCTGCGGGGAAGAGTGACGTGCCATGTCTGTTGCCGGTCCATTTTCCGAGTGCGTGGGGAAATGTCCTCCTGCACCGACACGAGAGGGATGGCCGGAATTGTTCACTTCGATGTTCGAACGGTGCGGCGGCCGGAACCGGGAAGCCGGAGCCGCGGGCCGGTCGGTCACCGGTCCGCGGCCCCTGCCGCCGGGGTGTGGGACGTGTGGACTGTGGGACGCGTGGGACGGACGTCACACGACGTGCTTCAGATCCGCCCCCAGAGTCAGTTCACAGAGGTTCAAGGCGCCGGCGCGGGAGACTCCCGGGTCCGCGTCCTGTCGGAGCAGTGTGCCCCGCGGGTCCAGGTCGAGCGACTGCACGTGCGAAGAGGTCAGCGGTGGCTGCGTCTCCTGTGCCGTCGCGTTGTCGAGCCAGCGAACGGTTCCGTTCAGGTTCCATGCCCACAGCGCCCTGTCCGATCCCGTTCCCAGCACCAGCGACCGTGCACCCGGACCCGCGTTCGTCAGAAGCTCCTGCAGGTGCTGGATCTCGTCCTCCACCGGTCCCGTCCAGTCCCGTTTGGCGAGCGCGACGCGTTCCCGGAACCGAAGCAGATGTTCGATCTTCGGGAGCACCTCCGCAGTGAGCTTTCCGGTCCCGTCGACCGGGAGACTCGCAGTGAGGCCATTCGGTACGTCGACCGTCAGCCGTCCCGCCTGTCCGGGGAGGCTGATGCGCACTCTGACCCCGAAGTCGACCAGAACCCGCGGCCCAGTGGACTTCACGTCCGTCCCGATGTCGGCGACCTGGCGGTACGTCGGGTCACTCGCGGTGTGCTGGGTCCCGGGCCGCTGCCGCGCGGAGATCAGGTCGAAGCCGACGGTGACCGTCCGCGCCGCGACCGGGACGTCATAGGTGTGGGACAGCAGTCGGTCGATCCCCACACCCATGGCGGTCCTTCCGGTCGCCTGCGTGTACGCCTTCCCGGCGCTCGTTCCCGCGCCGACAGCGGTGCTGTCCGGGCTCATGCCCACGAGATCGCGTTCCATCTGTTCGCCGCCGAAGGCGACTGCCTTCGCCCAACGTTCGACCACCGCCGCGGCGGGTACGTCCCAGGAGCGCATCCCGGGCACAACGGCGTCGGCTTCGGACGCGATCGGCTCCTTCGCGGGTTCCCACGAGCGGTCCCAGCGGACATTCCGTCCGACGGCCTTCCGTTCGAGGCCCAGTGGGCCCCGTTCAGCATGCAGGAGGCCGGTGGCGGAATGGACCGTCTCGGCGGTTCCGGGCTGCGGTGAGCCGCCTTCCAGGCGGGGCCATTCCCCCGACATCCAGCGGTATGCGATCCGCTCGGCCAAGGCGTGCAGGGGGTAGCGCCGCTTGTACGTGTCGGTCACCTGAGCGTAGAGGTCCGCGATCTCGTGCTCGCTCGGGCGCCCCTTCGTCTCCGCCGTGTCCATCCTGCGCAGCGCGATCAGCACGTCCTCGTGCAGGAGTTCCATGTCCGCGGGACTCCGTCCGGCAGGTAGGGAAGACCTTGCCGGCACGGCCGCCGAATCTGTCACCCTCCACCGGCGCTCGGCCGGACCGACCTCCACCGACGCCGAATTCACCTGCGACACGGCGCTCATCGGCGGCCTGGGCGAGGAGAGCCCGGTGGGGCTCCGCAGCGCGGAGGACAGCGGCTGGTCAAGACTGCCCGCACTGACTGGGGAGTTCAGCTTGAGGTACTCCAGGGTGTGAGCCAGCGGGGAGGGCTGATCCGTACCGATCGGATGCATGTCGATCACGAAGAGGGCCCGTCGACGGAGTACGTCGGCGGGGCGTTCGCGCGAGGGCTGCACGCCCTGCGGGAACGACCGCCCCCTGTTGTGGTGTGTGACGGCGAACTGACCGGCGTCGACAGCGATGTCCGAGTGGCGGTCGGCCCCGCTCTGCAGGTCGTGGAGGCTGCTCCCGAGTTCCTGTCGGAAGACCTCCTTCAGAGCGTCGATGCGGGTACTCGCCTGCTTGCGCGCGAGTTGCTCGCGGTGTGGAACGAGAACCGACTCCGCGCCGTTGCCGCCGGCCGAGATCTGGACGGTCGGGAGCGGGCGGCCGTTGCGGGCGTTCCACAGACCGACGCGCGCGACCCGGTGTGCGAGGGACGCGATCTTCAGGCGGTCGTCACCGGTGATCCCGGTGGAGCCGGGAACGAAGTCAATCCAGCGCGAGGACTCGGTGATGTCACTGTGGGCTCCGATCGCGACGCCCGTGAGCGGGTTGACCACGATCCCCGGGCGGTCCTGCTCCAGCATGCCCGCCATCTGGTCGTGGAAGGTGGCATGGTCCTTGTTGACGAACCTCATGTGCCACAGCTGCCCGGGAGTGGTCAGGCGGCCGGTCCTGGCCGAAACCGCGACCAGTTTCCGGCTGGCGGCCGCGGCAGCGGACCGCACGGCGTTCTCCGCCGACCGGATCGCTTCCGGCTCCAGCGAGGTGTCCTGGGCCACGGCCAGTGCGGATCTCGCATCCCGCAGCGCGATCAGAGCAGTCGCTGCCTCACGCCCTGCGACCGCCTCAGCTGCCGCGTTGCGCTCCTCGGCCGACTGTGCCGCGGGGAACACCTTGCTCGTGTAGGCCTCCAGTGCCGCCTCCAACGCACCGTCCGGCATCTCCACATTCCGCTCGACGGCCTGCTCGAAGGTCCGGCGCGTCACTCCGAGCCGGTTGTAGTTCTCCAGCGTCACCTGCGTCTTCCCGTCCTCGCTCTCGAGGACGGCCGTCGCGTAGTGATAGCCGAACGGATTGGTGATCGAGTGGAACGCCCCCGCGTGATCCTCGAGAGCGAACCCCCCGTCGGGGTCACGGTGCCCGATGGATTGCGACACGTATGCCTCGCCGACCTGAGCCCATGCCTTGGCATTGATTCCGATCTGCGAGGAAAGGTCCCACAGAGCCTGTCGCTCCGCCCGATACGGCTGGGAAGGGCCGAGGTACGCGCCGTAGGTCCGGCCCGGGAGAGGCGTCCTCGGGTCTGCGAAGTTCTCCGGCCGGATGGACTTCTTCGCGGCCCATGAGGCATCCGGTGTGGTCGCCGACAGCCGGTCGCCGCCCGCCACATCGGTGACCGCCTGTGCGAGGTAGTGCAGCTCGCTGACCTTCAGACCGTCGGCCCCCCGCAGCGGGCCGACCGCAGTCCGGCCGTCGTGGCCGCGGTAGACGATCATGTCCGGTTTCCCGCCGATGAGTTCACCGGCCAGGTCGCGGCACACGTCCGTGGGCTTCGAGGCGAACTTCGGCCTGACCGCGTGCAGAGTGCGGCTTCTGCCGCGGTGAGTGAACGACAGCGTCACGCTCGTGTCCAGTTCGAGCGTCACACCGCTGTCCGCTTGCTTGAGCGCTGCCGACGCGCGCGCGACGGCTCCCCGGGTGGCGAAGGCCTCCCGCACCTCGCCCCGCGTGCTCATGGCGAGCGTTCCGTCGGCGGACACGTGGAGGTCCGGGTGGTCGTCGGTGACCACACCCTGAACTACGGTGACCAGGCCCTTCGACGGTCCGGCCTTGCCTCCGCCGATACTCGCCGCCGCCCGGTCGTCCGAGAGGAGCAGGGGAGTGACGCGGCTGAAGAAAGCCGTGGCAATCGTGCCGTCGGAATGCCTGACCACGTAGTCCCGGAGGACCCTGGGCCTGTTGTCGAGCACCAGACGGGGAGGTCGCCGCTTGCGTGTGTCCGAGGCCGCGGGGGCGGAGTCGGACACGGCAGCCTCGTCGGCCGCATGCTGCGTGTCCTTCTGCGTTGCGCCTGCCTCGGACCCACCCAGAAGATCCGTGCGCGGGACACCCTTCTCGTCCAGCAGCCCGGCGGTGAAACGCAGATCGGGAAAATCTTCGTGCACGCCGGCGCCGGCACGTGCCGGCGGGGCCGCATGCGACGTCAGGGCGGTGGCCTCGGAAGAGGAGACCGGTGCCGGAGTACTTTCGAGCGTCGTGACATCGGTGGCCGCGGCGAGGCGGGGGACGAACGTGCTGAAGGTTCCCGCTTGCGTGCCCTGGGAGTACACGGTCAGCAGCGTGGTTCCGTGCAGCGCCGACGGTGCCATCGCGACCTCGCCGTTCGGGGCGTGCACGGTGACACCCAGCTCGTTCGCGAGCTGCTGGCCCATGCTCTGCTCGCCCGTCAGGCCTGCCTCGCAGATCGCCAGCACGACATCCACCGGCTTCTTGGACAGCTCCGAGAAGACGGGGTCGCGTCGCAGGATGCGGCTCATCCCCTGGGCGTCGATGATCTTCTTCTTGCCTGACAGCAGGTAGGACTTGGCCTTGTCGTACTCACCGTGCGCGGTGACGTAGTAGACGGCCCGGTCCGTGCCCCAGGGAGCCGGCTGCACCCGGGAGGTCAGCGCCCCCGGCCGCATCGAGGCGAAGCGGCCGTCCGCACCGGAGTAGTCGCCCCAGTGTCCCTGCCGGGCACTCCAGTCCTCGGCGTTGTGGAGGCTCAGCACGCCCCCGGTCACGCCGTCACCCGCCCGGTTGAGCCGCATGCGGCTGATGTCTCGATCGCTCAGCCTGTCCACCGGGACATCGCCCGGCGCATCCGGATTCGCCGGAACGCTCAGATCGGGCCTGTTGCGGGCCCCGGGCAGTATCCTGCCGAACTTGTCGGCGAAGAACTGCCGCACGCCCCTCCCGGCGTCCCCCAGACCGCTCTCCGTCAGCGCCGGTACGGCCCCGGCGGTGTCGCCTGCCGGATGCTCCTTCCAGACTCCCCACCCGGGAACATCGTCCTGACGGAACGTCCCGAACACGTCGCGAAGATCCGTCAGCGCCTCGGCGATCTCCTCGGGCCGGACCGATGCCGGCATCTCGGGGCCGGCCGACGTCACTTCCTCGGGCCCGGCCGATGCCACCGCCGAGCTCGACACGCCGTGCCCGTCGGCGATCCCGGTGCCGGCATGCGGGTCCTCGAAGACCGCCTGCCCATCGGTCGCCGCCGTCGGGCCCATGTCCACGGACACGTGAACGGCGTCGTCCACACCGACGACCTCCCGCAGGCCGGAGGACACGGGCGCGGACTCGATGTCCGTGACCCTGCTGTCCGTGACCCCGCTGTCCGTGACCCCGCTGTCCGTGGCCTCGACGTCCCTGACCTCGACATCCGTGGCCTCGACCGGTGCGGCCCCCGGGGCCACGTCCCGCTGATTACGTACATGGACGGCC
Organism: Streptomyces sp. NPDC001822; assembly: GCF_042892135.1. Classification (NCBI taxonomy): domain Bacteria; kingdom Bacillati; phylum Actinomycetota; class Actinomycetes; order Kitasatosporales; family Streptomycetaceae; genus Streptomyces; species Streptomyces sp. NPDC001822. The sequence continues at coordinate 762,805 of NZ_JBIATW010000001.1, forward strand.
ACCACGGCTGCCCTCTGGTCGTCGCCCAACTGCCGGAAGACAGGACCGTAGTGCTCGGCCAGCTCACGATGTGCCTGCCGGACCACGGACGCGTCGGGATAGACGCCGGTCTGCTGCAGCAACATGTCGCTCGCCGCGCGCACCGCCCGTGACGCCGCGCCCTCCAGGGCGCGTCCGATCTCGGCCGCCTGCGTGCTCAGCGGCATGTCCGAGAAGGAGGACGTGCGCTGCTGGAGGATCTCCTGATGGGCGGTCTCGATCTCGGCGCGGCTGAAGGTGTGGTCGGAGTTCGAGCGCAGCCAGTCACCGACCGCGCCGGGCAGGTCGTCCACCGTCTTCGGGGCGGGCCGTGCCTGCTTCTGCTCCGACGGCACCGCCGTCCGCTCCCGGCCACCGGAGTGGGCCGTCCCGGACGGGCGGCCGTCGTGCGCGGTACCGGCGACACCGACGGTGTCACGCTTCACCGTGATCTGCGTCTGCTGGTGCGCGCTGCTCTCGGTTCCCGCGTCGGCGTGTGCCTGCCCGCCGTGTGGCTCGGCACCGCCGTCGGCGGCCGCCGGACGGGGATCTCCCGGGCTCTTCCCGGACGGCACTGCCGGCTCGGTATCGGCCGCCGTCGATCCGGGGGCGGTGACCTCGTCCCCGGCGGGGGTCTTACCCGCGGTGCCCGGGGCCGGCTCGCCTTCCCCTCCCACTCCGGGCGCGTCGTCCCGCCAGGTGCGCAGTCGCGGCCCGGTGTCCTCCCGGCGCAGATCGTCGAGCACGAACCGGAAGCCGTCCTCGTGCGCGGACTCGTGCGCGAGCCAGACCTCGGTCCTGTGTCCGTCGGGGCCGTACAGCTCGTCGTACTTCACCACCCGCTCGGTGCGGAAGTCGTCGGCCAGCCTGCTGAGGGTGTCCTCGTGGATCTGGAAGGCCTCCACGCTGTCGGGGTGGCCCACGATCTTGTGGAACTCGAACGCGGCCTCGGAGACGACGCCCTGCAGCTCGCTCTCGTGACGGATGCTGTGGGGGAGGGGTGACCGCACGTCGTCGAGCGCGCCGGACCACGCCGTGTGGACGGCGTCCGCGGAGGTCCGTCCGCTGTCCAGCAGGTCGGAGAAGAGAGCGCCGGCCTTGTCGCGGACGTTGTCGAGGTACTCGCCCATGACACGCTGCCGGCCGTCCTCACCCAGGCTGATGATCCGGGACTCGTCGAGGCTCGACAGATGCTCCTCCGCGTGCGCGGTCTCCTCCGACAACTTGGAGCGGATGAACTTCTCCCGCTCGATGCGGCCGGGGAGGTCGTCCACGGCGCGCTCCGTCACCGAATCCCACAGCGCGCCACTGGCGGTGTCCCCGCGGCCCCTCTCGAACACGATGTCGTACTGGTTCCGGAGATCGTGCTGGAACTCCCGCCGGATCCGGTTCACGAAGTCGTCACTCAGCGCGTCACGTCCGGCGTTGCCCTTCTCCTGCCACGCGATCACGTCGTCGAACTTCCGCCCCGTCATGAGCCGGATGCGATAGTCCCGCAACACGATCGTTTCGAGGTCGCCGCCCATCCCGCTCGTGACCGCGTCCAGCTGATGCCTCGTCGACGGAGGCAGCGTGGTCTGGTCCCCGGCGTGGAGGTAGTGGGCGAAGACCTCGTTGAACTGCTCCATCTTCCCGATGAAGTACTGCTCGGTCTGGTTGTAGTCGGCTGCCTTGTCGCGGAAGTGATCGACGGGGACGTCCGACCGGCCCGTGTACTCCGTGAACACGTCGATGTCGGCCCCGTCGGGAGCGCCCGCTCCGGACGGCCCGGGCCTGCCGCCCGGCCCGTCACCACTGACGGTCGGAGCCCCGTAGATCTTGGAGTCGTCCCGCACGTACGTCTTGAGCCTGGAGTCGTAGACGTAGTCCAGGGGCGCCGAATCGAAGTCCGCAAGCTCCTTGCGGTAGAAGATGCCGCTCGACTTGAAGTCCGACACCTCCGCCTTGAAGCGCGAGATGAACTTCGTGGCCTGGTCGGACCAGGTGAGGTACTTGTGCGCCTTGTTCCCGGCGTCCCCGATGATGCTGTTCAGCGCTTCCGTGGAGACGAAACCCGACGTGTCGATCTCTCCCCGGAAGGCCTCGGTGATGTCCTTGCGCCACTTCCACCGGGCGTGGATCGCCTCCGGGCCGTCCGGCGTCAGGTTGGCCACCCCGAACACGTCCTGCTCGGTGAACCGGTCGAACCCGCGCTGCCACGCGGCGTCGAGTTCCTCGGTGCGCAGTTCGAGGCGTGCCTCCGCCTCGACGAGAGGGGCGTTCCGCTGGGTCTGATCCTTCTGGTAGTCGATCCACTCCTTCATCCTGGCGGCACCGTCCGGATCAAACGCCGGGGTGTCCGCCGTGTGGTGGGCGGAGGGACCGCTCGCGGAGTCGTCCCGGGCGGGCGGTGCACCCGCGTCGGTCGCGGTGTGTCCTTCAGCACCGTGAAGCGCGGTGTCCCCGTGGCCGGTCGTCACGCCGTGGCCCGCCGTGTCGTCCGCGCCTGAGGTCTGGCTTCCGGAGGTCCGGCCGCGAACCGACGCGTCACCGGTTCCAGCGGCCGCGCCGTGGCTCGTCGCGCCGGCCTCAGCCTCGTCGGCGCGGCCCGGGCCTCTGCCCGGGCGGCCGTCACCCGGGGCTGTCGCGCCCGAGCCGACGTCGTGCTGGGTGACCGCGCGCCCTCCGGGTGCCCCGGACGCCGGGGAGCCGGGCGACCGGTCCGGTGTGCCCGGAACCCCGGACTCCGCCGACGTCTGCGAGGACGCCGTCCTGCCCTTCGGTCCGGCGTTGCCGCCGCCGGGCTGCGCACCCTGGTTCCGGCCGTCGGGTGCGGTTCGGCCGGCCGTCCCGGAATCGGGCGCGCCGGATACCGTCGTGTTCCGGCTGCCCCCTCCCTCGCCCGGAGCGGTGGAACCGCGGGAACTCTGCGGCGCTCCGTGGTTCGGACGAGTGCCGCCGGGCACATCCGGACTGCCCGGCCGTGACGTGACGCCGGGTGCGCCGTCGGCTGCTCCGCGGCCCCCGGCCGGGACGGGGTCCGCGAGGGGACGCGACCCGCCGGGGCTTCCCGGCGCGGCCGTGGCACGGCCAGGTGCGCCCTTGCCGGCAGGTCCCGTGTGCGTACCGTCCGGTTCCGCTGCGGACGCGCTGCCGTTGCCCGCGCTCCCCGCTCCGCGCCCCGCAACGCCGTGCGAGGTGGCGTTGCCCGGGGAGGTCCCCGCTCCGGCACCGCTGCCGTGCGACGACGCGGTGTTCGCAGGGACCGGGCCTCCGATTCCCCCGGAATGCGATGCGGCGGCCGTGGACGGCGGCACCTCGTCGCGTACACCTGGTCCGCCGGCGGTGGTCCCCTTGCCACCGGTGCCCGTCCCGTGCGGCACGGAGGGGGCGACGTCGGCCCTGCCCGGGCCTCCGCCGAGGCTGCGGGGCGGGGAGTCCAGGTAGGCGTGCGGCGCGCCGGACGCCGGGGTGACGTTGCCGTTGACAGGCTTCGGGGGTGTCTGCCCGCCGCTGGTGGCCGTGACGGGCTTGACGGGGGTGTGCGGAGTACCGACGGCCGGGGCCGGGCTGCCGGGAGGTCCGGTGACGGAGTTCTTGACCGGTCCGCCCGTCGCGGGCAGAGCGTTGCCCGGCAGAGGAGCGTGGGGACCGGAGGTTCCCACGTTCGACCGCGGTGTGCCGGTCTGCGAACCCGCGATGCCCGCCCCCGTCGGCGGGACGTGATTCGTCTCGATCACCGAGTTCATGTTGAAGGGACTGAGGTTCGTGGGTGCCGGAATCGCGTTGTGCAGGGTCGACGACGTGTTCGGGAGGGAGATGTTCGCCGGGGCGGGCGTGGGGGACACGGTGGGGCCGGTGATGTCGGCCAGGCCCTTGCCCGTGATGGTGTGCGGACTGAGACCGTGCTCCTCAAGACCTCCCATTCCCGCGCCGGCCCACACGCTGAGGCCCATGTTGATGCCCTCGCCCTGCCAGTCGATCGCGATGGGGGCTTTGACGGCCACCGAGCTCAGCACGGTCGCGAGCACGTCCTGGCCGAGCGTGATGGCCGCGTTGAGGACCGAGTCGGCGGTGAACGCGGCCGCACGCCCGATCGCGGCGGCTGCCGAAGCGAGCTTGGAGATGCTCGCGACGATGCTCTCCACGATCTCGCCGACCATGGTGGCGACCCGGCTCAGCAGAGCGCCGATGCCGAACGACGCGATACCGAGGACCATGCCGAAGACCGCGGTCAGGGCCTCGATCATGTGAGCCCTGTTGATCTCCTTGATCGTCTTCTGCAGCTCGTCCGCATAACCGATGATCGCCTTCCCGATCTCCTGCGCCACGTAGCCCGCCTCCCAGATGGCGTGCCAGATGTTGTGGTCGGCCACCCCGTTCCACGCCAGCTGCGCCGCGCGGCCCGCCTTGCCGGTCCAACCCCCGCCCATGGACTGCACACTGCCGTGCATCGTCCCCAGGTACTCGTGGAGCTTCAGGCCGTCGTCGATCCACTGGTTGCCGAGTTCACGGATCTGCGAGTCGTCGAAATGGGCTGGCATGGCGTCGGTTCCTCACGGGCGGGCGGCCCTCAGGGGGCCGCCCGCGGATCATCGGGTAGGACGTGACGGACGGTGGGGCCCTCCGGGGCCCTTCGTCCGGATCAGACTGGACCGGGTACGTGCAGGGGTACGCGGGCCGACCCCGATCCTGACGAGTGGCCCCGGGACACGGCCCTACTCCTCCGCACCGTCATGGACCGTCTGGACGAGGGAGGCACCGTTGCGCCGGGAGACGAGAATGCCTCGGCCGGGCGGGAGGCGCCGTGCGCGCTGGTCGCCCAGCACCGTCCCCTCGCGGGGATCACCGGACAGGAGCAGGCCACCGGAGCCGAGTTCCCGGATCCGGCCGGCCACGGGATCGGCGTAGGACCGGCCCATCCCGCCGCTTCTCCGGGCGATGACCACGTGGAAGCCGATCTCGGCCGCCTGGGGCAGGTAGTCGCTCAGCACGGCCAGTGGCCCCCGGCCGGTCGCGCCGCTGCCGGCCACCAGGTCGTAGTCGTCCACGACCAGGTACAGCTCCGGGCCGGACCACCAGTCGCGCTGCTTCAGTTCGCGTGGGGTGATGCCCGCGGGCGGCATCCGCTCCTTCAGCTTCTCCACGACCTGTTCCAGGTAGGTGGCGGAAGCGTCCGGGTCCCCGGCCACGGCCCCCACGTAGTCCTCGGGCACCGCGCCCAACAGGCCCCGCCTGTAGTCGACGACGATGAAGCGCAGGTCCCAGGCGGAATGCCGCCGGGACATGGCGCGCATCCACGACCTCAGGAAGGTGGTCTTGCCGGACCCGGAGTCGCCGTACACGAGGAAGTGCGGCCCGTCCGCCCCCAGATCGAGGGTCGCGGGCCTCAGGTCGAAGTCGCTGATCCCGATCGGCACCGCACCCGCGGGGAGTGCGGCGACTCCGCCGGGGAGGGCCTCGCAGGCCTCCTCCAGCTCCTTGGGCGTGATGACTTCGGCGAGTACCCGCAGCGGCGGCGCGACAGGCCCCGTCCAGCCGTCGACCAGCCGGTCCACCACCGCTTCCTGAGCCTTGCCGAGGTTGTCCGTGGACGCCGTGCCGTCCAGGCGCGGCAGCGCGGCCTGGAAGACGTTTCCGGGCGCCACGAGACCACGGCCCGGCAGGAAGGCACGCAACTGCCTGGCCAGCGGGCGGGAGATCTCCGACTCGGCCGGTTCGGTGAGCCGTAGTTCCAGGCGGCCCGTGATGGTGTCGCGCAGGTTGGCCCGCAGTTCCGCCCAGCGGTTGGCCGTGAGGATGAGATGGACCCCCACGCCGAGGCCGCGCACCGCGATGTCGGGCACGACCAGTTCGGCCTCCTCCATGGCTCCCCGCAGGCCCGCCCAGTTGTCGATGACGAGCACGACGTCCGCGGCGTTGGTGCCCTCGGGCAGCGCGTTCTCGTCACGGAGCCGGCGGAAGTCCGCCGCGGAGTCGATCCGCAGCTCCTGGAAGAGCCGCTCCCTGTCGTCGATCAGCTGCCTGGCCACGGACAGCGCGCGCGTGGCCCGGGCGGGGTCGTGCCGGGTGGTGATGCCCGCCACGTGGGGTGCGCGCTCCAGGCCGACCAGGCTTCCGCCGCCGAAGTCGATGCCGAGGAACTGCAGTTCGCGCGGGGTGTGGGTGAGCATGGCACTCGTCATCATGGAGCGCAGCAGCGTGCTCTTCCCGGACTGTGGCCCGCCCACCAGGATCAGGTGGCCCTGCTGGCCGGACAGGTCGAGGAGCATGGCCCGCTGCTCCTGCCGGCTGGGCAGGTCGACCACGCCGACCGGGAAGGAGAGGCGGCCGCCCTCGGGCCACAGCGCGGAGTGGAAGCCGCGCTCGGCGTCGGTGACGACCGGGCCCAGCATCGAGTCGAGTTCGATCTCCGACGGCAGCGGCGGCAGCCACACCTGGTGCACGGGGTTGCCGTGCGCCCTGACCCGCTCCACGGCCACCTGCATCTCCGTGCGCTGACCGGGCAGCGGCCTGGCGAGCGTCACGGACGGCTCGGTCTCGTCCTGGTCCTCGGTCCGGGCCTGCTCCGCGGTGCGCAGCCCGAACGGCACCGGGACGAGGGGCGGCCCGGTCACCGGTTCCCGCTCGTCGTCCTCCTGGTACGCCCCCGAGATGTGGGCGACGCGGAAGCGCTCGTACACGGACTCGTCGACCTTGAGGTAGGCGGATCCGGGGATCGAGGGGAGCCGGTAGGCGTCGGGGGTCCCGATCACGGCCCGGCTCTCCTGAGCGCTGAAGGTGCGCAGACAGATCCGGTACGACAGGTGCGACTCCAGGCCGCGCAGACGTCCCTCGTCCAGTCGCTGGGTCGCCAGCAGCAGGTGCATGCCGAGGCTGCGGCCGACCCGCCCGATCTGGACGAAGAGTTCGATGAAGTCGTTCCGCTGGGCGAGCAGCTCACCGAACTCGTCGACGACGATCATGAGATACGGCATGGGCTCCAGAGGCCTGCCGTCCACGTCGGTCCCGCCGGCCGCCTGCAGGAGCTGGTACTCCTGTACCGAGTCCACGTTGCCGGCCCTGCGCAGCATCTGCTGACGCCGTTGCTGTTCGCCCTGCAGGGCCGTGCGGACCCGGTCGACCATCGCCAGGTCGTCGGCGAGGTTGGTGATCAGGCCCGCCACGTGCGGCAGTTCGGTCACACCGGCGAAGGTGGCACCGCCCTTGAAGTCGACCAGCACGAAGCTGAGGTGTTCCGGGGCGTGGGTCATCGTCAGACCCGTGACGAGGGTGCGCAGCAGTTCGCTCTTGCCCGAGCCGGTCGCGCCGACGACCAGACCGTGCGGCCCGATACCGCCGAGCGCGGACTCCTTGAGGTCCAGCACCAGCGGGGCGCCGTCGCCGGTGAAACCGATCGGCATCCGCAGCAGCCCCTCGTCGTCCGGCTTCCGCCAGAGACCGGTGGGGTCGAAGGTGCCCAGATCGGTGACGCCGAGCATTTCGGGCAGGGCGACGGCCCGGGCCAGGACCTGCTCCTGTTCCCCGGACAGGCGCAGGGGCGCGAGCGCCCGGGCCACCTGTTCGCCGAGCCGCGCAGGGGGTACGTCGGCCACCGCGTCCTGCACCACCTGGACCAGGCCGGTGTGCCGCGTCTCCAGACGGAGGTTCCCCTCGGCGTCCACCCGTGCGCGCGCGTCGACCCTGCTCGGTTCCTCGCTCTCCTTGGACACCAGGCAGACGACGTGGAGACCGCTGTCGGGGCCGGCCTCGGCCAGCAGGTCGGTCACGAGCGGCAGACGTGCCCACTCGGCATCAGGGCGGAACCCGTCCAGCACGACCACGAGGTGGTTCGAGGCCCGTGCCCGCTGCCGCAGGCCGAGCGAGACCGCGCGCTCGGCACGCTCCTCCCGGATCCGGTCCACATGGGACTGGAGGAGGTCGGCGATGCCGTCCATGCTGTCCGCCACCATGGGCACGAGGTCCGCACGTCCCGGCTGACGGGCGTGCGGCAGCCACTTCACCCACGCCCAGGAGTGGTCGTCGCCCGGCGTGAGGGCGGCGACCTGCACGTCGTCGGGAGCGTGCAGCACGGCGAGCTGCATCAGCAGCGATCCGGCGAGCTCGGCGGTGCGCTTCTCGGGGCCGAGCAGACTCAGGACGCCGGTGTTCGCCAGGTCGACCCAGGCGGGCTGAAGACTGACGGACTCGAAGTCCTGCGAGAGCCGCTCCGCGCGACGGTGGGACTCGGGGTCGTGTTCCGTGGTGGGGTCACTGTGTTTGCTGAGCGCGAGGCGCATGGCAGGCCGTCCCCGGCCGATGCCCAGCCGCAGCTGCAGGAAGTCGGCGTCGGCGGGGCGGCGTTCCCACACCCGCCGTGGGCCGGAGGTGGCGATCGCCCACAGCCGCTGCGGGCCGGGGTGCACGAACGCACTCGCCGCGCGCTGTGCGGCGGCCGACTGCCGAGCCTGGCCGCGGATGTCGGCGAGGTACTCCATGTAACGGTCGCGCTGACGGTACTGCGTGCGCCGGCTCGCGTTCTTGGTCTGCGTCCTGACCAACACCATGACGCCGACGGAGATGACGACGAAGCCGATGCCGAGCAGGATCATCCACGTCTTGCCGAAGGTGACCATGTACGCGGCCATGCTGACGCTGCTGAGCAGCGGCAGCAGCATGTACAGCCACGTCTGGGCCTGGTTCTGCGAGGCCTTCTGCGGCGGGGCGGCCAGTGCGACCTGCTGCTCGGGAACCGACGGCGGAAACGTTCTCGCCGGGCGGTGGAAGTCTTTCCTGGTCATTTAGTTCGGGAAGTCCTGAGTGATGGGGAATTCGGATCCACTGTGGTCCGAGGGGCCGTTGCCGCCGTCGCCCGAGGGCACTGCGAGCTCGTTCGAGAAATTGACGAAGGCCCTCTCCAGTTCCAACTCGACATGACTGAATCCGACGGCGGTCCCGCGTACTCCGCCGGAGATGGCCGGGAGCACGCCGATGGCCCCGTCCTTCTGACCGAACATCTGCGTCATCACCCTGGTCCAGCGATTACCGAATTCGTGCGCCTCCTCCGCGCTGGGTGAGACCCAGCCCAGTACGAGGTCGGCGACCGTGTTGTTGATCAGGGTGATCGACTCGCCCATCTCCTGCGCGAGGGCGAGCATTCTCTCGCCTTCCGTGCCGAGCGGTCCGGGGTCGATCTTCAACGAACTGATGTCGTAGTCGGCGTTCTCGGGCATGCTCAGCCTCCGCTGTTGTGGGTGTTGGCCCGTTCGGCTGCGACGTAGTTGTCGTAGGCGGTCTGCATCCGCCGGGCCATCTCGGCGAGCAGTGCCTCGAGTTCGCGGGAGGACCTGGAGAACCACACGGACATCGTCCCGAACGTCGAGGCCGACGGGCTCTGCCAGAATGTGTGCGCCTCGTCGAAATGCGTTTCGATCTGACCGATCAGGTCCGACACGTGCCCGCTTTCCCTGCGCACGAGATTCGTCGCAGCATTGAGTTCGCGCAAGGCGACCCGGAACTCACCCGGGGTCATACTGGGCATGGTCGACGCTCCTTTCCTGGCGACCGATCGGGTATCGGTCCTTCGGTGTCTGCCGTCTTCGCGGACTGCCCGGCAGGGCCTTTCACTTCCGGAATCCCGTATGTCAGACTGATGCCGGCCGGTGGATTCCGAACCGGGCAAAGGACCGGCATCACCGCCGGACGCGCACACGGGAGAAGAGAATGCCTCACCAGAATTCGGGGTCCCACGACGACCACGGCGGCAGCACCATCGACGATCCCGACGCGGGGAAGGATCTCAGTCATCTCGTCCCCACCATGGGGGTCGGCTGGACCGCTCCTCCGAGCTTCAACCTCGACCCCAACGGCGGGACCGGGGGAGGCCAGTCGGTGGGCACCGTCGCCGACAGCGGTCCGATACTCTTCGACGCCGCCACCGTCCGGGCCACCGAGAACACGCTGCTGACCCAGGGCCGCAACGCCGTCGCCAACTACGAGACGCTGCGCGCCCGGGTCGACGCCGTGGTGCATTCGGCGGCCTTCTGGGGTCCGAAGCACCCCGACTCTCCCGTCGCGGCGATGAACACGGGCAGCGCGACACCGAACACGGGGTACTACCAGTCCCAGAAGGACCGGGACGACGGCGACACGGAGACCCTCGCCCAGATCGGCGACGAGTTCGCCCGGCACATCGGCCCGGCGATGCAGAAGGCCCTGGCCATGCAGAGCAACGCCCTCGAACTGCTGGGCAACTACGTGGCCATGATCAACAACTCCGGCCAGTCCTACGGCCGCGTCGACCGCGCCTCGCGCTTCCCCGAACCTCCCGGCTCCGTCACGAGCTGAACCGCACGCGCCGCACCCTCCCGCGTGCCCTCGGCACCGGTTCATCCGGTCACCGCCGAGGGCACGTCGGCGGGCAGCAGCGCCGTCAGGTCGCCGGCACCGGGATCCGCCAGTTCGGCCACCCGTATCGCGTGGTGCTCGGTCATCCGCTGGAACGTCTGGCGGGCGGTGCGGCCGTTGCCGAAGCGCTCCGTGCGGTCGGTCGACTCGAAGTGGGCGAGCAGCGCCGACGCGGTGTCGTCACCGATGCTGTACTCGTGGCGGGACGCCTGGTGCTCCACGATCCGCACCAGGTCTGCCGACGAGTAGTCGTCGAAGCCGAGGGTGCGGGTGAAGCGTGACGCCAGGCCGGGATTGGAGTCGATGAGACGCTCCATGTCCGCGGGGTAGCCGGCCGCGATCACCACGACATCGTCCCGGTGGTCCTCCATGAGCTTGACCAGGGTGGAGATGGCCTCCTGCCCGAAGTCGTTGCTCTGCCCCTCCGGAACCAGCGCGTACGCCTCGTCGATGAACAGCACGCCGCCCAGCGCCCGGCGGAAGACGGCTGTGGTCTTCGGAGCGGTGTGCCCCACGTACTCGCCCACCAGGGCACTGCGGTCGGCCTCCACCAGGTGCCCGTCGGCCAGCAGCCCGAGTGCCGCGAGGAGCCGGCCGTACAGCCGGGCGACGGTCGTCTTGCCGGTGCCCGGGTTGCCCGCGAAGATCAGGTGCCGGCTCAGGGGCGGCGGCTGCAGACCCGCCTCCTGGCGTCGTTTGACCATCTGCATCACCTTGGTCATGGAGGCGACTTCGCGCTTGACGCCCTCCAGGCCCACCAGCCGCTCCAGTTCGGACAGCAGCTCGGGCAACTGGTCACCGGCCGCGGTCTGCGCGCCGGGTGCCCCGGTGCTCTGCCCGTCGGCCGCGGCGCGCGGGACGCCCGCCGGGGCGGCCACCTCGCCCTCGGCCGCCGTCGGCATGGTGGCGTCCTTGACGTTGCGGGTGCGGCACTGCTCGAAGCGGGCGGCGGCGTCGTCGGACTGGGACAGGTCCTCGTCCGTGTCGTGCACCAGGAGCCGGCGCAGCACGGGAGACGCCCCGGCCCCCACGTACACGGCGGGGAAGCCGGTGGCCGATACCGAGCAGTCCTCCAGCAGCCCCGCAGCCCCCTCGCCCACGTACACACCGTTCTTGCCGGTGCCCGCGACGGTCACGGCCCGCACCCGCGGCCGGGCGCCGGACCAGATCACCAGCCCGCTGCCCTTCGCGTCGGCGATGGTCAGGTCCTCGATCACGGGCTCGCCGCGCTCGTCGACGAAGACTCCGGCGGATCCGGCGGCCTCCACCCGCCCGCCGAGCACCACGGCGCCCGTGCCGGCCGCGAGTTCGATTCCCGTACCGGCGGGCCGGAGCACCTCACAGTCCTTCAGCAGGGGACGGTGCCCGGTGTCCAGCCGGATCCCCGTCTCCGTGTCACTGATCACGCACCGGCGCAGCACCGCGTCGGCGTCCAGCACATCGACGCCCGTCATCCGCGCGCGTTCCACCCGCGTGTCCTCGGCGACCAGGACCGCCGCGCTCTCCACCCGCAGAGCGTGCTGAGCGCTGTCCCGCACCGTGCAGGAGCGCAGCTCGGCCCGCGCACTCCCGCCGAAGTGCAGCGCCGTGTACGCCGTCGTGGAGATCTCGCAGCCGGTGAGGAGGACCGTGCACGTGCCCGTCCCGTGTACGCCGTTGGCGCCCGTACGGGCTATCGTCCCGCCCTTCACCGAGAGTTCGGCGGTGTCCATGGCGGCCACGCCGGTGCCGGGGACGTCGACCACCCGGGTCCCGTCGAGTTCCGTCCGGCCCCCGGCCACGATCACCCCCGCCCCGCCCGTCTCCCGGACATGGCAGTCGCGCAGCCTGAGTTCGGCCGCGGCGCCCACCAGCACGCCTTCCAGCCCGGTGCGGAAGACCTCGCACTTCTCCAGCCGGATCTGCGGTTCCTCCTGACCGGCCGCGGCGGAATCGCGGTCCGTCTTCGTCCCCGCGGTGCCCGCGGAGCCAGGACCGCCGGCGACCCGCAACCCCTGGGCCCCGGTGTCGTGCAGCCGGCAGCCCCGCAGCACGGCGCGTGCCGGTGTGTGCACGACTACGGCCGCGTCACCGGTGTGCCGGACCGTGAAGTCGTCGAAGGTGCCGAGCGACTGCCCGGCCATCACGACGCCGCTCCCGGTGACCCGTTCGACCGTGGTCCGGCGCACGTCGGCCCGTGCGGCGTCACTCAGCGCCAGACCGTGTCCGGCCCCCGAGCGGATGACACAGTCCTCCATGACCACACCGGCCGTCCCGGTGACGTGGACACCGGAGTCCGTGGTGTCCTCCACCGTGCACGAGCGGAACTCCGCCGTCGCGTCCCTGACGACGTCGACCCTGCCGCCGGTCACCGTGCACGCTTCGAGGACCGGGGCGCCCCCGCCGATCAGAACCGAGGCCCCGCCGTGCGGCGTGCCCTCGAACGTGATCTCCCGCACCACGGGTGTGCCGCCGTTCACGCTGAGCGCGGGACCGTGCGGTGCCACGATCCGCACCGTCCCGGGGCCCTTCTCCGCCAGGACGGTGACCGAGGCGTCGAGGATCAGGGACTCACGGTAGACGCCCGGCTGAACATGGATCACGGCCCCGGCGTCAGCTGCCCGGACGGCGGCCGTGACGGTGCGGAAGGTACCCCACCCGCGATCCGCCACCCGCAGCACGTTGCGTTTCACTGCCGCCGCGCCCCGTCCCCAGGCACCGTCACGGCGTCTGCCCGGCGTCGAGCAGCGAGGCGTACACGTCGAAGACGCCCACGGCCAGCGGCACCGAGACCAGCAGGAGGAAACCGGACAGCGGATCGATCCACGAGGGGCGCTCGTCGGCGCCGTCCGCCCTGAACGCCCTGGCCAGTCCGAACACCAGGGTCAGCAGAGCGGCACCGAGCAGCGCGACGGAACCCGCCCAGTACGGTGCGCCGAAGTTGCCCGGCGCCCGTATGAGAGTCGCGGCGAGGCCGACCGCCCCGGCCGTCACCATCGGGACGACGGCGGGGGCCACGGTCAGACGGCCCGCCCGCAGGATGAGCGCCAGGCCCAGGCAGCCTGCCAGGGCCACCGCGAACGGCTGGTCCGTGGTGCCCAGGACCACCAGGCACGCACCGGCGACGAGGGAGCCCAGGACGTTCGTCCCGACGAGCAGCCGCCTGCCCCGCCTGACCAGGTGCAGCACGCCGGCCTCGTCCCCGTATGCCTCGGCCCCCTCGCCGGGCGTTCCCGCCAGCACGGCGAAGTGACCGGAGAGTTTGGGGGCGGCGCCGAGTACGGCCATCATGCTGACGGCGACCACGGCGGACGACTCGGCCAGGGAGGCGTCGGCCAGGGTCAGGCAGACCGTCAGCAGCAGGGTGACGCCGGTGATCGCCACGGCCATCAGCGTCGTCGCGTGCCTGAGGGCCAGAAGACCGGCGAGCGCACCCAGAAGTCCTCCGGCGCTCAACGCCGTCAGGGCGGAGGCCGTGCTCGTGGCGGCGGCCGGCAGCGACGCGGCACCGACGGCGAGCAGCGGAACGGCCGAGTACGCCATGATCAGCCGCAGGCCCAACGGCAGGGACCAGCCCTTCCGCGTGGCGTGCCAGGTGAGCAAGGTCAGCGCGAAGGCGATGACGATCGCGCCCGCACCTGTGGCGGGGAGCACGCTGTCGCGGTCGCCCGTCGACGCCAGCATCACGAACGCGGCGATGAAGCTCAGCAGGCCGAGCACCATGGTGGTGTAGGCCCGGGGCCGCCAGCCCCACACGGTGACGTCCTCGGCGGCGTTCTCGACCGACTCCTCCAGGTCGGTGACCACGGGCTCGTCGGATTCACCCGCCGCCGCGTCCCGCAGGTACAGCGTCGCGCCGTCCACGACGCCGGACTCCCGCAGCGAACTCTCCGGGCGGAACGGCGCTGCGCCCGGCAGGGCGAGCGACCAGACCGGAGGGAAGGTCTCGTCGGACTCCACCTGTCCGACGAGCCTGAGCAGCGTCGGGGTGTACTCGGCTATGGCCGCGTCCGTGGGGATCGCGAGATCCACGCGCCGTCGCGCCCCTACCACGGTCACGTGGCAGCGTTCGTTCTCCACTGGGGTCATTCCTTGTCACACGTCGACGGGGCCGTACTCGCCCGTGCGGCGAGGCGTCGCACTGTTCTGCCGAGGTCAGTTGGTGTGGGTGAGGTTCCACGTCCTGATGTTCGCTTCCTCGGCCCCGACGTAGTTGCCCCAGTTGACGCCCAGCGCGTGGGCGATCTCGCCGAGGACCCCGTCCTCCTCCTCGCTGCCGAAGAGGCCGACCGCTGCCAGGTCCCACTCGTGCACGCGCGCCTGGTACTCGGTCGCGGACTGGGCGTTCCAGGTGTCGATCAGCGAGCTGAGGCGGCCCCGGAGAGCGTGCAGTTCCCCCATGATGTGCTGGGCCTGCGCGTTGAGGTACGGGCCGGCGGTCTCCAGATCACGGCCGACGCGCATGGCGCTGCTTTCGATGTCGGGCATCTTGCTTCCTCCTGCGAGAGTGTGCTTAGGGGCTAACGGGACCCGGATGTGCGCCGTGTCAGGACAGGCGGGCCGGCGGAAGGCTGATCTTGCCGAGGTTCGTCAGGTTCGTCTGCTCGCCGTCGATGTAGTTCTCGGCGGTCGACTGCAGACCGTGCGCCATGCCGAGCAGTGCGTCCTGCAGGTGCGCAGCGTGGATGTCCCACTCGCGCATCAACTGCTGGAAGGTGTCGGCCGCGATGCCTCCCCAGGTGCCTTCGAGGCCCACCACGTAGTTCTTCAGGGCGGCGAGTTCGCCCCGGACCGTCTCATGGGTGGTCCTGATGTCCGCGGCCTTCGCCTTGAGGTCCGCGGGCGTGGTGTTGTAGAGAACCCCGTCCGACCCCTGAAAGCCCGTGATTCCGCCGTCGGTCGCCGCCATGACGTCCACCCTCCTGCACTGATGGCCGAAGGCCGGTGCTCGATGCTCCGGCCCGCTACGAAACATGTGCCGGGGCAGAGCCCTCCGGCACGGAAACACTCGCACCCGACAGGCATGAAACACGCTGCGCGGAGCGGAAGTGTCGCCATGAATGTGTGATGCTATGCCACCGCTGCGGCGGGCCTTTCCGCAGCACCGGGAGTTCACTCATAATTGACCGAACAATTATCAAAATGGCCGGCCTCGGCACGATGGACATCGAGCCCCTGGGGTCGGACTCGATGTCCGGTGCCGTCGAACACCCTCGTGAAACGATGCGTGCGCAGTATGCCATTGTCGCTCGCGGGCACCCCGCGCGACGGTCGGGAGATGCGTCCGGTCGTGCGAGGTGCCGGGGTGCGTTCGCGCGCGGCTCCGGGTGGCGGGACTGCGCGCGGGTCGCGCGGGCACCACCTCGGGGTGCCCGAATAAATTGACTACGCAATTATGGTGACGCGTGGACCGGCTGTCAAAGCGAGGCGCGGACCCCTGCGGGGCCGGGAGATGTCGCGCGACTGCGCCCCGCCCCGGTGTGACCGACGGCGACGTGCTCCTGTCGAGGACCGCCGTCGGCCCCGCAGCCGCCCCGTGCCCGACGGTGCTTCGTATCAGCCCGGAAGAGCCCACTTCTGGTTGGCGCTGCCCGCGCAGTCCCAGATCTGCAGACGCGTGCCGTCGGCCGAACTCGGCCCGGTCGCGTCGAGGCACCGGCCGGACTGCGGGTTGACCAGGCCACTCGACGCCGTCGGCTGCCACTTCTGGGCGCCGCCGCCGTTGCAGGTCGCCAGCTGCACCTTGGTGCCGTTGGCCGTGGCGCCGCCGCTGACGTCCATGCACTTGCCCAGGGCCTTCAGAGTGCCGTCCGCCGCCTTGGTCCACGTCTGCGCGGCGGAGTCGTTGCAGGTGTAGAGCTGGACGGCGGTGCCGTCGGCCGAGCTCGCACCGGCGACGTCGACGCACTTGCCGCCGTATCCGCTGATCCGCCCCGCCGGTTCGGCCGCCCGGTCGGCCCGCCACCAGTTGATGTTCTGGCCGCCCGACACCTGCTGCAACTGCACGGTGTGATGCGTGCCGGGGGAGAACTGGAAGGTCCCGGCGTCGATGGTCTGCCAGGTCTGCCAGTCCCCGGTGTTGGGCACGTTCACGACAGGTCCCGCGACGCCGTCGACCACGAACCGAAGCTGGGAGCCGCTGTTCGGAGTGGCGACGCGGACCCTGAGGTTCTCGGTGCCCTGCATCGGCACCTCACGCCACTGCATCCATTCGCCGGTCGCGGTGCTGCCGACGCTCCAGCCGCCCCCCGTGTCGGTGGTGGTCTGGACGTCGAGGTCGTCGTCGCGGTAGACGTTCCAGAGATTGCCGGGCGTGGTGTCGCTCACCGTGTCGGCGGACTCCGCCTGGACGACCATGCCCGCCGGGAAGGGATCTTTCGAATACCGGCGCAGGATGTTGAGATTCTGGTTCGGATAGTCACGCTGCGTAGTGGCGTACGGCGCGTTCCGCGTACGCCACAGGGCGGCGTTCTCCTCCCAGTCCGTGAACCCCTCGAACAGGGTGATCCTGTTGCCGCCGTTGACGGTGGCCTCCAGATTGCTCACCAGGGTCTTGCCGTGATCGGGGTCGATCACCATGCTCGTCGTCCCGGACACGAAGCGGAAGCCGGGCACGGCCACGCCGTAGGACTGGCCGTTGAACGTCTGGTTGGTGTACGGCGGACTCGGCACCCCGAACCAGCTGTTCGCCCCGTTCACCACGGGAGCCACCGCGGAGTCGTTCTTCAGCCAGCTGTTGTCCACGACGAAATAGGGGCTCTGCCCGAACTCCGACTGCGCCCGCGAGCGGACGTGCTGGAGTATCCGGGCCGAGTTGCCGCCGCCCTGGCCGGTGAAGGCGAACGCGTTGTTGGACCAGAGGTAGACGACCGGCTGCCCGTTCACCTTGTAGCGCAGTTCGTCCGGCACGGACTGGAAATACGCCCTGAGGTCGTTGTCCCAGAGGTACTGGTATCCGCCCTCGCCCGCCCCGCTCGTGTCACCGATGTCGAAGACCGGCGAGTAGCCACCGGTCTTGTGCTTGACCTGGTTCTTCTTGTCGGTCATCGACGCCGGGATGTCGTCGAACGCGGCGACCTTCAGCCTGTCGGCGTATCCACCGCGCTTGATGGCGTCCACCAGCCCGGTGATCGCTCGCGGGTCCCCGCCCTGGTTGGGCACGGCGGAACCGGGGACGTAACCGCGGGTGACCATCGCGACGAAGTCGACGCCAGAGGTGACCAGTTCCTCGACGTAGTTGTCCCAGAAGCGGTCCGACGATCCCGTGGCCGCCTGGTACAGGGGAAGGTTGTCGATCCTGTTGCTCTGGTTCTCATACGGTCCCCCCGCCAGGGTCCGGGTGGAGAAGCCGAAGGTCACGCCCAGGTCCCCGGTCCTTCCCGGCGCCCGGTGCGACAGGACCGTGCCACCGGTGTCGACGACGACGGCGGTCGGCGCGGCACCGGCGGGCGTGGCCCCCGAGGCCGTCGTCGCGATTCCGGCGGCGGCCGCGAGGACCGCTGACATCAGTGTGTATCTCCGGCGGTGCTTCCGGTGAAAGGCACGTATACGCACGTCTGCACGCTCTCTCGGAGTTGATCGGTGGAGTGTGTGGCCCCCGGCCGTTGCGACGTGGCCGGGTGGGGTGATCCTGCCATGCCGGGTGGAGGCGGAATCACACCCTCGCGCGGGTCGCGGACCGTCAAAGTATCGCCGTCGCCGTTCCGTTAGAATTCCACGATGCGTTGAGGGCGCCGCCGGGACACCCGTGAGCCGGCCCTCGCCGGAGACAGCGCGCCCGGCGCACACGTGGAAAACACATGTCTCTCCCACAGGTGTGCACGGAGTCCGGTCCCTCTCGCTCCCCTCCCCCCCGATCCCGCGAGGACGACCCTGACGTGAATGAACTGGACCCGGGCCGCAGGCGCCTGCTCAAGATGTTCGGACTCGGCGCATCGGCGACGACCGCGGCCGTCCTCCAGGCCGACCCCGTGCTGGCCGCGACCCTGGGCTACGACGAGAGCACCGGCGTGACCGCCGCGGGCTATCGGCCACCGACCGGCCTCGCCCGCAGTACCGCGGCGAAGAGGACGGCCCTGGACTGGATCAGCACGAGCGCCGGTGCGATCACCAAGCTGAGCGACGAGGTCTGGCGGCACGCCGAACTGTCCCTGCGCGAGTGGAAGTCCTCGCTCGCCACCGCCCGGCTGCTGCAGGCCAACGGCTTCACCGTCGAGTGGGGTTCCGCCGGATTCCCCACCGCCTTCGTCGCCACCTACGGTGAGGGCGGTCCGGTCCTGGGCTTCAACGCCGAATACGACGCACTTCCGGGGCTCTCCCAGAAGCGGGGCGTGTCCAGCCACGATCCGCTGGTCTACCACCACGACGCCTACGGACCTACGTACGGTGCCGGGCACGGAGACGCCCACAACGCTCTCGGCGCGGGCGGCACGGCAGCCGCCATCGCCGTGGCACACGCGATCCGCGCGCACGGCCTGAAGGCCACCGTCAAACTGTTCGGCAGCGCGGGCGAGGAGCAACTCGTCGGCAAGGCCTACGCCGTCAAGGCCGGCGTCTACGACGGGCTCGACGCCTTCCTGGACTGGCACCCCTTCAACATCACGGTGCCGTTCTGGAACACCACCAGCGCCCTCATATCGACGACGTTCACCTTCCTCGGCGCATCGGGGCACGGAGGGACACCGCTGGGCAACAAGAGCGGTCTCGACGGCGCCCTCCTCATGGCCACGATGTCGGAGTACCTCCGGGAGAAGAACGTCGCACCGTCGGGGCGGTTCCACTACGCGATCATCAACGGCGGCGGCGCTCCCAACGTGACCCCCGACATGGGCTCGATCTGGTTCTTCGTACGGGAGGGCAGCCCCGACCGGGCACGGATCCTGTATGACAAGCTCGTGGACTGCGCGAAGGCCGCGGCACAGGCCAGTCAGACCCGACTGGTGCACAAGTTCCACTCGGCGACGTGGAACCTGCTGGCCAACAAGGCCGGTGCGGAACTGCTCAACGACAACATGCGGGAGATCGGCGCTCCCCGGTTCACCGACGCGGACCACGCGCTGGCGAAGGCCCTGCAGAGGTCCCTCGGCCGCCCGGAAGTGGGCATGCCCACCGAGCTGACCCCGCTGGCGCCGCCGGCAGCCGGTTACACCGGTGGCCTGGCCACCGACACGGCCGACGTCAGCTGGCAGGCACCCACCGCGGTGCTGCTCTCCGCTGCCTACCCGCCCGGCATCCCCAACCACAACTGGGGCGTCACCGCCACGGCCGCGACCAACATCGGCCACCAGGCACTGCTTTCGGCCGCCCGCTATCTGGCGGCGGCCGCCGTCGACCTGATCGAGCAGCCCGACCGGCTGGACGCGATGCGGCAGGAGTTCGAAGGGCGCACCGCGGGCCTGCGGTGGGCGTCGATGCTTCCCGACGGCAGCCAGCCGCCGCTGTACGAGCCCCCCGCGGACTTCCTGCGGGAGACCGGCCAGAGCTGGCCCCCGCCCGGGGTGACCTGGCCCGTGCCCCAGGTCGTGGCCGCGGAGCAGTTGGGTACGACCGGCCCGAACCTGCCCCCGGTGACCTGAACCGGTGCCGCCGGCCGGGCAGCCGCCGGTCCCACCTGGGCCGGGGCCCCGGCCGGCGACGCCCCGGCCCGCGACGAGCGCCGTTCACACCTCGGCGACCCCGCACGGTTACGCTCAGCTGCCGGGGCCGGCCGGCCCCGGCCGTACGACTCCGCCGTCCATGCGAGGGAGCAGACCGTGCACCGTGTTCCGAGCCGTCGCCGCGACTGGACTTCTTCCCGACTGCCGGCGTTCATCCGCAAGGGCCCTCACCGATCGCCGGAACTTCCTAACGTCACCCGCATGCCTCGTACTCCTCATACCTCACGCACCCCACGCTCAGGCCTCGCCCTCCTGGCCTCCGCGCTGGTCGCCGTGTCACTCCCGGCGATCGCCTTCGCCGACGACTCCGCACCGCGGACCGGAACCGGCCCGGGCCGGGTCGTCGTCGCCTCGGACTTCTCCGGAAGCACCGTGCCCGAGGGGTTCAGGGCCGCGGAGGGCACCTGGCAGGTCAAGGACGGCCGTCTGCACGGCAGTTCCGCGAGTTCGTCACAGCTGAGCCGTATCACCTTCGGCGAGCACCTCAACGACTTCCGCATCGAGGTCACCGCACGATTCGAGTCGGCCGTCGACACCGCCCGCTGGACCGCGATGGGACTCGACATGCCGACGGGCGGGACCGTGCCCTGGTCCATCGCGACCATGCGCACCGGCACCACGGCCGCCAACGGGCTGGAGTTCGCCCAGCGCACCTCCTCGAACACCTGGAACGTCACGGACACCCACGCCGCACCCTCCAGCGCGGGGACCGGCAAGGACGTGAAGATCGCCGCGGAGGTGCACGGCACCAAGGCCGTCTGGTACTTCGACGGCAAGGAGGTGATGCGGACCGCCAAGGTCGCCCGCTCCGCGGACGGCGTCCAGGGCCTGCTGGTCAACGGCGCCTCCGTCTCCTACGACGACCTCAAGGTGACCGAACTCCCGCCGCAGAGCTACATCCGCCCGGCCGGAGCCCCGCTGACCGTCATCGGCCACCGCGGTGCCTCCTCGGCCGCCCCCGAGAACACCCTGGTCTCCCAGGAGATCGCCCGCCGGGGCGGTGCCGACTTCATCGAGAACGACGTCCAGCCCAGCAAGGACGGGGTTCCCTACATCCTCCACGACGCCACCGTCGACCGTACGACCGACGGGACCGGCCCGGTCCGTTCGCTGACCTCCTCCCAGCTCGACGCCCTCGACGCCGGCTCCTGGTTCGCACCCCACTACACGGGAGCACGTGTTCCGACACTGGCCGCCCAGCTGGACGACCTGCGCACCCGTGGCGGCGACCTCCTGCTGGAGATCAAGGGCGCGCACACCAAGGCCGAAGTGGCCACCATCGTGGAGACCATCCGCGGTCACGGCATGACCGGACGCGTCTTCGTGCAGAGCTTCGAGGTCGATGCCCTGCGCTTCACCCACGAACTCGCCCCTGAGCTGCCGCTCGGCCTGCTGCGCAGCACCCTGGACGCCGATCCGGTCGCGCTGGCCGAGGAGCTGCACCTGGCCGCGTACAACCCGGAGGACGGCGCGCTCGGCAAGAAGCCGTCGGTCGTCGCCGATCTGCACAAGGCCGGCGTGGCCGTGATGGTGTGGACCGTGGACAACCCCGACCGCTGGAAGGCTCTCGAAAGCGCGGGCGTCGACGGCATCATCACCAACCGGCCGACCGAGCTGAACGGCTGGAACAGCGCCTTCCGCCAGGAGAACGCGACACCCCCGGCCGCACCGAAGGTCGCGATCACCTCTCCCGCCCCCTCCGCGGTGCTGGACCGTGCGCAGTCCCCCCTGCCGGCCGTGCAGAGCGATCACGCGGACTCGGTCGCGCTCAGCCTCGACGGCCGGCCCGTCACCGCCGGAACGCCGCTGGACCTGACCACCCTGGCGGCCGGACCGCACACACTGCGCGCCGTGGCCTCCGGGCCCGGCGGCACCGTCGAGGACACCCGGACCTTCAGCGTCGACGCCACGCCGACGGGCCTGGCGCACCTGATCTTCACCTCCGGTGCCAAGGACGCCTCGGTCGGCTCGATGACGGCCATGCTCGGGCTGAAGCAGTACGCGCTCCTCGGCACCTGGGCGAAGCTGCAGTCCGGCAAGGCGCTGACCCCCGACCGTGCGGCGCTCATCGCCGGTGACGCGCGCGCCCTCGGCTCAGCTCACTGAACCTTTGACGGTAAGGAATCGCGGGGCCGCCCCGGCGCGTGACGCCGGGCCGGCCCCGTCCTCGGATTCACGCCTGACCGGTCAGGGCCGGGAGGGGGTCATGGAGGCGATCTCCTCGCCGCGCCGGTCGTGCAGGGTGACGCGGTCGACGGTGAGGTCGTCGTGGAGGGGGACGTCCACGTACCAGACGCCCCAGCCCGGTGAACCGGGCAACCGCGCCAGAGAGGCGGTGACCTCGCCGTCGCCGGTGCTGACGACGACACTGCCGGCCTGACCGGTGCCCGTGTACAGCCCGGAGAGGACGTAGCGGTCGCCCACGATCTCCGTGTTCAGGCCGACGCCTGGGTGCTGGAGGTCGAGGTTGCCGTCGGCCACGCTCCGGAACTGGTGGTCCGTCTCGGGGGTCGACCAGTGCTTGCCCTCCTCGGTCAGCCATATCTCGACGCCCGCCCCGGCCCGGACGTGCTCACCCGGCGCGACCACCCGCACCGGGTCCGCCGCAGGTGCGTCCGGGGGCGTCGGAGGCGCCGCGACCCTGCCACGCGTCGGCGGGACGTGATCAGGGGAGACGGCGCGAAGCGTGATGGAGGCGAGCGGAACCAGAAGCAGTCCGCAGGCGACGGCCAGACCGGCCGCTCGCCTGCGCCGCCGGGCACGCCCCGCCCTCTCGATGGCGGCCAGGGGGACGAGGGACGGCGTGAGCGCGTCGGCCACGGCACCGAACGCGGCCTGCAGTCGCTCGGCCTCGTGCCGAGGCTGTGGGGAGGGCCGGGAGGTCCGGGACATCAGCTCTTCACTTCCTGGTCGGCTGAGAGGGTGAGCAGGGGATGGGCGCGCAGGACCTCCAGGCCGCGCCGGGCGTGCGTCTTGACCGTGCCCACCGAGCAGTTGAGCGTGGCCGCGATCTGCTGCTCACTCATGTCCTCCCAGTAGCGCAGCACCATGACGGCACGCTGACGGGCGGACAGGACCGACAGGGCCTGCACGAGTACGGCGCTGTCCTCGACGGTCTCGGCATGTCCGCGGTGCCGGTGGGCCGACTCGGGCAGGAAGGGCATCAGCAGGTGGGCTATGCGCTTCTTGCGTAACCGGCTGATGTTGTTGTTGACCAGAGCCCTGCGCATGTAGACGTCGACCTCGGCTCGTGGGATCTTCCGCCATCGTGCGTACACCTTGACCAGCGTGGTCTGGACGAGGTCCTCGGCCTCGTGGAAGTCGCCGGTGAGCATGTGGGCCGTACGCACCAGGCGGGGCCAGGCCACTGCGGCGAAGTCGGCGAAGTCGGCGTGGCTCTCGTGCGTCACGACAACGGATCCTTGGGGTCGGTGGTGGGGGGAGAGGACAGCGAGTGAGGGGGCGTCGACAGGAGCCGGGGCGAGGGCCGGCCGGCGCCGGCCCTCGCCTTCGGGATCACCTCAGGAGCGCTTCGAGGGCCTTCCGGGCCCTCGGCGCGCTACGGGTGCGAGGGGGACAGGGAGGCGATCTCCTCGCCGCGCCCGTCGTACAGGGTGACGCGGTCGACGGTGAGGTCGTCGTGGAGGGGGACGTCCACGTACCAGACGCCCCAGCCGGGCCTTCCGGACAGCCGCACCACTGAGGCGTCGACCGTGCCGTCACTGGTGTCGACGGTGACCCGGACCGAGCCCTGCCGGGCCACGTAGACGCCGGAGAGGAAGTAGCGGTCGCCCAGGATCTCCGTGCTCAGGCCGACGCTGGGGTGCTGGAGGTCGAGATTGCCGTCGACCACGCTCCGGAACTGGTGGTCCGTCTCGGGGGTCGACCAGTGCTTGCCCTCCTTGGTCAGCCATATCTCGACGCCCGCCCCGGCCCGGACGTGCTCACCCGGCGCGACCACCCGCACCGGTGCGTCCTCGCGCGCCGGCGCCTCGGCCTGCCGGCCCTGGGCCTCGGCCGCCACCCGCACCGGCGCGACGGCCTGCGCCACGGCCGGCACCGCTGCCATCGCAGCGGCCGTGATCGCCACGGCGGCCACACACTTCTTCGTTCTCGTCATCCGTGTCATGGGACGTGGGACTCCTTGCGAATCGTTCGGGTCAACAGGTGGAGGGCGCCTCTCCATCCCTAGTAACGCCGTCCGTCGCCCATCCCGATGACACGATGCGCCATCGGATGTCGAGCAGTTGAGTGCCTCCACGCAGTGGGTGACGGGCGCACCGTGCAACGGAGCGTTCGCGAGGCGGTCCTGCCCGCTCGCGCACTCCGGTGCCGTTCTCACCAGGAGACGAAGACCCGGGCGAAAACTTGGTTCCGGTGAGCCGTTCGCGGGTCCTATGGTGGACCGATGGCGTCGATCAAGCAGGTCCAAGTCACCTTCGACTGCGCGGATCCCGAGCGCGTCGCGCGGTTCTGGTGCGAGGTGCTCGGGTACGTCGTCCCCCCGCCGCCGGAGGGGTTCACCTCGTGGGACGAATTCGAGGGCTCCCTGCCGCCGGAGCGCCGGGGTGCGGGGTTCGCCTGTGCCGACCCCTCAGGTGTGGGACCGCGTCTGTACTTCCAGCGCGTTCCCGAAGGCAAGGTCGTCAAGAACCGGGTGCACCTGGATGTCCGGGTCGGTACCGGGCTCGTGGGGGAGGAGCGCCTGGCGGCCCTCGAAGCCGAGTGCGCACGGTTGCTCCCCCTCGGCGCGAAGCGCGGGCGCCTGCTCGTCGCGGACGAGTACAACGAGTCGTGCCTGGGGATGCAGGACATCGAGGGCAACGAATTCTGCCTCGACTGACGTCGGCCCGCGCGTGTGCTCGCGCTGTCCTGGGGCGGCGCGTGAGCTCGCGCAGCCGGGCCGGACATGACGACACGGACCCGCCCTCTCCAGTGAGCCCGTCGCGGACCGGGCGCGGCGGGCGCCCGCACTCCGGACCGTTGGGCCGGGAAGCCGGTGTACCCCGCTGACGCGGTTGCACCGCGCAGACGGTGCGCCCAGCCGAGGCTCCGGTGCGGGGCGCTGACAGCCGGGGTCGGGTTCGCCGCCGCCCCGGCCGCCCGTGGTCGTGTCGACGGCCGCCCGGGTGAGGCGGGAACTTCCGCCGTGGAGCGGCCGACGATGGCCTGCCCGAGTCCCCCGATCGCGGGACGGCTCTGAGCCATGTCTCGGCGCGACGCAGCGTGAACGGCGCACGCTTCAGGGGCCGTTACTTAAATCAAGCCAAAAGAAAAGTCGTGCCGGAGTTATTGACCGTGCAGGGATGGAGCGGCATGGTTCGGGAGAGCGCTCTCCCGAGCGTCTCCTGTCCTACAGGGAGTCCCTCTATGTCTCTATTTGGCATGCCCCTGGCGACTTGGTCGCCACCCCGCGGGCGCGTGCGGAGCGGTCTCGCGAGTGCGGTCGTCACCGCGCTGGCCGCTACCCTCCTGGCGGTGGTGCCGACGACGGCGGCGCACGCCGCACCGGTGCTCCTGTCCCAAGGGAAGCCGGTCACGGCGTCCAGCCAGGAGCACTACGGGACCGCGGCGGCCGGGGCGGTCGACGGGGATCTCGGTACCCGCTGGTCGAGCGCCGCGTCCGACGGGCAGTGGCTCCAGGTGGACCTGGGCAGTTCGGTCCCGCTCGGCCAGGTGGTGCTGCGGTGGGAGTCGGCGTACGCCAAGGCCTACCGGATCGAGCTCTCGCCGGACGGCACCACCTGGTCGACGGCCTATTCGACGACGACCGGGGCGGGCGGCACGGAGAGCGTCCCCGTCTCCGGCTCGGCCCGCTACGTGCGGATGCAGGGCGTGACGCGAGCGACCGGATACGGCTACTCGCTCTGGGAGTTCCAGGTGTACGGCGGCGGTGACGGCGGCCCCGCCCTGCCGGGGGGCGGCGACCTGGGCCCCAACGTCCACGTCATCGACCCCTCCACCCCGGACATCCAGGGCCGGATGGACGAGGTGTTCGAGCAGCAGGAGTCCGCGCAGTTCGGCACCGGTCGCCACGCGTTCCTGCTCAAGCCGGGCACGTACGACGATCTCAACGCGCAGATCGGCTTCTACACCCAGATCGCCGGACTCGGGCTGCGCCCCGACGACACCACCATCAACGGTGACGTGACCGTCGACGCGGGCTGGTTCAACGGGAACGCCACGCAGAACTTCTGGCGCGGTGCCGAGAACCTGGCCGTGGCTCCGGTCAGCGGTACCAACAGGTGGGCCGTCTCCCAGGCCTCGTCGTTCCGCAGGATGCACGTCAAGGGCGGGCTCAACCTCGCGCCGGACGGATACGGCTGGGCGAGCGGTGGCTACATCGCCGACAGCAAGGTCGACGGCCAGGTCGGCAACTACTCGCAGCAGCAGTGGTACACGCGCGACAGCACGATCGGAGGCTGGTCCAACTCCGTCTGGAACCAGACCTTCTCGGGCGTCGAGGGGGCGCCGGCCACCGGCTTCCCGGAGCCCCGCTACACCACGCTCGACACGACCCCGGTCTCCCGCGAGAAGCCCTTCCTCTACCTGGACGGCGGCGAGTACAAGGTGTTCGCTCCCGTCAAGCGGACCAACGCCCGGGGCACGACGTGGGCGAACGGCACTCCGCAGGGGGAGTCGATCCCGCTGAGCGCCTTCTACGTCGTCAAGCCGGGTGCCACCGCCGCGACCATCAACCAGGCGCTCGCCCAGGGCCTGCATCTGCTGTTCACTCCGGGGATCTACCACGTCGACCGGACGATCGACGTCGACCGGGCGAACACGATCGTCCTCGGCCTGGGTCTCGCGACGATCATTCCGGACAACGGGGTGACGGCGATGAGGGTGGCCGACGTCGACGGCGTCCGGCTTGCGGGCTTCCTGATCGACGCCGGCCGCGTCAACTCACCCACCCTCCTCGAGGTCGGCCCCCAGGGCGCAGGCGCGGACCACTCGGCCAACCCCACCACCGTGCAGGACGTCTACGTCCGCATCGGCGGGGCCGGCGCCGGAAAGGCGACCACGAGCATGGTCGTCAACAGTGACGACGCGATCATCGACCACACCTGGGTGTGGAGGGCCGACCACGGCGAGGGCGTCGGCTGGGAGACCAACCGCGCCGACTACGGAGTCCGCGTCAACGGCGACGACGTACTCGCCACCGGCCTGTTCGTCGAGCACTTCAACAAGTACGACGTCGAGTGGTTCGGCGAGCGCGGCCGCACGATCTTCTACCAGAACGAGAAGGCGTACGACGCGCCCGACCAGGCGGCCATCCAGAACGGCACCACGAAGGGCTTCGCCGCCTACCGCGTCGACGACTCCGTCACCACCCATGAGGCCTGGGGTCTGGGCAGTTACTGCAACTACAACGTGGACCCCGGCATCCGCCAGGACCACGGCTTCAAGGCCCCGGTCAGGCCCGGGGTGAAATTCCACAGCCTGCTCACCGTGTCCTTGGGCGGCAACGGCCACTACGAGCACGTCATCAACGACACGGGAGCCTCGACCGTGCCCGCGGGTACCTCCACCGTCCCCTCGACCGTCGTCTCCTACCCCTGAGTCACCCTCCGCCTCACGCCGACCGGTGGTGAGGACCGCGACTCCCTTCCGGGCCGGGCGTTCACGCCCCGCCGGCCCGGCCCGGAAGGGCGAGCACGTCAGCACGCGCACGCCCTCCAGCAGCCACGCCGGACGTCAAGCCGGCTCACCGAGTCCGCCTCGTCGCGCCGTGCGTCACCAATCAGCCAGGAGCACACGTGTCCAGACCCCCCTCCACCCACACTCTCTCCCGTCGGCGCAACGCGACGTCGCTCGCCATGCTGGGCGCACTCCTCGCGTCCTCGCTCACGCTGATCCCGTCCTCGCCGGCTCAGGCGGCGGAGACCCTGCTCTCCCAGGGCAGGCCTGCCACGGCCTCCTCGCAGGAAGGCGAGGGCTACAGCGCGTCCGCCGCCGTCGACGGCAACCTGACCGGCACCCGCTGGTCCAGCGAGCGGCGTGACGGCGAATGGATCCAGGTCGACCTCGGGGCGAGCAGGAGCCTCAGCAGGGTCGTCCTCACCTGGGAGGCCGCCTACGGCAAGAACTACGAGATCCAGGCGTCCGACAACGGCACCGACTGGCGCACGCTGAAGACGGTCACCGGCGGCGACGGCGGCACGGACGAGGCCGCCGTCTCCGGCTCCGGCCGGTACGTCCGTATGCAGGGCGTCACGCGCGCCGGCGGCTACGGGTACTCCCTGTGGGAGTTCCAGGTCTACGGCGGCGACGGGACCACGACCCCGCCCCAGGGCGGTGCCGTCAAGGTGACCGGATCCCAGGGCAACTGGCAGCTGACCGTCGGAGGTCAGCCGTACACGGTCAAGGGACTCACCTGGGGCCCGTCCGTCGCCGACGCACCCAGATACCTGCCGGACGTGAAGTCCATGGGCGTCAACACCATCCGTACATGGGGCACCGACGGCTCCACCAAGCCGCTCCTGGACGCCGCCGCCGCCCAGGGCGTACGGGTCATCAACGGTTTCTGGCTCCAGCCCGGTGGAGGTCCCGGTGCCGGAGGATGCGTCAACTACGTCACCGACGCGACGTACAAGAGCACCATACTCACCGAGTTCGCCACGTGGGTCGACACGTACAAGAGCCACCCGGCGACCCTGATGTGGAACGTCGGCAACGAGTCCGTCCTCGGCCTGCAGAACTGCTACAGCGGCACCGAACTGGAGGCGCAGCGCAACGCCTACACCTCGTTCGTGAACGACGTCGCCAAGAAGATCCACACCATCGACCCGGACCACCCCGTCACCTCGACCGACGCCTGGACCGGCGCCTGGCCGTACTACAAGCGGAACGCCCCGGACCTCGACCTGTACTCGATGAACTCCTACGGCAACCTGTGCAAGGTGCGCCAGGACTGGACCGACGGCGGCTACACGAAGCCCTACATCATCACCGAGACCGGCCCGGCGGGGGAGTGGGAGGTCCCCGACGACGCCAACGGCGTTCCGGACGAGCCGACCGACGTCCAGAAGGCCGACGGCTACACCAAGGCGTGGGGCTGCGTCACCGGCCACCAGGGCGTGGCCCTGGGCGCGACGATGTTCCACTACGGCGTGGAACACGACTTCGGCGGCATCTGGTTCAACCTGGTGCCCGACGGTCTGAAGCGGCTGTCCTACTACGCGGTCAAAAAGGCGTACGCGGGCTCCACCACGGGCGACAACACCCCGCCGGTCATCACGAACATGGCCGTGACCCCCGCCACAGCGGCCCCGGCCGGCCGTGAGTTCACCGTGCGCGCCGACATCCGCGACCCCGACGGCGACCAGGTCACCCCCAAGATCTTCCTCAGCGGAAACTACGCCAACGGCGACAAGCGGCTCGTCGAGGCGCAGTGGCGCTCCACCGGCAACGGCACCTTCGCCGTGACCGCCCCCGACAAGCTGGGAGTCTGGAAGGTCTACATCCAGGCGGAGGACGGTCGCGGCAACGCCGGGATCGAGACCAGGTCCGTCAAGGTGGTCGCCCCACCCGTGGCGGGCACCAACGTCGCACTGAACCGGCCCACCACCGCCTCGTCGTACCAGACCGGGTACGGTGACTGCCCCTGTGCGCCCGCCCTGGCCACGGACGGGAACACCACCACACGGTGGGCCAGCGACTGGAGCGACCCGCAGTGGATCCAGGTCGACCTCGGTGCGGCCAAGGCCGTCCGCACGCTGCAGCTCGTGTGGGACCCCGCATACGCCAAGTCCTACGAGGTGCAGGTCTCCGACGACGGCACCACCTGGCGCCCGGTCTACTCGACGACGGCCGGCAACGGGGACATCGACACGATCGACCTCTCCGTCACCGCACGTCACGTCCGTCTCCAGCTGACGGCCCGGGGTACCGGATGGGGCTACTCCCTCCACGAGTTCGGCGTCTACAGCTGATCCCGCCGGACCGCAGTCGGGGGTGAAGGCAAAGGGGCCATACCGGGTGACCGCACCATCGTCATCC
The DNA here is from genome assembly GCF_042892135.1 of Streptomyces sp. NPDC001822. Lineage (NCBI taxonomy): Bacteria > Bacillati > Actinomycetota > Actinomycetes > Kitasatosporales > Streptomycetaceae > Streptomyces > Streptomyces sp. NPDC001822. The sequence goes on from NZ_JBIATW010000001.1 coordinate 792,825, forward strand.
GGTATGGCCCCGGGCTTCGTTCCCGCGGCCGACGGCTGCTGCGGCCCGCCCCACCCCGGGAAGTCCGAGGCCTCCCCGGGTCGTTCACGCCACCGCGGGTGAAGGGTGGCCGCGGAAGTGCCATACGATGCGCACACCTATACGTAAATTTTCCGTTTGAGGATGCACACGTCATGTCTCTGGGTGTCACGTCCCGTTCCCTGCGGGGTATATCCGTCGTCGTCGCAATTCTTGCCATCGGCGCTTCGGGCTGCTCCGGTGGGGACGGCGCGAACAAGCACGCGGTCTCGTCCCTCGCTACCGGTGACTGCTACAACCTCGACGGCAAGTCCGGCGGGTCCGGGGACCTCGCGGTCCAGGCCGTGCCGTGCGAGGATCCGCACCTGGGGCAGGTCGTCGACGAGTTCGAGATCGACGACAAGGATTCCTTCCCCGGGGACGACGCGGTCGCGGTGATCGCCGACGGCCGGTGTCCGGCCGCGGCACAGAAGTTCGCGCCGGACCCCTGGGCGCTGCCCCAGGGGGTCGACGTCTTCTACTACCACCCCTCGAAGACGAGCTGGGCGGCAGGTGACCGCGCCGTGAGCTGTGCCTACACCAGCGACTCGGGAACGTTCTCGGGCTCGCTGAAGAGTGATCCCCTGGACGCCGGCCAGCTCGCGTACCTCAAGGGTTCGGCGGCCGTCTACGACGCCCTGTGGTCCCACCAGCCCGAGGGGGAAAAGGCCGCGGACGACCTCCCCGGATACAAGGCGCAGGCCAGGGCCGTGGCAGCGGCGCTCGACACCCACCTGCAGGCGCTGCAGGGAATCGAACAGCCGGAGACCGGCAAGCTGCGCGCCCTGTTGGAGGAGGCGGCCGAGGAGTGGAAGACGGCGGCGTCGGCCGATGACGCCGACACGTTCCAGACCGCCTACGACGCGGCGTTCGCCGGCATCGACCCCAAGAAGTCGATCGCCGCTCGCAAGGAACTGAAGCTCGCCACGACCGTGCCGGCCGACGAGGCCGAGAGCTGGGAAGGCTGAGCACCACCCGCCTCGAAGGCGATGCCCCGGTCCTGAACCGGGGCATCGCCCGGCGTCGGCCGGGCTGCGGGTCCTCGGTCGCCGACCCACGAGAAGCGGTCCACAGAGGCGTCATCCCCTGATCGGCTGCCGGTGTGGTGCGCCGCCTCGCCGGGGTGGCGTTGGCAGGATGAGGGCATGGAACACGTGCTTGGAATCGGCGGTTACTTCATGCGGGCCGCCGACCCGGCGGCCCTGAGCGCCTGGTATCGCGATCGTCTGGGTCTCGACGTCGATGAGTCCGGCCTGTGGCGTCAGGACGGCGGCCCGACGGTCTTCGCGACGTTCGACGCCGAGACCGACTACTTCGGGTCCCGCGCTCAGCGAACCATGGTCAACTTCCGGGTCCGTGACCTCGACGCGATGCTCGCGCAGTTGCGCGCCGGGGGTGCGGACGTGGCGGAGGAGACGCAGGACATGGAGGGCGTCGGCCGATTCGGCTGGGTCACCGATCCGGAGGGCAACCGGATCGAGTTGTGGCAGCCCGCCTGACCACCCGTCATGTGCGGTCGTCCCCGAGTCTCCCGCTGGCGGATTCCTCCAAGCGCAGCCGGCCATCGTTGTGCCGGTCAAGATCACGCACTCGACCCCGACCGCCCCAGACTGGCAGGACGGGGCGGCCGAGGCGGGCGCCCCGGTCTCGTCCGTGACGACATCTGGGGTACCACACCGTGAGCGAACGCGTCATCGCGCCCAAGAACCGAGGCTTCCTGTTCCTCGACTCCCACCCAAGCGGCTGCGCGCGGCTGGTGGACGAGATGTGGCGGTCCGTCCCCGACCCGGTGGCCGCCGGGGGCGAAGGGCCGGTGGCGCTGATCATCGGCTCGTCCGCAGGGTACGGTCTGGCCGCCACGATCGCGGGCCTGGCCCGCGTCGGCATCCGTGGCATCGGCGTGTGTTTCGAGAAGGCACCCGGGCGGCGTACCGGTACCGCCGGCTGGTACCGCACTGCCGCTGCCGCCCGGCTTGCGCGGCAGCACGGGCGGGACATGGTCTTCCTCAACGGAGACGCGTTCAGCGACACGATGAAGGAGCAGGTCGCGGGCCTCCTGGCCGAGCGCTTCGGGGGACGGCTCGACTTCCTGATCTACTCGGTGGCCGCTCCTCGCCGCACCGACCCGGACAACGGCCACGTGTATGCCTCGGTCCTCAAGCCGATCGGCCCGCCCAGCACCACCAGGACCCTCGTCTTCGACGACCACGGTGTCCCGGAGGTGAAGGACGTCACGACCTCGCCGGCCGAGGGCGACGACATCGAGCAGACGGTGGCCGTCATGGGCGGCACGGACTGGAAACGCTGGATCACCTACCTCGGTGACCGGTCCCTGCTCGCCGAAGGCTTCGCGACCGCCGCCCTGTCCTACATCGGTTCGCCGCTCACCGCCGGGATCTACCGGCAGGGCACCATCGGCGCCGCGAAGTCCCATCTGGAGTCCACCGCACGCGTGTTGGACGAGCGTCTGGGCAGGACGCTGGGAGGCAGGGCCGTGACCTCGGTCAACGCCGCGGCCGTCACCCAGTCCTCCACCGCCATCCCCGGCATCGCCCTGTACGTCGGGCTGCTCCGGGGCGTCCTCGGTGACACCATGGTGTCACCGACCGGCCAACTGGTGGAGCTGTGGGATCAGCTGACCGGCGCCGCCCCCCTCGTCCTCGACGAGGAGAGCCGGGTCCGCCTCGACACCTGGGAACTCGATCCCGCCGTCCAGCGCGCCGTGGCCGAACGCTGGGGCGCGGCCACCAGCGACACGGTCGCGGAGCTCGCCGACCTCGACTGGTTCAGTGACGAAGTGCGCCGCCTGTACGGGTTCTCCGTCCCGGGCATCGACTACACCGCCGCTGTCGACACCGAGGTCCCGTGGCCCAGCTGATCGACTGACCGGCGCCACGAACCCCTCACAGCGTGCTTCGTCGGGTCCGGGTCACGTCGACCGGCTTTCCATACACGGACGCAGGGAAGCCTCCAAGGCCCAGGCGTCGTGCGGTCCGCATCGGCCACGCTGCCGGCCGGCAGGGTATATCGCATCAGAACAGGTGTGATCGAGACATACGTAGAGGGTGTGGCCGCAGTCAAGCGCTCGACTGCTTGCGGGAGTTGAACAACAACGCAATACTTGCGAAAGCAAGTACAAGGTTGTTCTGCTTACGGCAGGCCACGCCCTTTTGGCGATGGCGCGGCCGCGGGACTCACTCGGAGGGGCACCCACATGGACACTCGCAAGATCCTTCGCCGCAACGCAGGCGCGGTCACCGCAGCCCTCGCGGGAGCGGCACTTCTGCTCGGCGGAGCCCTGGCCCAGCCGGCGGCCGCGGCCCAGACCCCCTGGGGGCAGGCCAACTTCTACACGGGCGCCGATCTCACCGGGACGGTGTACCCCATCCCGGCCACCGGTTCCGACGCCGAGTGCATCAATCTCCCGGAACCGATGAAGTCCGTCGCGAACTTCAAGTACGCCTACGTCGACGTCTTCTCGGGGCCGGACTGCACCCACGGGTTCGCTCGGATCACGGGTCTGCACGCGGGCAACCTCAGCCTCCCGGCCGTGAGCTACAAGGTCCTCGTGGCCTATCCGCCGGTCGGATCCTGAGTCATCCGGGGCGACACACGGTCGCCCGCCGGTGACACGTATCCGGGCGGAGCCGTGTCCCTGCGTACGTTCCGGATGCCACCGCGGCGGACGGCGGGCGCGTGGCCACCGTCGGTCGCACCACCACTGGTGACCCTGCGTGGCTGACGTACGTCCGCCGTCCTCGCCGGTCCCTGGTCGACGGCGCCGATCCCGCCGGACCGGGGATGCCGCGGGGACGGCGGGGGAGCGGCGAACCCCGTCCTCGCCGCTCGGTCCGTCGCTCAGGCGGCACGCAGGCCGCTGACCTCCGCCAGCAGTTCCGCGGACCGCAGCCACGCCTTCCGGTCGACCGGCAGCGAGGTGGTGATCAGTTCGTCCGCCCGGACCGCCGCTGTGAAGCGGTCGAGGTAGTCACGGACCTCGGCCGGGGTCCCGACCGCGGCGTAGGTCAGTTCCTGCTCCACCTGCCCGAGGACCTGCTTGCCGACCGGTGTCTCCAGGACCGTCGCCGCCGCGTGTGCGGGCACGTCGACCCCGGCACGCCCCAGCAACTGGATCACCCTGCGGCGCTTGGCGGCCAGGAAGTGGTCCTGGGCCTCCTGCCCGGTGTCCGCTGTGACGACGTTCACCCCAGCGATGAGATACGGCTTGTCCAGCTGGGCCGAGGCCCGGAACTCGCTTCGGTACAGGTCGGCCGCGTCGAGCAGCGCTCCGGGCGCGAAGTGTGAGGCGAAGGCGAAGGGAAGTCCGAGCGCCGCCGCCAGACCGGCCCCGAAGAGGGATGAACCGAGGATGTAGAGAGGGACACCGGAACCCTTGCCCGGCGTCGCCTCGACACCCGGGACCACGGTCTCGCCGCTCAGGAACCCGCGCAGTTCGACCACGTCGTCGGGGAAGGTGTCGCCGGACCGCGGGTCGCGGCGCAGGGCTCGCATGGTCTGCATGTCGCCGCCCGGGGCGCGCCCCAGACCGAGATCGATACGCCCCGGATGAAGTGTTTCGAGCGTCCCGAACTGTTCCGCGACGGACAGGGGGGCGTGGTTGGGCAGCATGACGCCGCCGGCACCCAGGCGGATGGTCCGCGTCTGCGCCGCGATGTGGGCTATGAGCACGGCCGGCGCGGCGGATCCCACGATGGACATGTTGTGATGTTCCGCATACCAGATGCGCCGGAATCCCCACGTCTCGGCGTGCTGGGCCAGGTCGACGCTGGCCCGGAAACTGTCGGCTGCTGTCTCGCCGGCGTTGATGTACGCCAGGTCCAGGAGGGAGAGGGGGACGGACGCGGTCATGGCAAACCTTCCAATGGGGGAGGGCGCGGCGGACTCTGCTTTCCGGCCCATGGCCGAAAACCGGCAGTGCGCCCGTTCTGTTCCCCCGCGTCCCGTACGGCAGCGAAAAACGGGCGGGGGTCCGGCCCGAAGCCGGGACCCCCGCCCGTGCGAGCGGGATGATCAGTTCCCGCGGTTCTCCCAGTGCTGGGTCACCGGGGTGGCCGTGACACCGTTCTCGTAGACCAGCGCGACGCGGTGGTTGTACTGGATGGTGTACATCTTCTTACCGCCGAAGACGACCGTGCCGCTGCTCTTGAAGTAGTCGTCCGTGAGTGCCGGAGGCTCGGTGGCGACGTACGCCTGCCCCGCCGGAACGCTGTACATGCTGAGCGCGGACTGCGTCGAGGGGCTCAGGCCCGCCGGGTACTCTGCGGCGTCCGGGTAGCTCTGGCCGTAGACGGGCACCGAGGCGGAGCCCGCGGGGCGGATCACCTTCACGCCGTAGGTGATCTTGGCGTTCTTGCCGTCGGGGTTGTGGAACCAGACCTTGGCGCCACTGAACCAGATCGCCGTCCAGTCGCCCTGGACGTCGGCGACGACGAACTGCTGTCCGGACTGAGCGGTGCTTCCCCAGTCGTTGATGCGGTTCGTGCCGTCACCGGTCTGCCCGTGGATCGCCTGGTCGCCGAAGAGCGGGGCGGAAGCGTCCGGAGACTTGCGCAGATAGACGAAGTTCGACTCCTGCTGCTTGTCCACGCAGGCCGTCGACGAGGTGTCGCTCGGGTCGTCCCCGGGGCAGACGCGGACAGTCTGGACGTTGTCGGCGAAGCCGGGGTCGATGGTGACGACCGAGCCCACGGTGGGGGTCTTGTGGAGTCCGCTGTACCCGTGGCCGAGGAGCGTCATGAAGTGGCCCCAGTCCCAGCCGTTGCCCGGGTCCCAGTGCATGCCGGACACGTACTTGTCGGCCGGGCCGGGCACGTTGTCGTGACCGATGACGTGCTGACGGTCCAGCGGTATGTCGAACCGCGCCGCCAGGTACTTCACGAGGGTGGCCGTGGCCTCGTACTGCGCCTCCGTGTACCAGGTGGCACCCTGGGCGGCGAAGCCCTCGTGCTCGATACCGATGGAGTGCATGTTCGTCGAGTAGTTGCCCGCGTGGAAGGCGAGGTTCGTGGTGGGCACCATCTGGGTCACCGCGCCGTCGGACGAACGCATCACGTAGTGCGTGGCCGAGGAGTTGGTCGGTGAGGCCAGGTAGTTGACTCCGGCGTCGTAGGTCGTCTCCAGGTCGTGGATGACGATGGTGTCGATCCGGATGCCGTTCGCGGGCCGGTTGGACACCTGCACACCTGCCGGGGACCCCGGTACGAAGGTGCACTGGACGGCCGGCGGGCACTCGACGTTCCCGGCGGCCGCGGACTTCAGATGCAGCCTGTCCACCTGGGACTCCGCGGGGTCCACCGAGGGGGAGGCGGCGAGGCGGACGCGCTGTCCGTCCTGCGTCACGTCGGCGGCGCCCTTGCGCACGGTGTTGAAGACACGGTCGGCGAAGGCCACCGCACCCTGCCGCTGCTTCGACTCGCTGTAGCGGGCCACGGCGCCGTACCACTTGTCGGCGTCCGCGGGCGTGCCGCCGGCCACGTCCTTCTGGTACGAGGCGAGGAGCGCCGCACCACCCCGGATGTTCGCGGCGGAGTCCTTGCGCAGGGTGTCCGGCGACTGGCCGATCAGCTTCGCGGCGGCCTGCAGCGTGTGCAGTGCGGGATCGGCGGCCATCGACGCGAGGTCGTCACGTCCGGCGCCGCCCGCCCCACCCGCGGCCATCATGGCCGGGGTCACGTCGGTGAGGTGCATGGGGCCGAAACCGCCGCTGGTGCTGTGCTGCTCCCCGTGGGCGTCCCACCCCGACTCCTGGTAGGCGAGGCCGAGCAGGACGCTGACGGGGACGTGGAACTCCTCAGCGGCCGAGGTGAATTGCTGCTGCCTGGACGCGGAGTCGGTCTGGGGGTCGGCCGAAGCGCTGAACTGCACCGTGGCCGCCAGACCGCCTGCGGCCAGGACGCCCGCCGCGATCACGACGGGGAGCCGCAGCCCTTTTCTCCTCTTGTGCAAAGTGCTGGTCCTAACGGGATGTGGGGGTTGAATGGTGCTCAGGCGAATTACTGTCAAATGCCGTGCATACCTGGCGATCTGACGAACCGGCGGGAACCGGCTCATCCCGGCTGTCACGCTGGCCGACAAGCCATGAGGGCGATCCCCCCTCGGACTCGGGCACGTGTGGGCCGCGGTCGCGCACCACGCTGTAGCGGGGGCCGCGATCCGCAGTCGCTCTCCGGTTTCACACGTATCTTACGGGAAACACTTACTGCCGGTCACAACCCCCCTCGTCGAAACCGGCAGCGAGGACGAGTCGAATTCGGACGCAATGCCGTCAGGTATTTCTTTTGGGGCGTGAGTGTCCCGTGGATGAAGGGTGAAGATATCCGCCAGGAAGGGGCGGTGCTTCCGTCCGGCCGGCCCGAGGAGGGCCGATGCCCACTCCGCCGCCTGAGTCCGGCCGGTCACGGTCGAGGCCCTGCCCGCCGCTGGTGGTGGAGCCCCGCCCCGGGACCTCACGTGATCGCCGGACCGGGCGGGCAATATACTTGATGCGGCAACATTCAAAACGAGTGACTGGCTCAGGGCCCGGGCCGCGTGCGGCTGTCGTCGGACACGCACCGGACACTGCGATCGCCCCACGGTGTGACCTACCGAGGGGAAGCACCGCAATGCCGGCGGTTCCGTCGCGCCGGACCGGTCCGTCACGCCGCAAGGATCAAGGAGGGCCCGGGTGCCCCGCGACACCGATCACGCCTACACCGTCTGGCTTCGACTGGCGGCGGCCATCGTGAAGCCTGTGCTGTTCCCCCTGGTGTCCCCCCGCTGGCGCGGTCTCGAACACATCCCCGCCACCGGCGGCTTCATCACCGCTGTCAACCACATCTCGTATGTCGACCCGCTCACCTACGGGCACTTCCAGTACAACAGCGGCCGGCCGCCGCGGCTGCTGGCGAAGGCCTCCCTCTTCGGCATCCCCTTCGTCGGCATGATGCTGCGCAAGACCGGCCAGATCCCGGTGCACCGCGGGACCGCGGACGCGGCGACCGCGCTGCGCGACGCGGTGGAGGCGGTCAAGAACGGGGAGTGCGTGGCGATTTACCCCGAGGGGACCGTCACCCGTGATCCCGGGCTGTGGCCGATGGCGGGCAAGTCCGGAGCCGCACGCATCGCCCTCACGACCGGCGCGCCCGTCATACCCGTCGCCCAGTGGGGCGCCCATCTCATCGCGCCGCCCTATGCGCGTGGAGGGCGCGGGAACCGGCGCCTGAGCCTGGTTCCCCGTCGACGTGTCGACATCGTCGCCGGCCCGCCCGTGGACCTCGGCAAGTACGCGGGCAAGCCGCTCACCCAGGAGGTGCTGCGTGAGGCGACCGAGGACATCATGGCCGCGATCACCGGACTCCTCGCGGACATTCGCGGCGAGGAGCCCCCGAAGGGCCGGCTCCCGCACGGCCCCCGGCGCGCGCGCCGTTCCGTCTCCGAACAGGCGCACTGAGTCCGGAGGCCCGTCAGCCCGCGCGAGGCACTTGCTGTGTCACCCGCGGGCCGAGGGCCGCCGCGTGTCGCCGCCGACGCGCGCGCGGTCCGGCAGAGCCGGTGCCCCGGCCTCCAGCGCATCGGCGATGCCGAGAAGCATGGAGGTCAGCGAAGGCCACAAGGGGGCGCCCAGCACCCACGTTTCGTGGTCCCAGAGGAGTACGGCGCCGTGCGTGGCACCGGGCCGGAGATCGACGATCAGTCCATCGCCGCCGGGATCCAGCGCGATCGGCATGAACTCGGGCCGGTAGCGGGTCTCGGGCCGCCCGTCGTCATCGAGGGGGCCTTCCTCCTCGGCGATCGTCAGCCAGATCTCGTGAGTCTCCAGCGCCTCCTCCAGGGACACGGGAGCGAACTCGCCCGGAATCCAGTGGCCGGCGGAGACACCGGGCAGCAGCCACCACGCCCGTACCCCGGCCGGCAAGGGCCGGCCGAGCTGCGCCTCGAACGCGTCCAGCCCCGCGGCGTCCGCCCTGGGCCTCGTGGGCTTCGGGCGGTCGTGGGCGGTGAGCCACGTGTCGATGCGTGCCCATCCGGTCAGCACGTCGTGATCGTTGTTCATGGTGGGCGGACGGCCCCCTTCCGGTCGTGGTCCCGGCTGCGTGCGGACGGAGGGCGGGCGACCTGGGGCGCGACTCCCGCGCGTCGGGCGAAAACCAGGGCTTCGGGCCGTACCGTCCGGAGAAGGCTACGGCCCGAAGCCCGCGTGCCCGAAGCCCGCGTGCCCGAAGCCCGCGTGCCCGAAGCCCGCGTGCCCGAAGCCCGCGTGCCCGAAGCCCGCGTGCCCGGGGGCCGGGGGGCGGCCCGGGGCGTGATCCGACGGCCCGGGAGGGGCGGACGGTGGTGGGCGGCGCCGTGAGCTCCGCCCCCGGCCGGCCGTTCATCGCCGTCCTGCCCGGTGGCGGGACGCGTCAGCTGTTCTACGAGGTGCCCTCCAGTACCTCACGCAGTCGGTGCGCGAATTCGTCCGGCTTGCCCGGGTATCCGAACTCGCCGTCGAGGAAACCACCATGATGGCTGGGAAACGTCGTCACCCGCTGACCGAGCAGCTCGGCTGTCGCGACGGAGGTACGCCCGGTCAGCAGGCCCGCGGACTCCTCACCGACGGCGATCACCACGCGGGCCGACGCCTTGGCGATCGCGGCGGCGTCCGGCCGGTAGCCGCTGACGGCCCATGACCGGTCGGACAGCAGCGGATCGTGGCGCACGCCGTCATCCCCGGTGGGCATGCCGAACGCGGCAGGATCGGCGTCGGGCTGTGCGAAGTACGCGTCGGTGAATTCGCCCTGCCAGGAGGTCATGGCCATGAAGGCGGCCATTCCGGCCCCCCATCCCCGCTCCTCGTACGCGTCCCGTACCCGGGCCCGCGCCCGCACGGCTGCCGGGCCGTCCGGAGTCAGGGTGACGAGGGGCGGCTCGTGCGCGACCAGAGTGGTGACGTCGCCGGGGTGCCGGGTCACGAGAGCGAGTGCCGTGACCGCGCCGCCGCTGCTGGCGAACATGTCGACCGGCCCGGCCCCGAGTGCTTCGATGACGGCGTGCACGTCTTCGGCCTGGACTTCGGGCGAGTGGTCGGCCCGTCCGTCCTTGCGGACGCTGCGACCGAGCCCGCGCGGATCGTAGGTGGCGACGGTCCGTTCGGGGAAGCGCGCCGCGAGCGCGGTGAATCCTGTGGCGTCCATGGGCTGGCCGATCATGAGCAACGGTGGTCGTCCGCCGCCGGTCGGCAGCGGCCCGCGGACGTCGTACACGAGGTCCGCGCCCGCCGTCTCCAGTGTGTAGGTCTCCATACCGATGAAGACCGGGCCCGCCGCGGAAACTCATCGGTGCCGGAGCCTCGCTCGCGGTGGTGCCACGGGGCGCCCGCATGATGTGCCCGGCCGGCTCCCGCGGGGTTGCCGCAACCGAGCCGCCACCCCGACCCGCCACCGAGCCGGCGAAGAACACCGGGCACGCGCTGGACGTGAGGCGCGCGTCGAGACGTGAGTGCGCGTGCGCCTGCCGTTCCCGGCCACGCTCCGCCCGCCCTCCCGGATCAGGCCCGCGCGGACGTCAGCCGATGGTCTCGCCGTGCCGGGGCTTCGGAGCACCCGGGGGTACGAAGCAGGCGGTGACGGTCTTGCCCGTCGCCTGCGGGTGCGTGGCCCACCCGTCGGCGAGCGCATCGATGATGGCCATCCCGCGCCCGCCCGTCGTCGTGACGTCCTCGGGCCGTTGGGCGGGGGGCAGGGGATCGGAGTCGTGGACACTCACGTGCAGGCACCGGCTGTCCCAGGTGAGGACCAGTTGGGCATCGCTGTGTGCGTGTACGTGGGCGTTGGTGATCAGCTCGGAAACGCTGAGCAGTATCGCGTCGACGGTCTCGGGGGCGTCCCTCGCCCACTCCAGGGACGCCAGGTGCTCCCGGGTCCAGTGGCGGCCGGCCCGTACCCCCTGCGAGATCGGGAACGACTGCGCCCATCCCACCGCACACAGCGACGTGTTCTTCGTCATCGGCCCCTCCTCGTTCGACTCTCCCTCTTCCTGTACCCCCGCATCCGAAGCCCACTGCCCCGCTCGGCGCCTCAGGACGTAGGGGCGGGCTCGTCCACGGATCCGCGGGAGTCGCGGCTGCCGCGCCCGGAAGGGGGGAGGGATTCGTGACGGGTGTTCAGTCCGGCGGACCGCCGCGGCCACAGGGCCCCCTTCCCGTGAGCATCGGACCCCAGTAGTTGTTTGACGCATCAAGTACTGCTTATACTTGCGCAGTCAACAAAGTGAGGCGGTTACCTGTGGAAGCCCATGCTGTGATGACGTCGGGCACCGCAGCTCAGACGTCAGTCCACCCGATCGGCACCCGGCGCGGCGTCGTCGTGCGCGAGGCGCGACTGTCCCGGATCCTGCGGCACTTGGCCACAGGGGCGGCAGGGGTCGCGATGCTCCATGCGGCCGTGCTGGGAGTCTCCCGTCGCGGTGAGCCCTACCCCGATCTGGCATGGGTGGACTCGGCCGAGGTGATGACGTCCTTGTACGTAATCGTTCCCTGGCCGCTGACCGCGCTGGTCCTGCTCTGGCTGGCGAGCCGACGGCCGGCCCTGTACGTCCGCACCGCGCTCGCGCTGCTGCTGACCAGCGGCATCGAGCTCGCCTACGCCTGCTGGGTGCCTCTCACACACCTCCCCGCCCATGAAGGAAGTCTCTTCCGCGAGTACGTGGCACTGCCCGGGGCGCTCACCGGCTGGTATCTGCTGACCGCCCTCGCGATGGCGACCGCGGTCCTGTCGCACCGTGTACGCGCGGCCGTCGTCCTCGCGGGTCTCGGCATCGTGGTCACCTCGACCCTGACCTCCGCCGACCCCGCGCTCGCCGGTCTGTTCGCGGCCGGGGCGCCCCTGCTCGCCTGGTTCGTCGCGGGCCGCGTCCCGGCGCAGCGAGCGAGGTGGAGGGCGCCCGCCGACTCCCGGGATCCGCAGTCCGGAACGGTCTCCCTCCTGCCCCGCGCCCCCTTCCGGGCTCCCGCCCAGGGGCCCGTGCGGCCGCGGCAGGCCGGCTGACGGTCGCCGCGAGCAGGGGGACCGCGCCCAGGACATCGCCTTTCCCGCACCATCGGCCCCGGGAAGGCGCCGGTCGCCGCGCTCGGACCGAACAGCACGACGTACGCACACGGTTCGGGCCGCCTCCACGGCAGCACGGGTGCACGCACCGGCCGGCGTCGTCGCCCGGCCGCCATGCCCGGCCCCGCCCCGCTTCGTCCTGAGGAGCCGCGCCCGACGCCGGGCGCCAGGCTGACCGGTTCCACGTCCCGACCTCCCGCTTCCCGCACCGTCCGCGCCCGCCGGAAGCCCCCGATTTCACGCACACAGAGAGAGACAGCCATGAGATTCGAGCCCACGGAATGGGCCGTGGTGCCCCTCGGGACCCCGTCGGCCGTGGACACGGCCATCACCGGGGCCAAGGCCGCGCACCTGGCCCGTGCCGCCGTAGCCGGGCTGCCCGTGCTGCCGGGATTCGTCCTGGTGCCCGCCGAACGTGCCCCCGGCGCCCTCACCGGGCAGGAGGCGTTGCGCGGCGCCTGGCGGACCCTGGCCGGCGGGGAGGGCCGGGAGCCGCTGGTCGTGCGCTCCTCGTCCCTCTACGAGGACACTGAGAACTCCTCCATGGCGGGACGCTTCGACTCCGTGCTGGACGTACAGGGCTGGGACTCCTTCGTCTCGGCCGTGAGGACGGTGCTGGCTTCCGCCCGACGGGTCAGGCCGCTGCGTCCGGCCGCACAGGACGTGCCCGCCGACGGCATGGCGGTCCTGGTCCAGCCGATGCTCAAGTCGGCCGTCGGCGGGGTGATGTTCGGCGCGGATCCGGTCGAGGGCCGTACCGACCGCATCCTGGTGAGCGCGGTCCGGGGCGGCCCCGATCAGCTCGTCGACGGCAGCACACCGGGTGTGCGCTACCAACTGACGCGCCTGGCACGGACGGTGGGCGGCGACCCCGCCGGACGGCGTGGCGACCGCGTGCTCACACGGACGCGGCGTCACCAGCTCGTGAGCCTGGCCAAGTCGACCGAACGCGTCTTCGGCGGCCCGCAGGACATGGAGTTCGGCTTCGACGGCGAAGGCAGGCTGTGGCTCTTCCAGTCCCGCCCCATCACGGCCATGGCCCCCCGGCCGCCGCGCGGCGCCCGGCTGTTCGGCTCCGGCCCCGTCGCCGAGACCCTTCCGGGCGTGCTCCAGCCGCTCGAGGAGGACCTGTGGGCCGTACCCATGTCCCACGGCCTGACCGTGGCCCTCGACATCGCCGGGGCAGCGCCGCGCCGCCGTCTGCGCCGGCTTCCCGTGGTGACGACCGTACGGGGGAGGGCCGTGGCCGACCTGCGCCTGCTGGGCACCGTACCCCCCGCGCATCCCTTCCTCGACCGGGTCAACACCGCCAACGGAGCACGACGGGCCGCGGCGGCCTGGCGGGTGGGCAGGCTGCGCTCCGCCCTGCCGCTGCTGGCCGTCGACCTGATGGCGGACGTGGACCGCGCCCTGGCGGGCTTCCCGCCCGCCGCTGACATGCTCAGCGGCCGCTTGCTCGACGGGGTCGCCTGGGGTCGGCAGGCGCTGTCCGCGCTTCACGCGCAGGAGTCCCTGGCGGGCGCGCTGCTCGGCACGGGGAGCGGTGCGACGGCTGCCGGTGAGGCGCTGGCGGAGCTGGCCGAGGACCGCGGCCGCGGGCTCGGCGACGAGGAGCTCATCGCCCTCCACCCCGTACTGCTCGCCCTGCTGCCACCCACGCTCTCCGGCCGGCCGCCGCTCCCCGACGCGGGCAACGTCACGTTCCTGCCGCGGGGCGTGGACTCCCTCCCGGTGCGCGAAGGGCTGCGGTTGCGTATCCGCTGGGTGCAGGAGATGCAGGTCCGGATGCTCGCTGAACTGGCCCGCCGGCTGTCGGCGGGCCAGGGCGACCGGGGTGAGGCCTCGCTGCCCCGCCTGGCACTCCTGCGCTGGGACGAACTCGTGCGGGCTGCCCGGGGCGAAGGACTGCCCGCGGACCTCGGCGAAAGGGTCCCGCGCCCGGAGTCCGGTGCGTTGCCCGCCGTGTTCCGCCTCGCCGACGGGGTCCCCGTCGCGGAGAAGCCGTCCGGCCCGTCGGTGCCGGGGCAGGGCCAGGGCGCGGGCGGAGGCTTCGGCGTCGGAACGGCCTGGGACGGGCGGGGCGGGCGCCCCGAACGCCCGGTGCTGATCGTGGAGCACCTGGACCCCGCGCTGGCATCCCTGCTGCCCGGTCTGGCCGGGCTCGTCGCGCAGACGGGAAGTCCGCTGTCGCACCTCGCCGTTCTCGCCCGTGAGCATCACGTGCCCACCGCTGTGGGCGTCGCCGAGGCCATCGAACGGTTCCCCCTCGGCACGGCCCTCGCCGTCGACGGCGGCACGGGAGCCGTGACCCCGCACGACCTGCCCGGGACGCCTGCCACACCGACCGCTTCACGACAGGAGACGGCAGCATGAAGGCACTGAAGCTGTCCGCATACGCCTTCGGCGGACTGGCCGGTGTCTACGCCGGCTACTACACCGTCCTCTACCTGACCCGATGGGAATGGCAGCGGGCCCTGATCTCGGCCATGCTCTTCCTGATCACCGAAGTCCTCATGGCCACCATCCTGCTCCTCACCCGGTTCGCCCGCCTGGAGAGCCGGATGGATCAGGCCTTCGCACGGATGGAAGACGTGCGCAACCGGCTGGAGCAGACCAGGGCCCCGGCCCGGGGCCGCTTCGCCTGGCTGGACCCGGCCGAACTCGACGGCACCCAGCGCACCTTCGTCTTCGTGCCGGTGCTGATGGTGGCCGGCGCGGCACTGTCCGGCCTCGCGACACTCCTGCAGAAGATCGCGGGCGCCAGCGCGGGGCGCGGTGCGGAGCGGCGGCTGGCCGGGCGTCTGACCGCCCTGACCGTTCCCGCGGTCGGCGACGCGGACTCACTCGAAGACCATCCCGCGGTCACACCGGTCCGTCCGGTGCGGCGCGCGCTCGCGGTGGCGACGGTCGTGGGAACGCTGCTTCTCGTCCCGCTCCTGTGGTCGGCGCTGGCGGATGCCACGCAGACCCGCCCCGAGGCGGCGCCGCGAGCGGCGAGCACCAGCATGACGTTCGCGGTGGAGACCCGGGGGAACCGGGACACCGGCGACGCCCGGCTCGCCGCGAACGACCTCTGGGAGACCTGCCGTCGTTCCACGGCGGCGCTCAACGAGGACGCCCGGCTGACGCGGCTGCACGACGGCGTCTACGTCGCCGTCATCCGCCCCGCGCTGCCCCCGCACGACGTGATGCGTCTGCGGGGGTGCATCGAGGACGCCAACACCAACCGGACGACCGCGGTCGTGCTGCGGTGAGTTGTGTGCGGCCGGGCGGACACCGCCTTCACACGGCACCGCCCGGCAGGGCGGTCAGGCCGCCGGAGCCGCCGTCACCACTGCCTCGCGCGTGGATCGCCGGGAGTCCCACGGCTCACCTGCGCATGGCTCTCACCAGATCGTTGTGCCTGCGGCTGAGGAACTTCGCCGCGGCGCACGGTCTCCCCTCGGTACGGCAGGGCTTGCACACGGCGCGATGCGCGTCCAGCGACTCACGGGCACGTGCGAGTTCGGACTCCGAAGACATACAGACACTTCTCTCTCTGCGGTGACCCGCGGCTGTGAGCATGCGGCTCCGGACTCCGGGTGCGGACGGGCATCTCATGGAAGGCGACGGTGAGGTGTGAGGTGCGTGAGCGCATGCGGGTGGCCACATCCTTGCTGTGCGCAGTGAGGATGTGTTCCATAGGCACACACATGATCAGTCATCGTGTGGGTTTCGTGCAATGTCGGTGCGCTCCTTTGACACCGCGTCCGCGGCCGCGCCACCTCGGTTCGGCCCACGTCGATACGGCCCGCCTCGGTTCGGCCCACCTCGGTTCGGCCCACGTCGATACGGCCCGCCTCGGCTCGGCCCACCTCGGTCCGCTCTCATCGGTCGGCTCTCATCGGTGTGCGGGAGCAGAGGGGGAGCGGGATCGCGTCAGCGGCCCGGCGAAGCACCTCGGCCTCTGTCGCCCCGTCGACCGCGTGCCCGCGCACGGGCCGGCCGACGCTTCGCGGGTCATGCACCATTCATGGCATCTTTCAGCATTCGTAATATTTGAGTGCGCAAATATCTCACTGAAGCGTGCTCTCCTATGTCGTTTTCTGATCAAGTGTGATTTTCTCACCTCTGTGACCAACGACTCGGCCGGCAGCCCGGGCTGACTGGGTATCCGACCGCGTCCGCCGTGTGACTGCCGAAGCCGCGTCCCCGGGTGTCCGGCAGCCGCCCGCACCCCACTTGTCCGCCGTCCGCTCACCGGTCTCCGGGCGGCCAAAAGGTACTGATACATGCGTAAAAGAGCGAGATGGGCCCTGCTTCCCGCACTGGCCGGCCTGGTCGCGGGCGCGGTGCCCGGTGCGGCCGAGGCGTCCCCCGGCTCCTCCCCGGCCGTCGCCGTCCCGGGCTCTACCGCCCCCGCTGCCCGGGGCGTCCACACCCTCACCCTGATCACCGGTGACAAGGTCACCGTGACCCGCGGCGCCAGCGGCGCTCCCGCGGTGAGCGTGGAGCGCGGTCCCGGCCGCACCCACATCGGCTTCCAGACGTCGCACCAGTGGCACGGAGCCGACCACCACATCTCGGTGGTCCCTTCCGACGCCCAGGCCCTGCTGACGGCCGGGAGACTCGATCCCCGTCTGTTCGACGTCACCGAGCAGCTCGACGCCGGCTATGACGACGCCGCTGACGACTCACTGCCCCTGCTCTACTCCGGCCGCGGCGGCGACTCCGCCACCGCCCGCGCCGCGATCCGGCGGCACGGAGCGAGGATCACCGGCACCCTGGACGTCCTGGGCGGCGGCAGTTTCACCACCGCCAAGCGGGACGCCGCCTCGTTCTGGAAGTTCGTCACGGGTGCGGAGGGACTGCGCGGCCCGCTGAACAAGCTGTGGCTCAACGGCCGCAGCCGCGTCGCCCTCGCCGAGAGCACCGCCATCATCGGTGCGCCGAAGGTCTGGGACAGCGTCGACGCCGCCGGGGAGCACATCACCGGCAAGGGAGTGACCGTCGCGGACCTGGACACGGGCTACGACCCCACGCACCTGGATCTCGCGGACAAGGCCGCCCCGGGCCGGGCCAGGGACTTCACCGGCTCAGGGTCCGCGGTGGACGGCCACGGCCACGGCACCCACACCGCCTCCATCATCGCGGGCACCGGCGCCGCCTCGGGCGGCACGTACAAGGGAGTCGCCCCCGGCGCCCAGTTGCTCGTGGGCAAGGTCTGCGACGACGAGGGATTCTGCGCCGACGACGCCGTGATCAACGGAATGACCTGGGCGGCCGAGAGCGGCGCCACAGCGGTCAACCTCAGCCTCGGATCCGCTCCTTACGCCCAGTCGGACCCGCTCACCGAGGCGGTCGACCGGCTGACCGCCGACCACGGCACCCTGTTCGTGATCGCGGCCGGCAACGAAGGCGCACCCGCCGCCGACTACTTCGGCGGGACGGTCGCCAGCCCCGGGATCGCCGACTCCGCGCTCACCGTGGGCAGTTCCACCAAGCAGGACGCCCTCAGCGACTTCTCGAGCCGCGGCCCGCGGATCGGCGACTTCGCCGTGAAGCCGGACATCCTCGCCCCCGGCCAGGACATCACCGCGGCCCGTGCCGCGGGCACCACCATGGGAGACCCCGTCGGCGCCTCGTACGTCAGCGCCTCCGGCACATCCATGGCGACCCCGCACGTGACCGGGGCCGTGGCCCTGCTCGCGCAGCAGCACCCGGACTGGAAGGCCGCCGACTTCAAGGCCGCCCTCACCAGCGCGGCCAAGGGACTCCCCGGGCTGACGGCCTACGACCAGGGCAGCGGCCGGCTCGACGTCGCCCGCGCCGCGACGCAGCACGTGCGCGCCACCTCGGGCAGCATCAGCCTCGGCAAGGCCGACTGGCCGCACCAGGACGTCACGAGAACCGGCACCGTCACCTACACCAACGACGGTGACACCGACGTCACACTGCGCCTGTCCGTCGACGCGTACGGGCCTCGGGGCCAGGCCGCGCCCGCCCGCGCCTTCGCCCTGTCGGCCGACACCGTGACCGTCCCGGCCGACGGCACCGCCTCCGTGAGGCTGACGGCTCTCGTCGACGAAGGGATGGCGGGCGCCTACGGCGGATCGATCGTCGCCGCCACCGACGACGGGGCCACCACGGTCCGCGACGCCTTCGGCGTGTACGCCGAGCCGCTCACCCACGGTCTGGCGCTCACCGTCCTCGGCCTCGACGGCAAGCCCGTGGGCGCCGACACCGCCGTATCGGCCTTCGACACCCGCACCGGTCTGCAGTACAGCGTCCCCACCGACGCCGAAGGAAAGGCGTCGATGCAACTGCCGGAGGGTGAGTACGACATCTCGGCGAACAAGTTCGACCCGGTTGCGCACACCTCGGTCCTCTTCTCCTCGCCGGGCGTCCGCCTCGCCTCCGACACATCCCTCCGTCTCGACGGTACGACCGCGAAGGAGGTCAACCTCACCGTGGACAAGGGCGGTGCCAGGAACGAGGGGATCTTCGCCACCACGACATCCGTCAGCGCGGACGGGCGCTACGGCACCCAGAAGCTGGTGATGGGCTTCCCCGGCGACCGCATCTACGCCACTCCGACGACGAAGGTCACCAGCCACCCGTACTGGTTCCTGACCACCCAGCGCTGGAGCGGCACGGTCCCCGGGACCGCGACCAAGCCGGCCTGGAGCTACGCCTACAACCTCGCGGTCAACACGAAGGGCGGCATCCCCGCCACCCTCACCCGCAGGATGCACGACGCGGAACTCGCCCGCGTCGAAGAGTCCTACGCCGGCCAGGGCGGCAAGCCGCTCGGTGTCCGCATCGACACCCCGGTCGCGGCCTACGGCGCCGTCACCTTCGGCGACGGCAACGTAATCCCGCTCCCCGGCAAGCAGACCCGCTACTACAGTGACGACGCGGCGATCGTCTGGGACCGCTCGCTCGGCATGCGGGCCCAGGGCACCGCCGGCTTCGACGAGGTCCAGTTCGCCGGCACCACGCGATTCCGGCCCGGCGGGGTTCACAGCCGCCGCTGGAACCAGGCCCCCCTGCGTGCACGCTCGGTGGAGGCCCTGCGCGCAGAGGACACGCTCTTCCTCACGCCCGGACTGTTCTCCTCGGCGGCCGAGGACACCGCCACGCACTCGGGCGAGGCGAGGGGCACCACAGGCTCGTCGACCCTGTACCGCAACGGGGTGAAGACGGCGTCCGCGAACACCCTGGGCCGTCTGCAGGCCGCCGTTCCGTACGAGAAGGGCACCTACACCCTGACGTCGACCGGTACCCGCCAGGTCGGCTGGTCCACCCTGGGCAGCCGGGCATCGGCGACCTGGACCTTCACCTCCGGTCGCCCGTCGGGTTCCGGCCCCGCAGACCTGCCGCTGATGAACGTGCGCCTCAACGGGCCGGTCGGCACCACCGGTGCGGTCCAAGGGGGACGTACGCAGCGGTTCATCGTGGCCGCCGAGCGGGGCTCCGCCGCGATCACCACTTCGCTCGGCTTCAAGGTGTCGTTCGACGACGGCAGGACCTGGAAGACCGCCAAGGTCAGGCGCCTGGGCGACATCGGCATCGTGGCCCTGCCGCTGCCCGCGGCCGGCGGCCACGCCTCGATCCGTCTCACCGCCTCCGACGCGGCGGGCAACAAGGTCGACCAAACGGTGATCCGCTCCTTCCAGGTGACCCGGAAACGCTGACGCACAGCCGCGGGTGCGACGGCGCGACCGGCCGTACGCACCCCGGGGCTGACACCTGACGAGGATCGTTCCCGCGAGCGGGGGCGGTCCTCGTCGGCTTGTCCGGTCCGGCGCCGCGACGGTGGGGGACCGAACCGGTGCGGCGCTGCTCCGGTGCGGTTTCGCACCGAGGACCACGCTCACCTGTCGCGGGTCGGCCGTCGTCCGGACGGATGCGCCAGGATCCGGTCCCGGACCACCGGAACCACCCCCCGGGCCGATGCCGACGGGCCTTCGCACCCCGGCTCACGTGGCGAGGGCGGGTGTGAGAGCGCACTGTGGAATGAGTGAGAAGAGTCCGAACGACCCCTCGCGCCAGGGAGGGCGGCGAAGATGCGCACCCACCAGCCAGACCAGGACGTCTTCAGGTCGATCGAGGCGGAGGACATCGTCTGGAAGCAGTTTCCGGCTTTCCCGCCCGCGGCACGTCTGGCCGTCATCGTAGGTGATCCGACGAAGCCCGGCCCGTACGTGGTCCGGGTCAAGCTGCCGGGCGGTCAGAAACTGATGCCGCACCGCCACGAGGAGGACCGGATCTACACGGTCATCTCCGGCGTCTTCTACATCGGACACGGCGAGACGTTCGACGAGGACCTACTGCGGGCGCATCCACCGGGCTCCGTCGTGGTGCTCCCGGGCGGAACCCCTCATTTCCACTGGGCGAAGTCGGGTGAGTACGTCACGCAGGTGACCGCTCTCGGTCCGATCACCCTGGAGTACCTCGACCCTCGAAACGATCCGCGCAACAGCTGAACCCCCGCCGCCCCGCCGGTGGTTGCGCGCGGAGCGGCGGGCTCTGGAGCAGACGTGATCATCAGCGACATCACCACGTTCCCCCTGCGCATCCCGTTCGCGCCGGGCACCGAGTCCGCGGAAGCCGTCTGGGGGCCGAAGGGCCTCAAAGCGGTGGACTCGCTCCTCGTCCGGGTGACGACCGACGAGGGCACGGTGGGCTGGGGCGAGTCCTTCGGCTTCACAGGTGCTCCGATCACCCGCGAGGCCATCGACGGGGCCATCGCGCCGGCGTGCCTGGGCCGGGACCCCCTGCGCATCGTGCCCCTCATGCACGAGGTGCAGCGCAAGCTCCACGTCTTCGGACGGTCCGGGCCCCTGATGCACGGTCTCTCCGCGGTGGACATCGCGCTGTGGGACATCGCCGGGAAGGCCGCCGACGCGCCCGTCCACCAACTGCTGGGCGGCGGCAGACACGCTGATCTGCCCTGCTACGCGAGTCTCGACGCCTACGCCGATCCCGATCTCGTGCGCGCCGCGGTGCGGCGGGCGGCCGACAGCGGCTTCGTCGGGGTCAAACTGCACGAGAAGGAGTTCCGGGAGATCAGCGCCGCACGCGACGAAGCCGGTCCCGACGTGGCCCTCATGGTCGACGTGAACTGCGCCTGGACCCCGCACCAGGCCTCGGCGATCGCGGGGACGCTGCGGCCGTTGGCGCTCACGTGGCTGGAGGAACCGGTCTGGCCCCCGGAGAACTTCGCCGGCCTCGCGCAGGTGCGCGGCGCCGGCGTACCCGTCGCGGCGGGGGAGAACGTGTCGACGCTGCTCGGGTTCCAGCGCCTCCTGGACTCCTCGGCCGTCGACTTCGTCCAGCCGAGTCCGGCCAAGGCCGGCGGTGTCACCGAGCTGTGCAAGGTCTTCACGGTCGCCGCCCTCCACAACACGCCGGTGATGCCGCACACCTTCTACGACGGACCCGGCCTGCTGGGCGCCCTGCACGCCGCCGCCGTACTGGCCACGGGCGAGACGATGATCGAGTGGCGGTACTTCGACCTCGAGGCGCAGATCTACGGAGGCGCGCTGACCGTGCGGGACGGCCGGGTACGTGTGCCGCAGGGCCCGGGGCTCGGTCTGGACCCCGACCCCGACGTGATCAGCACCTACCGGATCCGATGAGCGGCCCGCGCAGCGCCGTGCTCGTGTGCCGCGCGCCGGTGCGGGCGACCGGGCGCCCGCCCGACCGGCCGGTACTGGCGAACGCCCGGTACCGGCGCGGTCGGGCAGGCCGTCCAGCCGCCGGCCCCCGCCGTCGACGAGGTCCCGCCCCGTCACAGGTGGGGGCAGGGACCGGCGACCGCCTACCGTCCGGTGCCGACCGGACGGCCCGGACTCACTTCAGGTGCCGTTCCAGGAACCGGCACCCGTCCTCCAGCTCGAACCACGGGGTGCCCGTGTGTCCTCCCGGATTGGCGTGCAGCGTCTTCTCCTCGCTGCCGAAGGCGTCGAACAGGTCAAGAGCCCGCTGCCGGGGGTTCCCCTCGTCGTCCCACTGCAGCAGGAACAACAGCGGGACGGTGACCTGCCGGGCCTCCTCCCGCTGGGCGCGTGGCACGTACCCTCCGGCGAAGAGACCGGCGGCCGCGATGCGCGGCTCCAGCACCGCCAGACGGATGCCGAGGGCGGTCCACCCGCCGGAGTAGCCGACCGGGCCGCTGATCCCGGGCAGTTCGAGGAGGGCGTCCAGTGTGGCCCGCCACTCGGGGACCGCGTTCTCGACCAGCGGGCCGATGAGGGACTCGAAGATCTCGTCGACCGGTTCTCCGGCCCGCATCGCCCGCCGGAGATCGGCGCGGGCCTGCTCGTCGGCGGCGGTGCGGGGACGCTCGCCGCACCCGGCGGCGTCGATGGTGGCCACCGCGAAGCCGCGTGCCGCGGTGTACCGGGCTCGGGCCACCAGCCGGGGGTCCGCCTTGGGGAGGCCGTTGTTGTGGGCCATCAGGACCAGCGGAGCCGGCGTGGATCCGGGTGTCCAGAGGGTGCCGGGGATCTCGCCGAGGGTGAAGTCGCGTTCCAGGACGCCGTCGTCGAGGCGTCGTTCAGAGGTGAAGTGCACGAGCGTGCCTTTCGGGAGTGCTCAGAGCGGCGCTCCCGGACGATCTATCGCCCGACCGTGACCCCGGAGGGGAGCACCCACGTCGAAACTGCGTCCACGGGTACCACCTCCTTGTCCTCACGCACGGCCTCCGGGAGGTTAGCAACGTCCGCCGTCGTCCGCCAACAGGGTTTCGCCGCCCGAGCGGAGCAGAGCGGGCGGCTCCCGACGGACGGTCCGGCTGCGATGGCCCGGCCCGGGGGAGTGGTCCCCGCGCCTGCCTGCCCCCGGCTCGGGGAAAGGCGGACGGCAGGGTCATCGATGACCGCGATCGGGGTGTCCCGCCGGACGACCGCCGACAGGTCCTAGCGACCTGGGGAGATTTTGTAAGGCCCCTCTGATTCACTGAGGCACATGGGGATCGGGGCACTCATCACACAGATGCGGCGGCTAGCGGCACACGAGGGGCGGTGGATGGCGAGCCTCGGGCTGTGGGTGGGTCGGCGCTTGCACGGGGTCGGGGACGCGGACATCGCTGTCGGGTACGCGCGTGCTCAGGCGCCAACGGCGTACGGGCTGGTCTTCGTGTTCGTGGTCGAGACAGTCGGGGTGTCCTTCATGCTCGCCGCGTATCCGGTCGCCCACCTGGTCATGCTGATTCTCGACCTCTACTCGGTGTTTCTGGTCCTGGGGCTGCACGCCGCCGCTGTCACACGCCCACACGTCGTGGGGCCGGGCGAGCTGCGGGTGCGGCGCGGTGCACGGCTCGATCTGCGGATACCCCTGGAGCGGATCGCGTCCGCCCGTTACGACCTCCGCTTCCCGGACGCGAACAAGTCCGAGGACAGCGTGCTGGACGTAGCCATCGCCTCCCAGACCTCAATCACTATTGAGCTGACCCAACCAGTCACCGCTGTCAGCCCGTTGGGGCGGCGCGCGAAGGTTCGTACGGTCCGCTTCCACGCCGACGAACCGCAGACCGCCGTCGCGGCGATAAAGAAACTGCTGCCGATGGACAGCTGACGGGGCCGACACTGTCACCGCGGGTCGGCGATGCGGAACTGTGGACCGTGACATGAGACGGGCCGCATGGGCTGGGTGAGTTGTGAAGCCGACCTGGGCCCGTGCAGCCTGTTCCCACTGCGGCACGGGCTGCCGCACGTGGTCCTGCACGAGTTCTTCAACGTGGAGATCGAGCTGCGGCTGGACGAGCGGAGACTCAGGTCCGCCGTCCGCAGGCGGGGCGGCCCGGTCGGCGGACGTTCGTCTCGGGCAAGCGCAGACGGAACACGATCAAGACGAAGACGTTCAGTGACGGCCAGGGCCGCATGCTGTTGTCTTGCCGAACTGGTCCTCGCCCGCACCATCGACTGCTGATCAACCACCAGCCGAACACAAGGCCAGCACAACAGGAACTCATCTCCTCCTGAGGTCCTAAGCGTTGAGTGCCTCGTCGAAGCGGGCGTACGCCTCTTCGTCGAAGAGCACGAACCGGACCTCCGAGATCGGGGGGAACGCGGTCTCGCGGACCGTGCGTACGGCGATCCGGGCTCCGTCGTCGAGGGGCCAGCCGTAGACGCCCGTCGAGATCGCCGGGAAGGCGACCGTCCGGGCGCCGAGTTCCGAAGCCGCCCGCAGGGACTCCCGATAGCACGATGCCAGCAGCGCGGAACGGTCCTCCGTGGGTGACCAGACCGGGCCTACCGTGTGGACGACGTGCTCCGCGTTCAGCCGGCCGGCCGTGGTCGCCACCGCCTGCCCGGTCGCCAGTCCCTTTCCGTAGTGCGAGGCCCGCAGGGCGCGGCAGGCCGCGAGGATCTCGGGCCCACCACGCCGGTGGATCGCGCCGTCCACCCCACCACCGCCGAGGAGCGAGGAGTTGGCGGCGTTGACCAGGACGTCGGCGTGCTGCTCGGTGATGTCCCCGCGCACGAGGGTGATGGTCGCTTGTGTCCTCATGAGGCAATCCTGCCCCGTGAAGGTGTAGGGGCGACACATTGGACACTCGGCTACCGGGCCACCTTGGTGGCCGACGCCGATTCCACCGGTCGCGACCAGGGAGGCCTCCGGCGAGCGGGCCCGAAAGCGCCGGTTCCCGGAGGCCTCCGCACGTCAACTCACCTTCAGATTCTGTGCAAGGGTGTGCGCCGCGAAGCTGTTCACGCCGAACAGCCCTTCCGCGTATGCGGTGTCGTTCGCGTCGATCACGGGATCCGTGCCCTCACCCAGCCAGACGCGGAGACGGGAGCCATCGGCCCGCACCTTCAGGTGGTACGTCCGGCCCTCGACGATCGGCGTGGTGTGCGAGGCGATGTCCCGGCCGGGGCGCCACAGTTTGACGGTCCCGTTGGTGTCGATGTTCGCCGTGTAGCCGACCCCGTCGGCGCCCGCCCGGAAGGTCAGCCCGGTGGCGGTGCCGTTGGTCACCGACAGGTCGCCCTCGTAGGTGAAGTCCTTGCCCGAACGGTCGCTGAGGTAGAAGCCGTCCTGTGCGGAGTTCCCCCGCAGTCCCGCAGGGGTGACCGTCCAGGTGCCTCCGCGCGGTGTCCACCGTCCGGAGG
Organism: Streptomyces sp. NPDC001822; assembly: GCF_042892135.1. Lineage (NCBI taxonomy): Bacteria > Bacillati > Actinomycetota > Actinomycetes > Kitasatosporales > Streptomycetaceae > Streptomyces > Streptomyces sp. NPDC001822. Next base: position 818,065 of record NZ_JBIATW010000001.1, read on the forward strand.
GGAACGCGGTGAATCCGGCGGTGCCGGTGTTGAGGTTCTGCACCGTCGCCGTGCCGTCGTAGGCGTTCACACCGAACAGGCCGCTCGTGTACGCGGTGTCGGTCGCGTCGATGACCGGCTCGCTGCCGTTGTCGAGCCATACCCGGATGCGGGGTCCGTCCGTCTGCACCTTCAGATGGTAGGTGCGGCCCGCGGTGATGGGCGTTGAGTGCGTCGCGATGTCCTTGCCCGGACGCCAGAGCTTGACCACACCGCTGGTGTCGATGTTCGCCGTGTAGCCGGCGCCCGAGGCACCGGCCCGGAACGTCAGGCCCGCGGCGCGTGCGGTGTCCAGGGTGACGTCCCCCTGGTAGACGGCGTCCGCCCCGTTGCTCGCGCTGATGTAGAAGCCGTCGCCGCTGGTCGACACGCGCTTTCCGCCGCTCACGTCGGTCCATGAGCCCCCGGCCGAGTGCCACGGCCCCTTGAGGTTGCCGGCCAGGGTGGACTGTGAGGTTCCCCAACTGGTGTTGAGCCGGGTGAAGGACGCACTGTCCAGCTTCACCCTGCCTCCCTCCGCGAAGAGCCGGATGCCCTGGCTGTTCGCGGCGGAGTCGAAGTCGACGTTGTCCGAGAGCGAGTACCTGCCGCCGTCGGCGAAGATCTCCAGCTGCCCCCGGTCGACGAGCAGTCGCAGCTCGACCTTGCCGTTCCTCGGCTTTAGCGGCTTGCCCTGCAGGGTCTGCGCGGCGGTGTCGTAGACCACGCTGCGGTCCGCGGAACCGTCCGACCTGGTGTGCAGGTCGAATCCGAACCTGGTGGCACTCGCGCCCTTGACGTCGAACTGCGCGGTGATCTCGTAGGTGTCGGCCTTGATCCCCGCGAAGAGGTTCTCGCCCTTGGAGGCGTTGACCGTCTGGTTCTTCCAGGCCTTGGTCTCCGAGGCCAGCGAGGCGAGTTCGGCGACCGGCGTACGGGTGATCCGGGGGCCCTCCGGGGTGCTGACCAGGTCGAGCGCCGCCGGGAAGGTCGCGTTGCCCGTCCAGGTGCTTCCGCGGTTCCCGCCCTGCCAGGCCATCTGCACGGTACGGCCGTCGGGGACGTCGTTGAAGGTCTGTGCTGCGTAGAAGCTGCCGCCCGCGTGCGTGGTGCCCAGGTCCATCTGCTGGGGACCCGTCCAGTCGGTTCGGAAGGCGGTGCCGTCGAACGTGCCGACGACGTACTGGCTGGAGGCGGAGGTCAGGATCCAGCGCTGCTGACCGGTTCTGCCGTCCAGCGGGAGCTGGAACATGTCCGGGCACTCGAAGAGCCAGGGGGCCGAGTAACGGCTGGCGAACGTCCAGTCCAGCAGGTTCTTCGAGGTGTAGATGTTCACCCCGTTGCCTCCCTGGTCGGACCAGACGACCATGGCCCAACGACCGCGCGCCGCGTCCCAGAAGACCTTGGGGTCACGGCTCTCGTTCGGGATCTCGATCTGCTTGCGGCCCTTGTCATAGGCCTGGAAGGTCTGACCGTTGTCGTTGCTGTAGTAGACGCTGACGCCGTTGGTGTTGGCGAAGACCACGATCGGGTCGAGGGCGCCGGTCTTCAGGCCGGAGGTGTTGTCCTTGTCGACGACCCCTCCGCCCGAGAACAGTGTGCCGGGGTGCACGCCCGGTTCGAGGGCGATCGGCTTCTGCGTCCAGTGCACCAGGTCCGGGCTGGTCGCATGGCCCCAGTGCATGGTGTCCCAGGCCAGGCCGTGCGGATTGTGCTGGTAGTAGAAGTGGTACAGCCCGTTCGCGTACACCAGCCCGTTCGGGTCGTTCATCCAGCCCGACTGCGAGCTGAAGTGGAACTGGCCCCGGTAGGGCTCACTGTAGGTGGTGGGCGGGTACGGGAACTCGGAGTAGTCGGACACGGTCCCGGCGACCGCGGGTGTGCCCGGGACCACGAAGGCCAGGCTCGCGACCAGGGCAACGAGCATCGCCCTGACTTTTCGGCGCATGTGAACCCACTCTCTGCGCGCATGGGGATGGGTGTCATCGTTGACATATGTCATCGCTGACTTCAGACCGATGTCAGATGATGGGCCTCCGTGGCGGACCCGTCAACGCCTCGAACGGGAACAGCTCCCGCCGTTCACGGGGCGACGGCGATGTCCGGAGCTCCGTAGGCAGACCCCAACTGCCGTTCCCACGGCGGGTTCGGCCCCACGACTGCGCAGGTCAGCGCGGCCACGCGCGCCGCGTACGCGCACGCGTCCGCCACGTCGGACATGTCGAGGCCGTCGAGCCGGCCGCCCAACAGCCCCCGTGTGCCGAGACGGTGGAGCAGACCCGCGGTGAAGGCATCGCCCGCGCCGACGGTGTCGACGACCCGGGTGGGCACACCGGGCACGGTGACCCGTCGCCCGTCCAGGGAGGCGACCGCGCCGTGCGCGCCACGGGTGACAACGACCAGCCGCGCACCCTCGGCATGGAACTCGTCGCAGGACGCCTCCACCGTGGTGCCCGGTGCCACAACGTCGAGGTCGTCCTCGCTCAGCCGGAGGATGTCCGCCACCGCACACCACTGCGGCAGCCGCTCGCGATAGACCTGCGGGTCGACCAGGGCGGGCCTGATGTTGGGATCCACGCTGACGGTGGCGTGCGGCCGGGCCTCGGCCAGCAGCTCCTCCACCAGGGCCCCGCCCGGTTCGCGGACCAGGGCGAGCGAACCCGTGTGGACGCAGGGCGAGGTCAGCAGGTCGGCGCGGCTCAACTCCTCGCGCGTCCACTGCCAGTCGGCGGTGCCCTCGGCGTGGAACGAGTACGAGGCCTGGCCCCCCGAGTCGACGTCGGCGACCGCCAGTGTGCTGGGCTCGGCCGCCTCCGGGGCATCGGACAGGTCGACCCCGGACTCCAGCAGATGGGCCCGGAAGAGGCGGCCGAACACGTCGCCCGACAGCCGCGCCAGGAGCCGGGTCGGGGTGCCGAGCCGGGCCAGGCCGACAGCGGTGTTGGCCGGGCCTCCGCCCGGCAGGACGCGCAGCGACAGACTCCGGCCCTCGGGCGACGGGCCCTCGCCGGTGCGCGGGAACTCGGACGAGGGGCCGGCGAAGGCGTCGGCGACGCACTCTCCCAGCACGGTGACCTGACGTGGCGGCTGCATGCGGTGACCCTCCAGGCGGGGACGCGGAAAGAAGGCGCGCCGAGTCCACCGCACCGGACTGGCGGAGGGGGCCTGGGCGACCGGCTCGTCGTGCGACCGACGGGCTTTCCGGACAAGGGCATTGACGTTGACGGACGGGGAGTCCATCATCCTCCGCATGCGGTGTCAACGATGACATGTGTCAACGATGGCATCACCCCGCCGACGGCATGCATCCGTGCCGCGGGTCCGCTCCGACGTTCACGCCCACCGCTTCCCCAGGAGTCGCACATGTCCCGTAGAGCCCGCCCCGTCCTCGCCATAGGTGCCGTAGGCCTCGCGCTGTCCCTGACCGCGTGCGGGTCCGGCTCCGGCGGTGGCTCCCAGTCCGGGGGCAAGGTCAAGGTCGGTCTGATCACCAAGACCGACACCAATCCCTACTTCGTCAAGGTGAGGCAGGGCGCCGAGCGGGCCGCAAAGGAGTCGAATGTCGAACTGTCCACTGCTGCGGGCAAGTTCGACGGAGACAACACCAGCCAGGTCACCGCGCTGGAGAACATGGTCGCTTCCGGGGTCAAGGGAGTGCTGATCACGCCCAACGACTCCAAGGCCATCGTCCCCGCCATCGAGAAGGCGCGCGCCAAGGGCGTCATGGTCATCGCTCTCGACACGCCTCCCGAGCCGCAGTCCGCCGTGGACGCCCTGTTCGCGACGGACAACGTGAAGGCCGGCGAACTGATCGGCGCCTACGCGAAGGCCGCGATGGGCGGCAAGCCCGCGAAGATCGCCACACTCGACCTCGCGCCCGGTGTGTCGGTCGGCGTCCAGCGCCACGAGGGCTTCACCAAGGGCTTCGGCGTAGCCGCCTCCGATCCGTCGATCGTCTGCTCCCAGGACACCGGCGGCGACCAGGCCAAGGGCCAGACCGCCATGGAGAACTGCCTGCAGAAGGCCCCCGACATCAACCTGGTGTACGCGATCAACGAACCCGCCGCACTCGGCGCGTACACCGCCATCAAGGCCAAGGGCCGCGAGAAGGACGTGATGATCGTCGCCATCGACGGCGGCTGCACCGGCGTGCAGGCGGTCAAGGACGGCAAGATCGCCGCGACTTCGCAGCAGTACCCCCTGAAGATGGCGGAGGACGGCGTGAAGGCGATCGTCTCCTTCGCGAAGTCCGGTGACAAGGCGTCCGGTTACACCGACACGGGCGTCCAGCTCATCACCGACAAGCCGCAGGCCGGCTCGGAGTCCAAGGACTCCGGCTTCGGCCGAGAGAACTGCTGGGGCTGAGACGCAGTGACCGCAACCACCTCTCTCGCCGTCCGCGCCAAGGATCCGGCAGCGCTGCGCCGGCTCCTCACCGCCCCCGCCGCAGGACCGCTCGCGGCCCTGATCCTCGCCTCGGTCTTCTTCTCCTTCAGCACCGAACAGTTCCTGTCCGGCGGCAACTTCTCGCTGGTCCTCCAGCAGGTCATGGTCGTCGGAACGCTCGCCATCGGCCAGACGCTGATCATCCTCACCGCCGGAATCGATCTCTCCTGCGGCGCGGTCATGGCGTTCGGCGGCATCCTCATCGCCAAGATGGCAGTAGAAGGGCCCCTGCCCCCGCTGCTCGCCATCGCCCTCGGGATCCTGGCCTGCGGTGCGTTCGGTCTGGCCAACGGGTTGCTCGTGCGGGCCGTCCCGCTGCCGCCGTTCATCGTGACGCTCGGCATGCTCAACGTGGCCTTCGCCCTGACCCACATCTACTCCGCCGAGGAGACGGTCACCGGCCTGCCGGAACCCCTCACCTTCCTGGGCCGCACCTTCCCCCTCGGCCGGACCGACGTCACCTACGGGTCACTGGTCACCATCGCCCTCTTCCTCGGCTTCGCCTACGCCCTGAGCAGCACCGCCTGGGGCCGGCACGTCTACGCACTCGGCAACAGCTCCGAGAGCGCCCGGCTCAGCGGCATCCGCGTCAACCGGCTCACGGTCGGCGTCTACACGATCGCCGGACTCGTCTACGGCATCGCGGCCCTGCTGCTGGTGTCGCGGACCGGGGTCGGCGACCCGCAGGCCGGCCAGACGGACAACCTCGACAGCATCACCGCGGTCGTCCTCGGCGGTACCAGCCTGTTCGGCGGGCGCGGGACCGTGCTCGGCACCTTCGTCGGCGTACTCATCGTGGGCATCTTCCGCAACGGCCTCCAGCTGATGGGGGTTTCGTCCGTCTACCAGACGCTGGTCACAGGCGTCCTCGTGATCCTGGCGGTCACCGTCGACCAGCTCTCACGAAAGGGGACCCGATGACCGGCCCCGCCTCCCCCCGGAACCCGAGTGCGGGCGAGCCCGGCGCCGCACCCGCCGGGGCCGGGTCCCCGACGGCGACCGTCCCCGTGCTGAGCGCGCGCGGGCTGGTCAAGCGCTACGGGCACGTCACCGCGATCGACGAGGCGGACTTCGAACTCCTGCCCGGTGAGGTACTGGCCGTCATCGGTGACAACGGCGCCGGAAAGACGAGTCTGATCAAGGCCCTGACCGGCGCGCTGGTGCCGGACGCCGGGGAGATCAGGCTGCACGGCAAGCCGATCCGGTTCTCCGGTCCGCAGGAAGCGCGGGCCAACGGCATCGAGACCGTCTACCAGGATCTCGCCGTCGCCGCGTCCATGGACATCACCTCGAACATGTTCCTCGGCCGCGAGATCCGCCGGCAGGGACCGCTCGGCTCGGTCCTGCGCATGCTCGACAAGAAGGCGATGCGCAGGGAGGCGGCCGCGCACCTGGCCGAACTCAAGGTCGGGGTCGGTCTGCTGAGCCAGTCGGTCGAGACCCTGTCCGGCGGCCAGCGCCAGGCGGTGGCGGTGGCCCGGGCGGCCGCCTGGGCGCGCAGCGTCGTCGTGATGGACGAGCCCACGGCCGCACTGGGCGTGAAGGAGTCGGGCCAGGTACTCGACCTCATCCGCCGGGTACGCGACAAGGGCATCCCCGTGATCCTCATCAGCCACAACATGCCGCACGTCTTCGAGATCGCCGACCGGATCCACGTACACCGGCTCGGCCGGCGCGAGGCCGTGATAAAGCCGTCCGACTACTCCATGGCCGAAGTGGTGGCCATCATGACCGGGGCACTCACCGTGCGTCCGGACGGGGGTACGGTCGTGGCGGACAGCGACGCGGCCTCCGCAGCCGGGGTGCGCGGGAGCTGAATCCGCCCCGGCACCCGAGGGGACTACTCCGTGGAAAAGGTGGTTTATGGCATCGGCCCGCAGACCGACACTCGCCGACGTGGCCCGCGAGGTGGGTGTCAGTGCCAAGACGGTCTCACGGGTCCTCAACGAGGACGGTCCCAGCTCCCCGGAGACCAGGAAGCGGGTGCTCGCGGCCGTGGCGAGGCTCGGCTTCCAGCCCAACCTGATGGCCAGGAGCATCCGTGTCGGAGGTCCCGACACCACCGTAGGACTGGTGGTGCCGGATCTCGGAAACCCGTTCTTCGGGGCCGTGGCGGGGGGCATCGAGGAGGCCGTGCGCGGCCGAGGGCTGACGCTGCTGATGGGGTCCTCCGCCGACGACCCCGAGCGGGAGCACACACTCATCCGCACGTTCCTGGCCCGACGGGTCAGCGTCCTCATGGTGGCGCCCGCGGTGGGCGCCGACCACGCCCACCTCAAGGCGCAGCGGTCGGCGGGCATGCCGGTCATCTTCCTCGACCGGCCGGGCAGCGGCCTGACGGCCGACACGGTGGTCAGCTCCAACCGTTCCGGCACGCGGGAAGGGGCCGCCCACCTGATCGCCGGCGGGCACCGGCGGATCGGGTTCATCGGCGACCTGCCGGCCCGGCTGTACACGCGTCGCGAGCGCGTCGCCGGATACCGTGCGGCGCTCGCCGACGCGGGCCTGCCCTACGACCGTGCCCTGGTCGCCGACGCCCACGACCCGGAGGGTGCCGCCCGGGCGACAGCACGGCTGCTCGCGCTGCCCGACCCACCGACGGCCCTGCTGTCGGGCAACAACGTCATGTCGATCGGAGTTTTGACGGAGCTCGCCCGCGCTCGCCGGAGGGACGTCGCCGTCGTCGCCTTCGACGACGTCCCCATGGCGTCCATCCTCGAACCCGGGCTCACGGTCGTGGCGCAGAACCCCGCGGAGATGGGGGAGGTGGCGGGTGCCGTCGCGATCGAGCGCCTCGACGGCGACCGCTCCAGGGCCCGCACGATCATGGTCGACACCCGTCTGGTGCACCGCGGTTCCGGCGAGCTTCCGCCCTCGCGCGGATAACGCGGACAACAGGGACGCGCTCGGCCGCAGGCGGGCGCCGCCGCGCCGCTCCGCCTTGGAACACCGTCCGTCTCGCGGAACGCACCGGGTGAGAACTCGGGTGAGTCAGTCGGGGCAGACCGACGGGGAGGACATCCCGCGAGCGCGGAACGTGCTCCTCGGGGCCCGGACGCCGCACGCCGCGTGAGGAGACCGGCTCCCACGGGTCCTCGGACCCGTCCGCCGGGACACGCGTACGAGGCCCTCGACTCGTGCCGGAGAGCGCTGCAAAGCGGGATCCGGCACAAGTCGAGGGCCTCGCCGTGCGGGGCGGGATGCCGAAGCCGCCTACGGCCCTGGGCCCATGGCCCGACAACTCCACTCGCTCACCGGGCATGCACAGACGCTCGACGGGGAGTCCGCCTGTCCCCCCGGCCCCAGCCGCCGCCCATTTCGCACTCCCGGTCCTGAGGCCGTGTCCGCCGGGCCGACGACACCGTCCGACCGGCAGGCCGCGCTGCACGCCCGGACGGAACGAGGGCGTCGAGTGCCTGTACCGCCGGACATGGTCGCCGCCCCCGTCCCACCCCAGGATGGACCACGGCGCCGACGAGACCGAGTCGTCGGCCCTCCGAGTGCACCGACTAAGCGAGGACGGCGAGTGTCGAAGATCATTGCGGTGGTGTCCGGCGGAATCGACTCCGTCACCATGGCGTATCACCTTCAGGCCCAGGGCCACGATCTGCACCTGCTGGGCATCGACTACGGCCAGCGCCACCGCCGTGAACTGGACTGCGCCCGCCTGGCGGCCAAGCGCCTCGACGTCCCGTACGAGGAAGCCGACCTCGCCGGGGCGCGAGGGGTACTGCGCGGGTCCTCCCTCACCGACACGTCCGTCGAGGTCCCGACCGAGGGCATCGCGAGCACCGGGACGGCCGACGACGGCGTCGCGGTGCCCGGCCGCCCGAACATCGTCCCCAACCGCAACGCCCTGCTGCTCTCGACGGCGTTCGCCCTGGCCGTCGTGGAACGTGCCGAGGCCGTGGCCTTCGGGATCATGGCGGAGGACATCGGCCCGTCGGACACGTCGATGGAGTTCCTGGACGCCTTCCTCGCGATGGAACGCATCGCGACACGCGGCCACGCCCACCCGGACCTCGACCTCCTCGCCCCCCTCGCCCAGCTGCGCAAGCGCGAGGTCATCGCCCTCGGAGACCGGCTCTCGGTGCCGTTCGAGGACACCTGGACGTGCTTCCGCGGTGAGGAGTTCCACTGCGGGCGCTGTGCCTCCTGCACCGAGCGCCGCGGGGCGTTCGTCGCCGCCGGCGTCGACGATCCCACCGTCTACGCCGCCCCGGCGGTCGCCACCGAAGGGGCCTGAAGTGGACGTGTTCGAGGAGCTGGAGTCCGAGGTCCGCAGCTACAGCCGGGCCTGGCCCGTGGTCTTCGACCAGGCCCGGGGAAGCTGGCTCCACGACGAGGACGGCCGCCGTTACCTGGACTTCTTCGCCGGTGCCGGGGCGCTGAACTACGGCCACAACCCGCCCGTCCTGAAGCGTGCGCTGATGGACTACCTGCGCCGCGACGGGGTCGCGCACTCCCTGGACATGTTCACCGTGGCCCGGCGGCAGTTCCTGGAGGCGCTGCGGGAGACGGTCCTCGCTCCCCGTGACCTCGACTACCGGGTCGTCTTCCCCGGCCCGGGAGGGGCGAACGCCGTCGAGGCCGCGCTGAAACTCGCCCGCCGCGTCACCGGCCGCACCACCGTGGTCAGCTTCACGAACTCGTTCCACGGCATGACGCTGGGCGCCCTGGCCGTCAGCGGCAACGCGGCCAAGCGCGCCGCAGCCGGAATCCCGCTCACGCACACCGTTCCCCTGCCGTACGACGGCTACGGGGTCGACTCACTGCAGTTGCTCGGCCGCATGATCGACGACCCCGGAAGCGGACTGGACAAGCCCGCCGCCGTGATCGTCGAGACGGTCCAGGGGGAGGGCGGGGTGCGCGCGGCCTCGGACGAGTGGCTGCGCGCCCTCGCCGAGCTCTGCCGACGGCACGGGGTGCTGCTCATCGTGGACGACGTGCAGATGGGCTGCGGCCGCACCGGGCCCTTCTTCAGCTTCGAGGACGCCGGGATCGTCCCGGACCTGGTGTGCCTGTCGAAGTCCATCGGCGGCTACGGCCTTCCGCTGGCGCTGACGCTGATCCGCCCCGAACTCGACGTCTGGCAGCCGGGCGAGCACAACGGCACGTTCCGCGGCGTGGGCCCGGCGTTCGTGACCGGCGCCGCTGCCCTGCGGGCCTACTGGTCCGACGACGACCTGGAGAAGGCCGTGCGCCGGTCCGGCGAACGGGTCGCCTCCGCCCTGGGGCAGATCGCCGACAGCCACAGCGCCGCCGGGCTCACCGTCGCCGGGCGGGGTCTCGCGATGGGGATCGGGTTCCGGGAAGTCCCCGGGGCCGCGGGCGGCGACCTGGCCTCCCAGGTGTCCGCAGCCGCCTTCCGCCGGGGACTCCTGGTCGAGACGTCCGGTGCGGACGGCTCCGTCGTCAAACTCCTGCCCCCGCTCACCGTCACCGAGAGCGAGCTGGACCTGGGCCTCGACATCCTCGCCTCGGCGGTCGACGCGGTCCTGAACTCCTGAACCACGCACCACACGAAAGGAACCATCCATGGATGACGCCATCCCCACCGTCGACCTCGGGGCCTGGCAGGCCGCCTCCCCCGAGCAGCGGCAGCACACCGCGGTGGCGCTGGACCGGGCGTTGCGCGAGACCGGCATGTTCCTCCTGGAGGGACACGGAGTCCCGGGTGCCGCGATGGATGATCTGCGCGCCCGGGGGAGGGAGTTCTTCGCCCTCCCCCACGACGCCAAGAGCCCGTACGCCATCGGCGCGTCGTACGAGAGCGGTTGGCTGGAGAGGCATCCCGGCGGAGGTGTGGGGGTTCCCCGCGAGGACGGCGCGGAACCCGCGACGGCACCCGACCTTCACGAGTCCTTCTACGCCGGACCCGCCCATCGGACGGGTGACGAGGTGACCGACCGCTACTGCTACCCGCCCAACCGCTGGCCCGACCCGGTGCTTCCCGGGCTGCGCCGGGCCGTCGAGACGTACACCGATCACATGTGCCGCGTGGCCCACTCCCTCAACGAGCTGTTCGCCCAGGTGCTCGGCCTGCCCGAGGACTTCTTCACCCGGCGGGCCGCCCGGGCGACCTGGACCCAGAACGTGAGCTGGTACCCGTCGCTCAACGAAGTGGGCACGGTGGCGAACGGGCAGATGCGCAACGGCCCGCACACCGATCTCGGCACCTTCACCATTCTCAGCCGGCAGCAGGGCGTGGGCGGACTGCAGGCGTGGAACGAGGCCGAGGGCTGGTTCGCACCGCCCTACCGCCCCGACGCGCTGGTGGTGAACCTCGGAGACCTCATGGAACGGTGGACGGACGGGCGCTGGCGCGCGCTGCGCCACCGGGTCCTGGCTCCCAGCCCCAGTGCACCCGACGAGGAACTGCTGTCCCTCGTGTTCTTCTTCGAGTCCGACCCCGACACGCTCGTCGAACCCCTGGCCCCGCCCGTCGGCGGGGGAGCCGGGATGGAACCCGTCCTCGCACGACGGTCGGTGCTGGAGAAGCTGGGCGTGCACCTGGACGCCACGCAGTTCCCGGCCTGACCCCCTCAGGCCAACACACACGCATTCCCGTCGAAGAGAGGCTTCAGCCGCGTCATGACCTTGCACATCACCAAGCGATTCGACTTCTCCGCCAGCCACCGGCTCGAGGGCCTGCCGGAGAGCCACCAGTGCGCACGTCTGCACGGACACAACTACGCGGTGGAACTCGAGCTGAGTGCCGAGCGCACCGAGCTGACGAGCACCGGCTTCGTCCGTGACTACGGCGAACTCTCGGTGTTCAAGAAGTGGCTCGACGAGACCCTCGACCACCGTCACCTCAATGACGTGTTCGACGAGAACCCGACCGCGGAGAACCTCGCCGTCTGGATGTTCGGGCAGTGGGAGAAGGACTTTCCCGAGCTCACCTCGGTCCGCGTCTCGGAGACGCCCAAGACGTGGGCGGAGTACCGGCCCTGATTCCGGACCGTCCCCAGCACCGATCACAACCGGGTCACGCCCGACATGAAGAGGAGGTGGTGCCCTGTGGAACCGGAACTCGTCGTCAATGAGATCTTCGGCCCCACTTTAGGCCGTCCAAGGAGAAGGACGGTCGCTCGGCCGGAGGTGCGGATTCCTGCGCCTCGGCGGTTGCAACCTGTCCTGCCGCTGGTGTGACACTCCCTACACCTGGGACTGGGAAGGCATCAGCGACAGCGGGGTTCGCTACGACCCCAAGACCGAACTGCACCGGCGGTCGGTCGCCTCGGTGGCCGAGGAGCTGATGGCGCTCGGTGTCGACCTCATCGTGATCTCCGGAGGGGAACCGCTGAGCCAGCAGGTGCGCCTGCTGCCTCTGGTCGACATCCTGCTGGACGCCGGTATCGAGGTGGAGTTCGAGACCAACGGGACACGCGTCCCCGACGGCCGGCTGGTCCGGCCCGGCGTCCGCTTCAACGTCTCGCCGAAGCTGTCGCACTCCGGCGACCCCGCCGAGCGGCGCATCGTCCCGCAAGCCCTGAGACGATTCGCCGTCACGCCCGGCGCCGCCTTCAAGTTCGTGTGCCGCACCACCGCGGACCTGGACGAGGTGGCCGCGCTCGTGGCGGACTTCGGCATCGAATCCGTGTGGATCATGCCCGAGGGCCAGAGCCCCGACGAACTCCACACACACATGCAGCAAATCGTCTCCTCGGTCATCGACCGGGGATGGAACGTGACCACCCGCCTGCACACGCTGGTCTGGGGACACGAGAGAGGTGTCTGAAATGACCATGAACACCGTCGCACCGCGGGCCGGAGCCGAGGAGAGCGGGGCCGACCCGCTCGTGGACCTGGCGCAGCGCCTGCTCAAGGAGATCGGCGAGGACCCCAGCCGGGACGGACTGCGGCAGACGCCCGAGCGCTTCGCGCGCTGGTGGCGCGAGTTCATCGACTATGACCCCGGCACCATCGACACCCTCTTCGAGACCACGACCACCAGTCAGATGGTGGTGGTCTCGGACATCCGGGTGTGGTCGCTGTGCGAACACCACCTTCTGCCGTTCAACTGCTCCATCGACATCGCCTACCGGCCCTCCGGCCGGCTTCTGGGCCTGTCGAAGTTCGCCCGGGTGGCTCACCGTCACGCCCACCGTCTCCAGGTGCAGGAGCGGCTGGTCGCCGACATAGCCCAGGAGGTGGCGGACATCACCGGGGCCCAGGACGTCGCGGTGATCGCCAAGGGGGAGCACCTCTGCATGACGATGCGAGGCATCAAGGCCAGCGCGGAGATGACCTCGACCGCGTACCTCGGAGCGTTCGGCGAGGACAGCACCTTGCGCGGCGAGCTGTTCGCCTTGCTGCGCTCGTGAGGCGGTAGCCGCCGCAGCGGCCTGTGACGAACCCCCGGGTGAGTCGCAGGCCGCGGTTTCCGGCCGTCCCATGTCGCCTTCCGCCGTCACATGTAGCCCTCCCGGATGACGTACGCCACGGCGTGCGCGCGATTGCGCAGGTGCAGGCGCGTCATCGTGTCGTGCAGGATGCCCTTGATGGTGCGCTCGGAGTAGCCGAGCTGTTCCGCGATCTCCTTGGTGGCCAGTCCGTGCGCGACCAGTTCCAGTACGTTCAGTTCGCGCACGGTGGGCCGGCCTGTCGCCACGGTGCTCAAGGCCGTTCCCTGCGCCTGGCGTTCGAGATGGGTGAGAAGCCTGCGCAGCAGATCCCCCGGCATGTTCCCCTCGTTCCGGGCCGTGGCCTGAATGGCTTTCACCAGCCCGGCGGGCGTGGCCTGGTGACGCCAGACGACCGAGGAGATACCTGCCTCGACAACTATGTTCAAGCGATCCTCATCGAGCTCGCTGACCACCAGCACCACACGCTTGGCGTGGTCCGAAGCCACCTTGCGCAGTCTGGTGACCGACTGGGCGTCCAGTTGGTCGTCCAGTACCAGGGCGACGCCGTTCCTGGGGCCGTCGGCCGCACGATCCCTGTCCAGCAGCAGGGCGATGCCGCGTTGATGCCCTATGTGTGCCACCACACCTGCGCGGGTGAGGAGGTCTCCGCCGTACAGCACGACGGAGATGGGAGGTGTCGGCAGGTGTGCCGCGAGGTCGACCGGCTCCTGGTGCTCAGCACGGACGGACACATCGGTGCACAGGATGGGGTGAGGCCGAGACATATTCGTCCTTTGCTGGCAAGTATGCAGTGAAGCCCCCGTACTGACCGGAGATCGTAAGTCCCGGTGGTCACGCCGCCGTCAAGGGCGCTCGCGGCACCCCGTCATGTTGACGCGAAACATATGGACTTGGCCGAGAATGTTTGATCTTGATCGTGTACGGAGGGAGCGCGGCGCTCCGATCGAGCCTGTGATCAGAGCGGCATGCGAAGGCAGCAGGTGCGGAGAAACCTTACATCTCGTGAATTCGAGGCTGACCAGCCATCAATCCGTGGTCGACCCGCGCACGGGTGTCACGGTCCCCTGCTCTCGGCATCAACCGGCCGCTGGGTGGACACCGTTGTCATCACCGCTCTCCGCGCAGCTTACCGTCGGAATCGAGACACCTCACGACCATGTGTCCGCCCGCCCGTGATCGCTGGACGAGACAGCGACGGCCGGTCGGACCATCTGCCCCCTCGGCCGCCCCGCCGTCCGTCGGGACGGTCTTGCGGTACATGTCCCCGCCGCCCGGCCAGCCTGAACAATGAGGACAGTGCGAGCCGGCCTGCGGCACGACAGCAGGCCAACACCAAGGAGAGACGGCCCATGACCACCAGCCCACCCGCGGTCATCCTCGTGGATCCGGTGCGGCAGGGGAGGCCTTTCAAGGCCGCTGCCCGCGAACTCGGCTACTCCGTCGTGTCCGTGTACACCCACGACTACCTCGCCTCCCTGGACGGGCACGCCGACGACGACGACCTGTCCTTCTACACGTCCGACCCGCAGGAGGCCGAGCGCCTCGTCACCGCGGCGGGCATCGACGCGCGGGCGGTGGTTCCCTGCCTGGAGGCCGGGGTGCACCTCACCGACGTACTGGCGCACCGGCTCGGTCTGCCGGGCAACGATCACACCCTCGCCCGGGCGCGGCGTGACAAGGCGGTGATGCGGGCGCATGCCGCCGAGGCGGGCGTCCGGATCCCGGAGTTCCGACTCGTCCACTCGGCCGACGACATAGCAGGGGCGGCCCACGAGGTGGGATTCCCGGTCATCGTCAAACCCACGTTGGGCGCCGGGTCCCAGGGGGTACGCGTCTACTCCACCGCGGCCGACCTGGAGGGACAGGGGCCGCCGGTCACCCACGACGTCTACCGCGAGCCCGTGCGCGAATGGCTCGTCGAACGCTACGTGCGAGGACGCGAGTTCGCGGTCAACTTCTTCAGCGCGGACGGTGAACACCGGTTCGTCGACATGTGGGAGTACCTCCGCCCGGACGACTCCGACTACGACTTCCCCCTCTGGGACATAGTCCAGGCCGGCCCCGACCACGCCGACCGCGCCCGGGTGGAGGCATACACGCGCAGCGTGCTGACCGCGTTCGGCATCCAGCGGGGCCCCAGCCACACCGAGGTCAAGTGCACCGCCGACGGCGTCTATCTGATCGAGGTGGGCGCCCGGCTCTCCGGCGGCCCTGCCGTCGACCTGTGGGCGGCGCACGCGGGGCTGCGCCCCTTCCACGACACCATCGCCTGCTATCTGGGGCGGCGCCCGGAACTGATCGACCGGCCGGTCGACTTCCCGGTGCGCTTCGGCTCGGCCGTGGTGCACAACGAGCAGGGCCCGGGCACCCTCGTCGCCGTGCACGGGGCCCAGGAGGCGGCTGCCCTCCCCGGTGTCGACAGCGCCGAGATCGGCTATGCGCCCGGCGAGCACGTCCCGGCCACCCTCGACAACGTCAGCATTCCCTTCAGCGCCGCGGTCCATGGACCCGACTCCGAGGCCGTCCTCGCCACCCTGGCCGCCATCAGGTCCCTGGTGCGGGTGGAGACCCGGCCGGACCTTCCCCCGAGCGGGTCCGAACCCACCACGGCAGCCCTCTGACATGCCGGAGCCACAGTCTCCCGGGCAGGCGGCGACCGGGGATTCCCCTCCGCGACGGCGCGACGGCCCCCTCACGGCCTACACGGACGTACTGGCCGCACCCGGTGCCAGGAGGCTGGCCGTGGCCAGCCTCGTGTCCAAGTGGCCCATCAGCATGTTCCCGGTCAGCGTGCTGCTGCTCGTCTCGCCCCGCTACTCCTACGGCCAGGCCGGTGCCGTGGTCGCCGCCATGCTCCTCGCCAACGCGGTGAGCAGTCCGGTCCGGGGCCGGCTGGTGGCACGGCGCGGAGCGCGTGCGGTACTGCGGATCTGTCTGGCCGGCTACGTGACCGGAATCGCCGGGATCAGCGCCTTCGCCGCCATCACCGCCCCGCTCCCGCTGCTGCTGGCCGCGGCGCTGCTGATGGGCTCGTTCTTCCCTCCGGCCAGCATTCTCCTGCGGTCCCACTGGACCGCGGTGGACCGCGACCTGGGGCGGGCCTCCGCCAACGCCCTGGAATCGGCGCTGATGGACCTGTCGCTGATCACCGGTCCCGTCCTGGCCGGCTGGCTCAGCACCTCCTTCGCGCCCGTGCTGCCGCTGGCCCTGAACGCCGTACTGATGACGCTCGCGGTCGTCCTGCTGGCCGAGCTGCCCGACCGGACGTCCGCTTCGACCGCAACGCTTCCGGAGCGTTCCCGGGGGACCCTGCGCGGTCCGTTGATCCCGTTGTTCGCCGCACAGTTCCTCTTCTGTGCGGCGCTGGCCACCACCGAGGTGTCGCTGCCCGTCTACGCGCAGCAGCAGCACACGGCCTTCGCCAGCGGCTGGTTCCTGGCCGAGCTCTCGGTGGGCAGCATCATCGGCACGCTGGCACTCGGCAGACTCCGGGGGACCGGTGCGACCCGCCTGCCCGTCCTGCTCGTCCTGCTCGCCGCCGGGACGGGCGGAATCGGTGCAGCCATGCATCTCGGGCCGCTCACGGTGGCCCTCGTCTGTGTCCCGGCGGGCCTCGCGACCGGGTCCGTCTTCGCGAGCTTCTTCACCGTGCTCGGATCGGCGACGCCCCCCGGCACCGACCATGAGGTCCAGGGCTGGGCCAACAGCATGACCACGGTCGGCTTCGCCGCCGGCTCCTTCGGAGGTGCCGCGCTCGGCGACGCGTTCGGGGCCTCCGCGCTCCTGCTCTCCGCCCCGGCGGCAGCCGTGGCGGCGGCGGGCCTCGCGGCCCGGTCGATGAGGACCAGGCCGCGCATCGGCGAGTGATCCTGAGCAGCGGACGCTGAGACCGAGGGGAGAGCGCCGGCCCTGTCGAACCCTCCGGTTCCGACAGGGCCGGTGCTCTCCCCTCGGTCGACCGGAACACCGTGTCCGAGGTCTCGCCGCGATCTCATGGGCCCGCACGTGACGCTCGCCGGCCCGCTCGGGGCAGGTGAGCCCGCGGCGAGGTGCCGCTGAATCCGTTGCCCCGTGGGAAACCAGGACCCGCGCGGCGAAGCAGCGGCCGGCAGCGCAGTCTCCGAAGTCCGTTCACGCAAGCACCGGGATTTGCATACCGAACCTCCCCATTGTGCTTGCCTCCGCACAGCTCTGCCTCGCCCCGAGACGTGTCGCACCGGCAAAAAGCCTGGTGGTGGGCCTTTTCGCGAGACTTCCCGCGTGTGTCGTGGTCGAGGCACGTCGGCGTTATGAGGCTTTTCATGTCGATTCGGGAACGCGCATGGTGACTTCCGAGCGAGTTCACTCGTGCCGCTTCACGTGCACAATGACTCCTCCGTCGATCACACCCCTGCTGTTCCGAACCCGAGCGACATAGAACGTCCTTCCAAGATTGCGAACCTCTACGTGTCAGCACATGCGGTACGCCCGGTGACCCCCTCGCCCGGCGCGAGACCCGCCTCCCCCCACGTTCTTCGCGCTCGACGAGCGAGGACACACCTCCGCCCGGCAGCCTTCGGGGGGCGTCCGTGACGTCCGGCCCGCTGACAGACCGGGAGATCTCCCTGGTTCGTACGAGTCTGGCGGTGGTGGCACCGCAGGCCGCAGAGATGACCGTCTACTTCTACGCCATTCTCTTCGCCCGGTACCCCGACGTGCGCGGGCTGTTCCCGCAGAACATGGACGTACAGCGCGACCGGCTGCTGCGCGGACTGCTGCGCATCATCGATCTCGTCGACGACATCGACAACCTCGTGCGGTTCTGTTCCCGACTGGGCCGCGACCACCGCAAGTTCGGAGCCCTGGAAGCCCACTACCCGGCAGTCGGTGAGTGCCTGGTGGCCGCCCTGACCCGTTACGCGGGAACAGCGTGGAACTCGGAAGTCGCCGCCGCGTGGACCCGCGCCTACACCATCGCCGCCGAAGTGATGATCGCGGCCGCCGCCGACGACACCCGCCTGCGCCCGGCTTCCTGGGACGCGCAGATCATCCGCAACGACTACCGCGGCCACGGCATCGCCGAGATCACCGTGCAGCCCGACCTGCCCTACCACTACGTCGCCGGGCAGTACGTGAGCATGGAGACCCCGTGGTACCCCCGCACCTGGCGGCACTATTCCCCGGCACACCCGCCTCGCCCCGACCACACGCTCACCTTCCACGTCCGGGCCGTGCACCACGGCCAGGTCAGCAACGCGCTGGTTCACCACGCCGTCCCCGGACACCGGGTACGGCTCGGACCGCCCCTGGGCGAGATGACCCTCGCGGCGGCGGGCGACCGCGACCTGCTGCTGGTGGCCGGCGGAACCGGCCTCGCACCGATCCGCGCACTGCTCGAGCAGGCGAGCGCATCGGGAATGGACCGCTACGTCGACCTGTTCGTCGGGGCGCGCACCGCCGATGAGCTCTACGGCCTCGACGACATGCTGCGCATGTCCCAACGCCACCACTGGCTCTCCGTCCGAGCGGCTGTCTCCCACGAGCACATTCCCGGGCAGAGAGGCACCCTTCCGCAGGTGCTGCGCGAATTCGGCCCCTGGGACCGGCACGAAGCCTTCCTGTGCGGTCCGCCCGACATGGTGACCACGGGCGTGAACACCCTCCTGCACCAGGGAATCCGGCGTCGCCACATCCACCACGACCCGCTCGACACGCCCGTCCTCACCACCCCCCTCTCAGAGCACCGACGCGGACAGGAGACAGACCAGCTGTGACCCGCCCCGACATGACCCCCTCGCGGGGAGAGCGCCTGCTGCAGAGCCATCTGGGCACCGGCGAGCGCGCCGACGCCTTCTACGACCGGCAGGTCCATCCGCACCTCACCACTGCCATGCGTGAGTTCATACAGCGGCAGTCGATGGTCTTCCTCTCCACCGCCGACTCCCGCGGGCACTGCGACGCCACCTTCCGTGCGGGGCCTCCCGGATTCGTCACCGTGCTGGACGACCGGACCCTGGCCTACCCCGAGTACCGCGGGAACGGCGTTCTGGCCAGCGCGGGCAACATCACCGAGAACCCGCACATCGGTCTGCTCTTCATGGACTTCACCCGGGACCACATCGGACTGCACGTGAACGGCTCCGCTCAGCTCCTCACCGACCAGGAACTGCGCGCCGCGCACCCCTGGACGCCCGTCGACCCCGCCCCGGGACGACACCCCGTGCTGTGGACGCGCATCGGCCTCCACGAGGCGTACGTGCACTGCTCCAAGCACATACCCCACCTCGAGCCCGCCCCCCGGCCCCTGGGACTCGCGCGTACCCGCCCGCGAGATGCCGACTACTTCCCCGAACCGGCTCAGGCGTCCGTGTCATCCGGCCCGATGACGGGTCCGGGCCCCGCAAGCCGCTGACGCCCGCGGCCTGGTGCGCCGGTCGTCGGATGGCCGGGGGGGTGTCCGTCCGTACTCGTTCCACACCGGCCCGTGCCGCTTCCCTTCGGCCGATGCACAGGTCGCGCCCTCCGCGAAACACATATCTCGACGGGCTGGAACATCTCCACATCTCCCTCGGCTGCCCCGGGGTTCGGTGATCAGCCACGTGACAGGCCGGTGGACCTGCGACCGGTCAGCCGACAATGAGGTCCAGGAACTGCGGCACCCGGTGCTGTGAGTAGGGGAGTTGCACACGCGCCCACCCAGTGCACGATCCGGAATCCACCCATATCGTGGACAGGTGCGCAGGATCGGACCGGGTCCGGGAGCATCGCGGCCGGTCAGTGGGCGGGTGGTGCCGCCGTGGCACCGTCGCGCCTGGAGCCCACCGGCGCGGCCCCGGGAAGGGAGCATGCCATGGCTGTCGTCGTGCCATCGCTGCGGTACGAGACCCTGTGTCTGCGCCGCCCTGGGCTGGTCCGCGATCTGCCCCTCGACGGTGGCGAGCTGCAGTGGGTGTCCAACACGGCAACGCTGGTCCTCGGCGAGCGTGACGCGGTTCTGATCGATACCTTCCTCACGATCGAGCAGAACCAGCGGCTTGCGGAGTGGGTGCAGCGCCACGACCGGAACCTGGCCCATGTCTTCATCACTCACGGCCACGGCGACCACACGTTCGGCGTCAAGCAGCTCCTCGGCGCGTTCCCCGAAGCGAGAGCGGTGGCCGGGTCGGCGACCGTGGCCAAGGCGAGGTCCGAAGGTACGCCGCCCCGCATCGACACCTTCTGGAGCGCGCGCTTCCCCGGCCAGGTGCCGCAGAAGCAGGTCTTCCCCGATTCGCTCGATGACGCCACTTTCACCGTCGAGGGACACACGTTCCAGGTGATCGAGACCGGCTTCACCGACACGGAGGGAAGCACGGCGCTGTGGGTGCCGGATCTTCGGCTCGTCGCGGCCGGGGACGTCGCGTACAACGGCATCCACCCGTTCACGGGCGAGACCACCACCTCCTCACGAGAGGAATGGATGCGCGCCACCGACAGGCTCGCCGCACTCGCCCCGGCTCACGTCGTCGCGGGGCACAAGAACCCCGAGCTGGCCGACGACTCCGGCATTCTCGCCGAGACCAAGCAGTACCTGGCCGACTTCGACCGACTCGCCATCGAGACGGACACCCCCACCGAGCTGTACGCGGCGATGCTCTCTCTTTACCCTGACTGGGCCAACCCCGGTTCACTGTGGGCCGGTGCGAAGAGAGCCAAGGGCGTCAGATGACCGGCGTCGCCCTGCCGGCTCCCTCCTCACGGCCGGAGTCCGGGCAAAGGGTCAATGCGAGCGTGCGGGAACCACGTCGGAGGTTCGGGTCCGGCCGAGGCATTCGCCCGGTGGTGTGCTTCCCGGAAGACTCGTAGTGTTTGTCGGAGGGGGAGAGAAGCGCATGCACACGTGGCACATGTGCGAAGAGAGTGTGCAAGTGATCCCGCCCTCTGCG
This sequence comes from Streptomyces sp. NPDC001822, assembly GCF_042892135.1. Lineage (NCBI taxonomy): Bacteria > Bacillati > Actinomycetota > Actinomycetes > Kitasatosporales > Streptomycetaceae > Streptomyces > Streptomyces sp. NPDC001822. The sequence continues at coordinate 838,805 of NZ_JBIATW010000001.1, forward strand.
TCGCTGCATATGACATCGTTCGCTACTCGACGGTAGCCATCGGTGGACATACGGAGGGAAACCGCTGCGCCACAATTGCCGAGCCAGTGGGAGCAAAGCTGCCGGCACATCGATTCCCGCCCTCAGGTGCGGCACGGCAGAAAGGCTACGGAATGAGCGGCCCTTCAGCCCAAGAGGCAGATGTCCTGGTGATCTTCGGGATAACCGGGGACCTCGCGCGCAAAATGACGCTTCGCTCGTTGTACCTTCTGGAAGCCGAGGGATACCTCGAATGTCCGGTCGTCGGAGTCGCCCACGAGGACTACTCCGACGAGCAGATCACGAACATGATCGAGCAAGCGGTGAGAACCAAGGGGGACGATGTCGACGAGGGTGCGCTGAGGCGGCTCACAGAGCGCATCTCCTATCTGCAGGGTGACTTCGAGGACCCCGACACCTACCGCAGGCTCGCCGAACGGTTGGAGGGTACGGATCGGCCGTTGTTCTACCTCGAAATCCCGCCGGATCTCTTCGCCGGTGTGGTCGCGGGCCTCGGTGACGAAGGCCTTACCGGACAATGCAGGGTTCTGATCGAAAAACCCTTCGGTCATGACCTTGCCTCCGCCCGGGATCTGAACGTCGAACTCCATCAGATCCTGCAGGAGGAGCAAATTCTCCGCATCGATCACTTCCTTGGCAAGCAACCTGTGCTCGACATCGCCTGTCTGCGTTTCGCCAACACATTCTTCGAGCCCGTCTGGAACCGCGACCACATCGAAGCAGTCGAAGTCACGATGGCCGAGGATTTCGGGGTGGAGGACCGCGGGGGTTTCTACGACGCGGTGGGCGCGCTCCGCGATGTCGTGCAGAACCACTTGATGCAGGTGATCGGCCTCGTCGCCATGGAGCCCCCCGGGCATGTCGGCCCGGATGCGGTGTGGGACCAGCGAGCGGCGTTCTTCCGTTCCCTGGCCGACGTCGACCCGTCCCGGTGCGTCCGAGGCCAGTACCGCGGATACGGTCGGGTCGCAGGTGTGCGCAGCGGGTCGACCACCGAGACCTTCGTCGCCCTGCGTCTCGAGTCGCAGAGCAGTCGATGGGCAGGCGTGCCGTTCGTGATCCGAGCGGGCAAGAAGTTGGCGTGCCTGGCCACCGAGATACGGGTGATCTTCAAGCATCACGTCGACGTGCCCGTCTTCGCCGGCGCGTCTCGTGCAGCGCCCAATCAGGTAGTGCTGCGGGTCGATCCGGACCCCGGTCTGCGCATCAGCGTGCTGTCCAAAAGCGCGGAGGGGACCGGCACGCGCGAGGTCCACCTCGACCTGCCGTTCGCAGCGGAACTGGGCCGGCCACCCACTCCGTACGAAAGGCTTCTGCATGACGCCTTGAGGGGCGACCGTTCGCTGTTCACCCGTGAGGACGCCGTCGAGGAAACCTGGCGCATCCTGCAGCCGCTTCTCGACCGGCCGCCCGCATGCGAGCAATACGAGCAGGGGTCGTGGGGGCCGCCCTCGGCCGACCGGTTGGTCGAGGGAGTCCTGCCGTGGCAGACGCCGTGGCAGGGCCCGTGACGCACCCGGTCCGCCGAAACGCTCGAGGTCGCGACCTCGTCACGGAGCGGCCGGAAGGCCCTGCCCGCCCTCGCCGCAACGGACGCGAGGGCGGGGGCACGGAAGCTCGCTCAGACGCTGAAGCCGCCGTCGACCGTCAGCAAGGCGCCCGTGATGAACGAGGCGTTCTCGCCCGCGAGGAAGATCACCGCCTTGGCGATGTCATCAGTCCTCCCGAAGCGTCCAAGGGGCGTCCCAGCGACCTGGGCGGCTGCGAAGGGACCCTCCGCGGGGTTCATGTCCGTGTCGACGGCGCCGGGCCTGACGACGTTGACGGTGATGCCGCGCGGGCCGAGGTCACGTGCCCAGCCACGGGCGAGTTGATCGATGGCCGCCTTGCTCGCCGCGTACTCGGCGACGCCGGGGGCGGCGATGCGCTCGGCGACGATGCTTCCCACCAGGATGACGCGCCCTCCATCGGGCAAGTACCGGGTCGCGGCGTGCGTCGTGACGATGGTCCCCATCACGTTGGTTGCCATCATCTGCTGGACGCCTGCGAGGAGTTCGAGGTCAACCTGGTCGACCGTACCCATGACGGCCACGCCGGCGGAGTTCACCAGCACGTCGATCGAACCGCCCAGGAACTCGGCTGCCTGCTCCACGGCGGTCGACGCCTCATGAGGCACCGACTGGTCGGCCTGGACGGCGAGAGCCTTCACTCCGAGTGCGGCCAGTTCGGCGACCACGCCGTCCGCCTGGTCGCGCGAATTCCGATAGGTGATGACAACGTTCGCACCCTCGCCTGCCAATTCGCGGGCGATCTCTGCGCCGATACCCCGTGATCCTCCGGTGACAAGCGCGGTCTTTCCTTCAAGGGACTTCGTCATGGTGATACTCCTCGGCTATTGGTGACTTCCACCTCGGCCGAGGCTAGACACTGACATTAGTGTCAATGTCAAACACCCGTCGCGGTGGACAGACGGCCGCGTCGTGAGACCCAACCGTTAATCACTCGTTGAGGAGGGTGTGCTCCACGAGGGCGGGTATCTGCCCACAGAGGCTCCGCGCCCCTGCCCAGGGCAGGGAACCCAGGGTCGGAAGCCTTCCCGTGCTCGGCCTCACCGCCGCCTGCCGCGCGAGTGTCTGAGGACCGACGGAAACGAAGGGTGCCGAGCGGCCCGTGGTCTGGGCGCCCGGGCCGAGCTACCGGGGCACGTCGGCCGATGCAGGCGCGTGACCGACGCTTGACCTTCACATTAGTGAGAAGGTTTATCCTTTTCATCGTTCCGAACCTGCTGCGGCAACAGGTCGCGGGGGACAGTGACGACAATGGGAGGCGGCGGTGGAAAAGGGAGCACGTGTTACCCGTGGAAACTCTCACGACGGCCGGCCGCAGGCGACCGTCGGCACAATACATCCGACATCCGGGAGCATGGTCGCAGGAAACCGCCTGCCGGTCAGACCGCTGGGGCGCTTTTCAGAGAAATCGATCCTTGAGGTCATTGCGCACCTGAGTACCGTACAGAGGAGAGCGGAATGAAGATTGGAGACCTGGCTGCGAGGACCGGCGTATCGACCCGGCTGCTTCGATACTACGAAGAGGTCGGCATTCTGCACCCGTTTCGGAGCCCCAACGGATACCGATCCTACGGCGAGCCTGCCGTCGACCGTGTACTGCAGATCCGTGAACTCCTCCAGGCCGGCCTCACCACGGAAATGATCCGTGAGGTCCTGCCCTGCCTCGACGCGGCGGACGAGGAGGAGGGAGCGCCCGGAGAACGGACGTGCCGGGAGGCAAAGGACCTGGAAGGGCTGCGCCGCCAGCTCATCAGCATCGAGCGGCGCATCGATGTCCTCCAGCGAAACCGGCAGGCGATAGCGGCCTATCTGCGTGCCTGTGAGGACAGGGCCGCCGCCACGCCGGGTGCCGTCGTCGGCGCGCTGGGCAGGTTGCGGCGCGACAGCGAGAGCATGTCGAGCGGCCGACAGGCGGAATCGAAGTGGTCGTAGGGCGCACACTCCGTCTCCATCCGCACAGTGCCCGCGTCGGCACACGTTCGGCACCGGGGCAGCCTGCCGTCATGGCTTCGGACAGCCCCAGGAATCGCGGACGTGTCGTGCAAGGGGGCCCCGGCGAGAGGATCTATCGTCACCTGAGAGTGAGGGGGGCGGCCACGACCGCCACGACCGGGTCCGGACAGTGCGGAGCCATGTCTCTGATGGAGTGCCATGAACGCAGCCGAGCCCGGCGGGAAGCCGCCACTCGCCCGCGCCTCCGTCGTGGTGCGTCACGGAAAGATCTGGCTGGTGCCGACGATCACGTCCGCGCTGGTGGCCCTGTTCCTGACCCTCCTCTACGTGGGCGGCATCCTCAATCCGAACGGAAACCTGCACCATTTGCCGGTCGCCCTGGTCAACACGGACCAGGGCCCGCCCTTGAAGGGGCAGCGGCAGCCCCTGGGCGAACAGTTGAGCCGGTCGATCGTCGCGGCGACCCCGGCTGACACCGTCAGATGGCGTCACCTCAACCAGGCACAGATGGAGGACCAACTGGCGTCCGGCAAGATCTACGGCGCCCTGGTCATCCCACCTGATTTCACGGTCTCGGTCGGGGCGCTGACGACCCCCAGGGCCACGGCTCGGCCCGTCCTCACCATCCTGACCAACCCCGGGCTGGGGAGCTTCGGCTCCTCCCTGGCCGGCCAGATCTCCCAAGGCGCCGCTCGCCAGGCCTCCCTGGCAATCGGCCGCCGGCTCACGACCCAGGCGGCCGCCAACGGGGCCGCCCCCACAGCGCGTGCGCTCCTGGGCGACCCGATCACCGTGACCACGCGCGTCGGCCACCCCATCGGCGAGCACAGCGGCCTCGGCCTGACCGCCTTCTACTACACCCTGCTCCTGGTGCTCACCGCATTCGTCGGCGGAAACATCATCAACAGCGGAGTCGACGCGGGCCTGGGCTACACCGACAGCGAAATCGGTCCCTGGTACACCCGGAATCCCACGGTGCCGATCAGCCGCAGGCAGACACTGCTGCTGAAAATGTTCATGACCGCCGGAATCACGGTGCTCACCACGAGCCTGCTGATGATCGCGTCGATTGCGATCCTGGGCATGGACGCCACACATCTGCCCTTGCTGTGGATCTTCTCGTTCTGCGCGAGCCTTGCCGTCGGCCTGGGCGTCCAGGCCATCAACGCGGCCTTCGGCGGGATCGGGCAAGTGGTGTCCATGTTCGTCTTCGTCGCCCTGGCCCTGCCGTCCTCGGGGGCGACGATCCCGCTCGAAGCCGTGCCCGATTTCTATCGGTTCCTGGCTCTGTTCGAACCGATGCGGCAACTGAGCGACGGCGTGCGGGCCATCCTCTACTTCGACGCCCGGAGCGACGCCGGACTCAACCGCGGCTGGGGCATGATCGCGATCGGCATCGCGCTCGCCCTGCTGTTCGGATTCGCCATGACCTTCTACTACGACCGCAAAGGCCTTGAGCGCGCCGCGCCCCAGCCCACCTCGACACCGCGTCAGTCACCGTAGCCATACGGGCTGGGGTGACGAGCCCTGCCCGCCGGATCTTCAGCGGGTCAAACCGTGCCCGGCCCGGATCCGGACGCAGGGAGCGTGATCCGGACGCAAGCGGCGTGCCGCGCGCCCTACGCTGTGCTTTCTCCTCGTACGGGTCCGGGACGCTCACCCTGAACCTGTGGTGCGGGAGTGCCGACACGAGTCCGTTCTGTCAGACTGCCGCCGCATTTTTCCGTGCCGGTCATCTTTCGTTCACGGCGGGTACCGCACCCCCGCCTACGTTTGTCTGTGCAAGCTTTTTTATTCGTGAGGAGCTGTTGTGAACAGACGCATGCGTAGTGCGCGATGGGGTGCGCCCGTTGCCGCGGCCGTGGTGGCCGCTGTGGCGACGACGGTGCTCAACCCGACGCTGGGCGCGTCGGCTGCTGCTCCGCAGTCCGCGGCGAAGGGCAAGGCCCCGACCGCGAAGAACGTCATCTTCATCAATGGTGACGGTATGGGTGCCGCGATGCGCGAGGCCGCCCGCCTCAACCTGGCGGGTCTGGACGGCCGGCTGGGGATGGACCGCCTCACGGCGTCCGGTCAGCTGACCACGTCGCCCCGGGACCCGAAGTCGGTCGTGACGGACTCCGCCGCCGCGGCCACCACGTGGGCCACGGGCGAGAAGACCTACAACGGTGCGATCAGCGTCGACGTCGACGGCAACCCGCTGTCGACCCTGGGCCAGCAGGCCAAGGCCGCCGGCAAGGCGACCGGGCTGGTCACCACCGCCCAGGTCACCGACGCGTCTCCGGCGGCGTTCTTCGCCAACACCGCGGACCGCGGGAAGCAGGACGAGATCGCCCGCCAGTACCTGGATGTCAGCAAGCCCGACGTCATCCTGGGCGGCGGCGAGGACTGGTGGCTGCCCGCCGGTACGCCGGGCGCCTTCAAGGACAACCCGGCCGAGGACCCGTCCGAGGCGAGCAAGGGCACCAAGGGCGATCTGATCAAGAAGGCCAAGAAGGCCGGTTACTCGTACGTCAACAGTGCGAGCGGGCTGAGCAAGGCCAAGAACGGCAAGATCCTCGGTCTGTTCAGCAACGAGGAGATGTTCCAGCAGCGTCCCGAGGGCCAGGGCGACGTCTACAGCCCGGTGGTGGACCTCGGAACCATGACCTCCAAGGCCCTGACCAGCCTGGACAAGAACAAGAAGGGCTTCTTCCTCATGGTCGAGGAAGAAGGGACCGACGAGTTCGCGCACTCCAACAACGGCACGCGCGTCCTCCAGTCGATGCAGCAGCTGGAAAAGGCCGTCGCGGTCGCCCGCGCGTACATCGCGACGCACCCCGACACCCTGCTGGTCGTCACCGGTGACCACGAGACCGGAGGTCTCGCGGTCGAGGAGGTCGACGCCGCCGACGAGTCCGGTGACGGCATCTCGGCGGAGGACGGTCCGTTCTCCGTCCGGGGCACCGACCGCAAGTTCGCCATCGACTGGACGACTTCGGGGCACACCAGCGTCGACGTCCCGGTGACGGCGAGCGGTCCGCTCTCCGACCAGTTCACCGGCAAGCACGAGAACACCTACGTCTACGACGTGCTCAAGCAGGTGCTGGCACCGCGCCGCTGACCGCGCGCCGACAGGCGACGGGAACCCGGGAGAACCCCGGGCTCCACCGGCCCTCGCAGCCCCCGCGATGTGTGGGGGGTGCGAGGGCCGTTGGCGCCGGGCGGGAGGATCGCCTCGCACGGCTGGACGTCCCGGGGTTCGTGAACGGTGTCGCGCGAGCACGGGGTTCGTGTGCGGGCATGCACGAGCTGGGTGCGAACCGAACACGGCGGCCTCCGGCTGCGCCAGGGATTACAAGTGGCCTTGCCGCCCGGCCATTCAAAACGTCGGGGCCAGGAACCGGCTGGCCCCCCGCAGCGTGGTGCGCAGTCCGCGCTGGGTCGCACGGCTGTCGAGGCGTACGTCGAGAGCCCCCGGGTGAGCGCTGCGCGCCCGCAGGCCCGTGGGCAGACTCCTTTCGTCGAGTCCGTCACGTCTGGCGATGAGGATGCCGAGTTCGTGACGGCTCAGTGCCTCGCTTCCACCGAGATGACGGATGCCGTGCTCATCGCCGTGCGCCAGTTCCAGCAGAGCAGCTGCCAGATCGGCCACATGCACCGGGCAACGGATGTCGTCGGTGAACAGCACCCCGTCTCGAACGCCGTTGGCCAGCTCGTGTACAGCACGCTCGTGAGCGGACTGCCCGTCCCCGATGATCAGCGAGGTCCGGGCGACCACGGCGGACGGATGCACGAGAAGAACCCCGGTTTCCGCCGCGGCCTTGGCCGCTCCGTACGGCGTGACCGGATCAGGCAGGCAGGTCTCGTCGTAGTGGACCCGCAACCCGGAGAACACTGCGTCGGACGATACGTGGACAAGACGGCTTCCGGACTTCGCCGCAGCCATGGCCAACCGGACGGCACCCTCGGCCGTGACCGCCCAATCCGGTCCGCCACTCGACGCGTTGACCACGGCACTCGGCCGAAGCTCGGCCAGGATCGCGTCCACATTCCCTTGATCCCGCAGGTCCAGGGAGTGCCACACGACTCCTGCGGTGCTCCCGGGTCTTGTCGCATACGTCATGGCCGTGGGATGGGTGGCCAGTGCCGCTTGCCGGCCCAGCTCGGCACCGAGGAACCCGGACCCACCAACGATCAGAACGGTCATAACGCCACACCCTACTGACGGTTTCGGAATCTCGACCCGGGTGGCGATCCCCAGGACGCTCAGGCTGAGGTTCGCGGGGTGACCAAGACATATGAGGTCGCCGACCAGTTCGAGCAGATTCTGAGGCAGGTCGATGCGTCGTTCGTAGCGGGTGCGAGTCCCCTGAACCGTCCAGCCGGGCGAATCGCTGGTCGACCACCCGTCGCAGCCTGCCCCTTCACGAGCCATGGGCGAAAACCGTGTCGGGCAGTCCGGGGTGTGATGCGGCGCTGCCGGAGCAGGAGTCGTTGCCTTTGCCCGACCGATCACAGACAGGCCACCGCGACCGAGCGCTTCGCCGTTCCGCAGGCTGGGACTGGATGCCGTGCCACTGGCGATCACCTGAACGTTCGACGGCGAGCCACGGAGCTGTGGTGGGGTAAGGGGGCCAGTCGTTGGTGGTGGGGCAATACGGCAGCCGCCGGCCCTGCTGCTCTCCGTTGTTGATCAACAAGGAGGTCCCATGTCTGTGATCCTTCGGCCCCGCGCGCTGCGTTCGGGCGATCTCGTGGTGGTCTCCGCACCCTCGGGCCGCCTTCAGCCGGGTGAGGAGCCACTGCTCGCTCGCGGTGTGGCGATGTTGGAGCGGATGGGTTTCCGCGTCCGGGTCAGCCCGATGGTCAACCCGGCCCGGAGTCGGTGGTGGGCGTCGGGCACTCCCGAGGAGCAAGCTTCCGAACTCAACGGTCTGCTCAGGGACCCGGAGGTGCGGGCCATCGTCGCGCACACCGGTGGACAGTCGACCATCGGCTATCTCGACTTGATCGATCTGGACGCGATCCGGGCCGACCCGAAGCCCATCCTCGGCTACAGCGACATCTCGCTGCTGCACATGGCGCTGCACTCAAGAACCGGCCTCGTCGGCCTTCACTCCGACATTGCCACCCATGGTTTCGGCGGTGGCTGGTACACGGTCGGTGACGCGGCCCGTCGCTCCCAGCTCGTCGACCTCTACACCCGTGTTCTCACCGAGGCCGAGGCCCTGGGCTCGCTGCCAGCGATGGGTACTTGGGAATCCTGGCGGCCGGGCCGCGTGCAAGGACCGCTGGTGGGCGGCCTGCTGAACCGGCTGGTCCAACTGCAGGCGACACCGTTCGCGCTGCCGATGGAACGATTCGACGGTGCCGTACTGTTCTGGGAGGAAGATCACCGGTCGGTCAAGCGGATCTGGGGCGACCTGCATACGTTGCGTCTGTGCGGCGTGCTCGACCGGATCGCGGGCATGGTGGTCGGCATCCCGACAGAAGTCGCGCCGTACGATGACGGCCGAGACCGCGCAGGTATCCGCGATGTGGTGCTCGACGTCCTGCCTCGGCGTGAGATTCCTGTGCTGGCCCAGGTCGACTTCGGCCATACCGCGCCGAACCTGCCGCTGCCCCTCGGCATCCGTGCAGACCTGGACGCCGACAGCCGCACACTGTCCCTGCTCGAGCCGGCGGTCGCGGAGGGCTGATCCTGGCGGATCCCGCGATCTCGCCGCCCTTGCCCAATTTGCTTCTCCTTCCGGGCCACTGGTTCCCGTGTGGCTCACCGCTTCCTCCTCTCACCGGATGCGGCGCGGACTATGACTGCTCGAACACCTGCAACGCCACCGCCGGGACGGAAGCCGGGCTGCCCGCGTCGCGGCCGCTGAGGATCTGACGCTGCCCGGTCGTCCACCGTCGCGAGAACGGCAGCGTCGTCCGCGCCTGTCTGACGTGCCTGACGAGCCTTCGGTGTCTGAGGTGTCGTACGCGCCTGGCCCTGCCCCTTCCGAGCCGTCCCTGCAATGCGCCCAACCCTCACCGTTGCTGCGGCGGCCGAGCGTGTCCACGGTCGTGAGCCTGAACACGACGGCATTGCCCTGGTGAGGTCGGTGGACGATCGCGCGACTCCGGTGGAGCCCCCATGCGGATGTCCTGAAGCCACCTGCCACCCCTGCAACTTCGGCTGCTGCCGCGGCCGATCGTGCTGCCTCGGCGCTGCTTGGCTAAGGGGATTGACTCTTTGGCTAATGCTGATAGCTTTAAGGAAATGGCGTTAGCTGTCGGGGCCGGTGGGCCGCATGGAGGTAGTCGTGACCGAGTTCTTGAACGTCAACGGTGGGACCATCGCGTACGAGGTGAGCGGCGTCGCAGGCCCGCTGGTGGTGCTCGCCCACGGGATGGGTGACAGTCGTGAGGCCTACCGGTTCTTCACCCCGGCCCTGGTGGAGGCCGGATATCGTGTCGTCACCGTGGACCTGCGCGGCCACGGTGAGTCCAGCGTCGGATGGGCTTCCTACACCCGCACCGACCTCGCGGGGGACCTGATCGCCCTGGTCGAGCACCTCGGCGGGCCGGCTGTGCTCGTCGGCCACTCGATCGCCGGCGGTGCGGTCACGATCGCTGCGGCCAAGGCCCCGAAGCTCGTCACCGCGCTGGTCGAGCTCGCGCCCTTCACTCGCAAGCAGCAGGTCCGGCTCGGTGACATGCGGATAGCCGGTTATCGCCGTGGCATGACGCATCTCATGGGCACCACAGTCCTCGGCAGCACCCGGCAGTGGGCCAAGTACCTGGACATCGCCTACCCCGGCCCCAAGCCCACGGACTGGAACACGCGCATGGGGGAGATCACCGCCATGCTGGAGGAGTCCGGCCGCATGAAGGCCGTGCAGGCGATGGGCAAGACCTCCCCCGCTGACGCCGGCGAGCAACTGGGCAACGTCAGCTGCCCGGTCCTGATCGTGCAGGGCACGCTCGACCCCGACTGGGCCTCGCCGCAGGCCGAGGGCGAGGCGATCGTCGCCGACCTGCCGACCGGTCTGGGCAGCCTGGAGATGATCGAAGGGGCCGGTCACTACCCGCACGTCCAGTTCCCTCAGCAGACCCTTGCCGCGATCCTGACCTTCCTGGCCGGCGTCCGTGCCTAGGGCAGGTCTGGACGCGGCCACGATCGTCGCCGCCGCCGCCGAACTCGCCGACGAGATCGGCTTCAGCGAACTGACCATGGGCCGGCTGGCCGAGCGGCTCGGGGTGCGAGCACCGTCGCTCTACAAGCACATCACCAGCCAGGACGACCTCCATCGGCGAATCGCGGCGCTCGCCTTCGACCAGGCTGCCGAGGCGATCGGCACGGCCATTCAGGGCCGTGCCGGCCGTGACGCGCTGGCTGCCGCAGCCGGCGCACTCCGCGACCTCGTACTCACCCATCCCGGCCGCTACGCCGCCACTCTCGGCCTCACACCGACCGGCCCCGACGACCCGATCATGCTGGCCTCCCTGCGGGGAATCGGGCCCTTCGAAGCGGTACTGCGGGGCTACGACATCGGCCCACAGCACATGACCCATGCCCTGAGGGCGGTGCGCAGTGTCTTCCACGGCTTCGCCCACCTGCAGGCCTCCGGCGGATTCCAGTTGTCCACCGACGTAGGCGAAAGCTTCGAGTACCTCATCGACCTGGTCGACTCCGGCCTCCGCGCCACCGCGGCCAAGGATTCCACCGCCGTCGTGGACGCCGGCGATCACCGCAGGTAGACACGTATCGGTCGCTTCGCTGACGTGCCGTTTGGCGTCGTATCAATCGGTCGCGCACGCGGCTGGTCACCGGCCGCCGTGCCCGGCTACGGCGGCCCGCCGGGCAGGCCCAGACGTACTGTTCAAGTCACCCCGGCAGGCTTGAACAGTACGTCTGGGCCTGCCCGGCCAGAGAACGCCCCTCCCCGGAGGCCACTTCCATCTGACTCATGCGAAGCTGATCACGCAGGTCAGCCCACGTAAAGCCCAGGATCCCCTTCGTGGCAATCATCCGGTTGAAGGTGTCCGGCGCATCCCGCCTCCGTGAGCAGCGCAACACGCAGAGGAGCGCCGCCACGGACTTCGCCACCGACGTGGACGCATCCCCTCGGACCCGTGCTCGACCAGTGCCACGAAACCGGACCCTTGCGCTGCGTTGTCGCTCACAGGATCGCCTGGAGAAGTTGCCCCGACGTAGTTGCCCCGGAGTACTGCGCCGACGTGGTGCCGAGTGGCACTGTAAGAAGACAGGGGCCTGTCGAGTATCTGTGGGTGTCTGCCGGTGGTGCCTGCACAGTCGTTGACCAGCCGCCCGTTCTGATGGTCGCATGACCCTTGATCGGCCGATGTACCGCGTCAAGCGGCGGCTCCTCGGCAAGCCGCTCACCACGGAACGTGTCAGTGAGGAGAAACTGAGCAACCGGACGGCGCTCGGTGTGCTCGCCTCCGACTGCATCAGTTCTTCGGCCTACGGCTCCGAGGAGATGCTCCGGGTCCTCGTGCCGGTGGTCGGAGCGGCCGCCTTCACACTGGTCGTGCCGGTGACGGGTGCGATCCTGCTGGTGTTGCTGCTCCTGACACTCTGCTACAGCGACGTCGTCACCATCTACACCCGGGCCGGCGGTTCCTACGTGGTGGCCCGGGAGAACTTCGGGCCCCGCGTCGCGCAGGTGGCCGCGGTGGCGCTGTTGGTCGACTACGTCGTCACCGTCGCCGTCCAGGTATCCGCCGGCACGAACGCGCTGATCTCGCTGGCCCACCTGGTCGGCGACGACTGGACGGGGCTGGACCATCTTCAGCTGCCGGTCTCCGTACTGGTGATCGTACTGCTGGGGTACGGGAATCTCCGTGGTGTCCGCGAGGCCGGCCGGATGTTCGCGCTTCCCGCCTACCTTTTCATCACCGCGATGGGCCTGGTCTTCCTCGTCGCGGCGGTGCGCGGGCTGACGAGCGAGCTGCCGCGCGCCGATCTGGACGCTCCTGGTGTCGTCCCGCTCGGGGCTCCCAGCGACGGCTGGCTCTACGGTGCGTCGCTGTTCATCGTGCTGCGTTCCTTCGCGAACGGCGGCTCGTCGCTCACCGGGCTCGAAGCGATCTCCAACGGCATCTCCGCCTTCCGCGAACCGCAGGGCCGAAACGCCCGGCACACCCTCATCACCATGAGCTGCGTGCTCGCCGTCCTGGTCCTGGGCGTGTCCACCCTCGCCCACTTCACCCACGCCGTCCCGTACACGGACGGGACCCCGACCGTCATCGCGCAGGAAGCGAAGCTCGCGTTCGGTGACGGAACCGCGGGGACGATCGGGCTGGTCTTCGTCCAGCTGGCCACCGCACTTGTCCTCTACACCGGTGCCAACACACCCTTCACCGGGTTTCCGTTCCTGGCCAGCTTCGTCGCACAGGACCGGTTCCTGCCCCGGGTGCTCACCCGGCGCGGGCACCGGCTGGCCTTCTCCAACGGCATCGTCGCCCTCTGCGTTCTCTCACTCGCCATCCTGCTCGCCACGGAAGCCAACGTGGACAAACTCGTGGCCCTCTACGCGATCGGCGTGTTCACCGCCTTCACCATGGCAGGCGCCGGCCTCACCGCATACCACCTGCGCAGGCGTGAGCCCCTGCGCCGGGTGAAGATCGCGGTCAACGCGCTCGCGGCGATCGTCTCCGCCGCCGTCGTGCTGATTTTCGCGGTCACGAAGTTCACCGAAGGCGCCTGGCTGGTCGTCGTGATCTTCCCGCTCGGGGTCTGGGTGCTGATCCGGATCAACCGCGAGTACCGGAGAGAGGCCGCAGCCCTGGAACGGCTGCCCACGGGCGCGGACCGACCGCGTACGCGTCGCCACCAGGTGTTCGTCCTTGTCGAGACGCTGGACCTGGCCACGCTGAAAGCCTTGCGGTACGCCCACGAGCTGCGGCCCGACACCGTCCGGGCAGTGCACTTCGCCATCGACGAGGCACACGCACGCCGACTGTGCGCCCTCTGGGCGTCGACGTCCGCGACATCGGTCGACCTGGACCTGGTGGCCTGCCCCGACCGCCGACTGCGTCACGCGATGCGGGAACTGGCGGTCCGGACGACACAGGACGGGAACACCTCCCTGACGGTGCTCGTGCCCCGTCGGATGTACGCCAGCGCCCTCGGCAAACTGCTCCACCGGGGCACCGGCGAGCAGATGGCGAAGACGCTCGAGCAACTGCCGCATGTTGCGGTCACGATCCTGCCGTTCAACGCATCGCACGCCATGCGAGCCCTGGAGGCGGATCGCTGGCCCGACATGGACTGAGGCGGGGCCGCGCGGGTCCTCCCGAGAGCTGTTCACCCGCATCCGCGCTCGTCGGCCGGCTCGGCACTGCGAGATGTGCCGGTTGGCCACGATCCCGTTCGAAGCCATGCCGTTTTCCAGGCGTGGCCGCCCCATCGCGGGCCGCGGTAGCAACGGGTGTATCAGGTCCCGTTCAGCATCGGACAGTTCGTGGCCGCGCAAACCCCACCGTGATCCACAACACCAGATCACTTCGAGGACAGACCCTGGCCCGACAGAACCCCGATGGCCGGAGAGGTGCGTGACACCCGTCGGTCCGGGCCGACGGGTGTCACACGGACGGACTACTGGGAGCGGAGCGCCGTGACGGTGAACGTGTCACCGCAGACGACCGGTGTGGACGAACGAAGGGTGAGGGCGTCCTTGAGTCCCGGCGGGTACACCTTCAGCAACGTGGGAGCCGACCAGCAGTCCGGGCCCTCGACGTCCTTGTTGACGGTGCGCAGTGTGGCGTGCGCGCTTTCGCCGGGTGCCAGTTTCACCGCAGTGCCCTGGCCTCCCTCGCGAGTGGCGGGCACGCCGATCGTGCTGCCGTCGCCCCGGAGGAGTGAGACGCCCGGGAAGCCCTGCAGCGTGCAGGAGGCCTTGCCCTCGTTGATGAGCTGGAGGTCGAAGCGGATGTTGCCCGCCCCCGCGTCGGCGGGGCCCAGCCGCGGCTTCAAGTCGTCGGCGGTGCAACGGCCGGCTGCCGCCACCCCGCCGCTCGGTGACCGCGTGGACGCCGGGCTCGACTCGGCGGGAGACGCCGTGGTGGCGGTCGGCGTGGCGGGTGGCGAAGAGACGGGGCTCTCGGTCACCGAGGGCGAAGCGGGGGCACTGGAGGCGGGGGAAGCCCCGCCGTCGCCGTCGTCCGAGCAGCCTGCTACGGCAGTGGTCAACAAGGCGACCGCGGCGCAAGCGACCATGGTCCGCGCGGCTCTGTGCTTCTTCGCGGAGAGGGAGAGGGAGCGCGGGCTGCGGAGGGACGAGGGCGCGGAGCGGCGTGCGTGATCTGGCATAAGGCGCAGCTTCCCATTCGGCACCGCTTGAATCACTCATCCAGTGCCCACACCCGTGTGTCGTGTGTGTCGTGTGCGTTGTACGAGGCACGTGCGCGGGACCTGCGGCACGCACCCGGCCTTTCGCCTGTGAACAGGCGGCGCGCGAGGACGTCGACGGTGTGCCCGGGCCCGTCCGTCACGCTTGCCGTCGTGATCAACTCTCGACAGGTACGGGTTCCGCGTGGACCGACACGGCGGTGAGGTAGAGACCGTCGCCGCTGAGCCGGAGAGTCGCGGGCAGGCCGCCACCGAGGGCATCCGAAACCTCGGCGGTCGGGTAGCCGAAGAGGTTGATGCCGCGCAGGACGACTGGGCATGCGGACGGCCCCGTGAGTGTGAAGGGGGCGCGGGTGAGACCGATGCCGGCCAGGCCAGGGCTTTCCTCGTGCCGGCCGGAGCGGTCCGTGGCGTCGCCGTACACGTCGAGCGTGAGCCCCCGGTACTGCGCGCTGAATGCCCAGCGAGCGCCGCAGACCCAACCCTCGCGAACGTCCGCGACGGTCGCGACGGCCCACTGAGCGGTGCGCTCGTCCATGCCGAAGCGGAGGGTGCCGGCCCGGCCGGGGAGCCGGAGACCGGCCTCGGGGAGTATCTCGAACATGTGGCGATGGTCCCAACGAGCGACACTGCGCCACAAGCCGTGGACGGCACGACGTCAGCCCGGTCCGTCCCTGCCGCACGTGGCGTTCCAGCATCGGCCGGCCCACCCATCGGTTTCCGCGGCGGCTACTCCGCCGCGTCGTTGAGCGCCGATTCCTGAGCCTGCCGATATTGTGCGATCGCCTCCCGATCCTCCGTGGTCAGGAGCTTCCGCTCGACCTTCCGTTGGATGTCCGCGATTGTCTTGGCCAGCCCGGTGTCCTCCTGGCACTGAGCGTCGGCTTTCGCGGTCGCGATCTCCTCACGGCCCAGCTTCCGCAGGAGCTTTTCGTCCTCCGCAGCGGCCTCGAGTCGGGCGTTGAGCGGCGCGCGGGCGGCTTGGAGGTTCGCTGCGGAATTCCCCGACTTCTTCATGCAGGTGGCCCAGTCACGGATCGCTGCGCGGTAGACCGGCGACTCCTCTACGGTGGCGAGTACCGTTTGAGCCAGTTTCATGGTCAATGGCTCGACGGTATTCCAGTGCGGCCCGTAGACCTTCGCGTGAGCTTGGGTGATGCAGCCGTCCGTGGAGTACTGGAGGTTGGTCCCACCTGGAAGCTCCACCGTGACCTGGTGCTCCGCGGTTCCGGTCAGAGCGTGCTGCCAGGCCTTCGAACGTGGCTCATCGGCAGGCCGTGGTGTGGACCGCAGGTGGAGGTGTTCGCCGACGATCCCGTATCCGTCTGCGGCCGCCCGCTGCGGGGTGAGAAGTCCGTACGGGTTCGTCTCCGTCGCTCGGGCAGAGGCGATCGCGGGCTGTGCTGCGTATTCCTGTCCGCGGGCAGACATGCAGGCGGTGACGGCACGCTCCTCCTGGTCGTGCAGGCGTGTGGAGTCGGCGTGGCTGAGCGCGGTGGCTCCCGAAAGCGGACGGACGTCGAGGGCCGCGGTCTCGCGGCCGGGCTCCTCGGATGAGGAGCAACCGGCCGCGGTCAGCGCGGTGATCAGCGCCAGGTAGGGGAGCCGCCTGCGGTATCGGCTCAGCACCAGCGGTTGGATGCGACGTTGTCCTTCCACGGGCTGTACAGCGGGGAGTAGGTCCAGCCCCGGTAGGCCGTGGCGACCGAACCCGTGTAGTTCAGACCGGAGTAGACGCGTACGTCGCAGTTGTTGCCGTTGTTGTACAGGGACTCGGCGTTGTTGAACTTGTTGTACTGCAGCAGGTTGGTGTTGTCGCCGTAAACTGTCCCGGGATCACCCGCGCCGTCTGTGCCCAGATACGCGCAGAGTGCCCCGGCCGGACAGTCGGAGTACGCCGCGTTGGCAGGAGTGGCCGTCACCAGTGCGGTGGCTGCCAAGGCCACAGCGCCAAGGACGACACCGGCTCTTGGAAGTATTCGTTTCATCCTCTGTCCTCCGGTTGGTGGCCGCTACGAATCGGCCACTGAGGGAATGGAACGGCGATCAAGGTTGTCGCGAACTGTTCTGCGCGGTGCCTCAGTAGGTCTTCCCCCCACGCGTGTGCAGTTGACCATGTTCCCGCAGGCCGACGCAGCGGCCGTGTGAGATCTGTTGCACCTGGAGGGCCGACCGCCAAGGTTGTCAGTAAACATCGAGCCTCATGTACGACAAAGTCAGTCATCATTTTTTCGAGAAACGAGCCATTGTTCGACAAGCGGTGTGGCCGAGTCCGGGGCGCCCGGGAGACGCCGTCGTCGTCCACGTGGACGGTCGGGAGGCCGACCGCGGCCAGGCCCTCGGCCTCCCCGTCGTCGCGGACCGCATGCGGGATCTTGAGGTCATACGCAGCCCATGGCAGGCTCATGCCGCATGATCGATGAATTCGCGAAAGAGAACCTGCACGGGCGACTGAGGCGAGACCGCGAGGCACTGCTCTGGAAACTCGACGGGGTGTCCGAATACGACGCCCGCCGGCCCCTGACAGCGACCGGGACCAGCCTCCTCGGCCTGGTCAAACATGTGGCCGGCATCGAGGCCAGGTACTTCGGCGAGGTCTTCGACCGCCCTTCCCCGGAACCGCTGCCCCGGTGGCAGGACTCCAGCGGCAGCGATCTGTGGGCGACCGCGGACGAGACCCGCGATCAGATCATCGGGTTCTACCGGCGCACGTGGGAACACTCGGACGCGACGATCAACGAGCTTCCCCTCGACGCCCCCGGCCACGTGCCGTGGTGGACGGAGCCGTATGCCGACACCAACCTGTTCGCCGTCATGGTCCATGTCCTCGGCGAGTCCATTCGGCATGCCGGGCACGCGGACATCCTGCGCGAGGGCCTCGACGGCCGGACCGGGTTGCGCCCCGAACACGAGAAGCCGATAGACGAGGAAGCCCGTGCCGCCTACTGCGCGCAGATCGAGCAGGCCGCCCGGTCGGCGGCGTCAATCAAGGCTTAGGACGTTGTGCGCGATTGCGGCCGGGGCGCGGTCGGAAAACTGCTTGGCCAGTCCCCGGTAGCCGGCATCGACTTCAGCCTTGACCGCGGGGTATCGCTCGAACAAGTCCCGGATGCCCGCGGTCTTCACAGCCGTCTGGTCGCGCATGCGGCCGGGCCGGAACGCGCCCGCCCAAAGGGTGCGGCCCTGCTCGTTGGTGACGACGGTGGCCTTCCTGGTGTTCAGCCGCATCCTCCCCGGGGCGAACGCGCGCCGCCCTGGCCTGTTCGCCCCGGGGCGGCGCACCCCCGCACATCGATGCCGTCCAACCTCAGTTCCACGCCTTCGGCCGCCGCGTAGGCGAAAACCTCCTCCAAGGTGCGAAGCCGCAGGTCGAGGCGTCCTGGCACAGCGAAGCTCCGGGCGGCCAACAGCGGACGGATCTCATGGACGGGCGCGGGTGATCGTGGAGCGGTACACGCTGTAGAGCGCAGCCAGAGCTGCATGAGGAAGCTGTAACCGCAGAACGGCCAGGGTGACGATGATCCGGTCGGTGAACACCAACTGATGGTTCGGCCGGCCCCGGCTGCCGCAGACGGCCGCGACCCCTGCGGTAGTGAAGTCGGCCCTCCTCAGAGGCCATCCACGCATGAGCCAACTCGCTTTCCATCGCGCCGAGTCGACGGAGGTGAAGGCCGGTGAAGACGGGATGGGACAAGGCCGTGCGACTAAAGTATTGCGACACATCAACATCCAACCCGACAGCCCCCCTTCACGTCATGGCGCTCAGAAGGCGTCGAGTGCCCCCACGGCCGTACAGATGTGGCCCGGCCCGCCCTCCGGCCGCCCCCCGGCGCACCACCAGGAGAGCAGCCCCTCCACATCGCGCGTATGCATGCCCAGGTTGTGTTCGACACACAGGGGCCACGCCTGCCACAGACGCTCAGCGACGGTTTCCTGCGCGGCGTCCGCGACGATCGCCAAGGCATGAGCAGAGTCTTCCGCCGTCTTTGGGTACAGATGACTACCGTGCCACTCGCCGTTGGCCAAGGCGACGTAGACATACTCCGGCTCGCCCGCCGCGTAGGAAGGCTGGGCCAGCAGTTGCAGAGCTCCCTGCTCAGGATGTGTCACGGCCAAGTCCTGGTTGAGGACCACGAGAGCCTCGTCCCACAAGGGGTACTCGCCTAGCGATACCCGACGGACTTCGGGGTGATCGAAAAGAGGATGCATAGGGCCCATCCTCCGCCACGAACGCAGGACCTCAATCGCGCACGACGTCGTTAGGGGCTGTCTCACGTGACTTGATGTTCGTGAGGTAGGACGCCGGTCGTGGTGCCGAACCGACCGTCGAAGCTCTATGCGCCGGTGTCTCTGCCGAACGTCCACGGAATCCCGGCGGTGTCCGCGCAGCCTGTCCCGGACAGGGCATTGACCAGGTCGGACAAGCCCCGACTGTCCGGGACATCCGCTTCCCCTTGGCAGACAGGTGGCGGCTCGGGGACCTTGTGGTCGGCGGATCTTCGGCTCGTATGGGTCCGCCCGCCCCGTCCGACCGGCACGGGGATCGCCTCTGTCGCTTCATGGGAGAAGAAATGAACCGGTTGCGCGTCCTCCTACGCTCCGCGGGCACGATTACCGCCGGAGCCGCGCTTGCCATGGGATTCACCACCGGAACGGCCAACGCCGCCTCGGTAGGCTGGAACGCTCAGTACACACAGGCCGACATCGCCGGTGCTCACGCGTGGGGCACGGTGTCGCAGGCGTCCGCCAGCAGCCGCATCTACGTCACCACCAACCTCCGGGACTCGGCGAAGGACAGCAAGGGTGCGCGAGTTTTCGTCCGCGCCACCTATCAGGAGGGCTGGGGAGGAAGCCGTACCGAGAACCTGAGCGTCGCCACCTACATGGCGGAGGACCAGCGGACCTGGAACTTCGACTCCACCACCTCGTGGGTCGAGGTGATGGAGTGCAGGACCGAGGGGGGCGTGACCGAGACGTGCGCCGGCTGGCACAAGATCTGGGGCGGGCCCTGATCCGAGACCTGCTGATCCGCGACCCTTGATCCGAAGCCAGTCGACCCAACGCCGGTGACGACCGGGCCGGTGCCCTCCGGGGCACCGGCGTGCACCGCGCTCACGGGCGGAACCCCGACCTCGCCGGCCGGGGAGGCTGCCGTGGACGGCCCCGATGATGTTCTGGTTGTCCCACTCCTGGATCGGACCGAGGCAGGAGTATTCCCGGTCAGATGATGTGGCAGTGGGTACGGAGTCCACGAGGATGAGCCCAGCCCCTTCATGGCCGGGTAGGCCTGTCTCGTGGGGGGTGCGACAGTCAGGATGCTGTCCCGTCGGCTCAGTTCGCCCGGACGAGGAACTGTTGGTCCGAGGAGTTCGTGCAGTGTTCTTCCCTGGCCTCCGCACCCTCAGTGGTGCCGTTGCCGGCAAAGCCGACGCAGAGGGGGCTCGTCGCGGAGCGGAGCCGGACACTTTCACGCCCGGCGGTACTGGTGGGCTGCAGGCGGAACAGAGTGCCCTGGGCACAGTCCTCACGAGGTTCGATCATGCCCTTCCCCGTGCCGCTGCTCATGACCGTCAGGCATCCCTTGCCTTCAACGGGGTGATGCCACTGGATGCGGAACAAGCCTTCTCCTACGGGCTCCAAGTAGGTGCGTGGTACTCCGGCGTCGGCGCAGGGCAGCGCGACTGCGACGGCGCTGGCGTAACCGCCGGTGCGGTCGCGCCCGTCGGTCACGCAGAGATCAGGCATGGCGGCAGAGCTGATGGTCACCCAGCCTCCGGCCGCGTATCCGGAAGCTGCGGAGGGTGGAATGGGAGTGCCGGACCTGTCCAGCAGCCACCAGATCAGCCCACCCACGAGCAGGACACCCACCACCCCTCCGCAGACAAGGGTGGAGAGCCTGTTGCGGTGTACCCGCGCCCCCGCGCTTCCTCCGCCGACTCCGGTTCCCGGCTCAGGGATCACCGCTGTCGTCTGTACCAGTCCAGGTCGGGGTCCCGGTTGCGGATCGGAATCAGGCCGCGCCGCTATTCGATTTCGGGCTGTAAGCCAGTCAGCCGTGTCCTGGCCCTGTCCACAGGCGCGGACGAAAGCGGACAGCAGACCAGGGGGAGGAAGGGTCGTTCGCCGCAGTACGTCGGCAAGGGTGCTGCGGGGCAACACGTCACCCAGTTGAGAAGCCCGCTCTTCCAAGTCACGGTAGGTCAAACCGGACTGCCGCTTCATGCGTCGCATCGATTCGATGAAGTCGGCAGGATCGAGGATCTCGTTCAAGGCCGGCCCATCCCGATTCTCCATGGACATCATCTTGTGGCGCCCCCGACATGAAACGCAACACCAGGTCCCAGGGGGCAAGCCCCAGAAACTCAGCGCACCGCCATAGACCAACCCGACACCTCGACACATACCGCCGTTGAAGACACCTGCCGGCCTGCTGGCGATATGCGCCGCCGAAGCGCGGGTACTCCACGACCAGACACCCAGCGACGGTGCGCAGCAGGGCCGAAAATCAGGGCGCGGCGGGCTCAATGCCATGTGATCATCCTTCCGGCGCGCCAGGACTGTTGGTGCGTCAGCCGCGGTACACACTTGGGGGTAGAAATGACACTGTTCTCTGCTGGGCACCCGTTACGTTTCAGATCCCGCGTTGCGGTGGCAGCGGTTGCCGGCCTGTTGATCGCCAGCCTTGCCACACCCGCGTTCGCCGCCGCCGACCCAGCGCAGACCGACCAGTTGTGGATCAACGAGCCGTACGAGCAGACTCTGCCGATCGGCGCCTCCGGCGGTCAGCCGCAGTCGCGCACGCTCGGCGTCGGGATCTACCACGACAATGACAACTTCACCGTGACCGACGGCAGGCTCGTCGTCGACGTCTCAGGCCTTGTCGGAGTCGCCGAAGTCACCTGGCCCGACATCTGCAAGCCGAGCGGTTCGGTCGCCGTGTGCGACATTCCCGTGGTGCCCACGATCGGGCGCGACTACGAGGACCAGGTGTTCTTGACGGTACGCGCGGCCGACGGCGCAGAAGTGGGCGCCCAGGGCAGGATCACCTACGAGGCCACGGCCACCGGCGGCCCCGGCGGAACTCTCACCGCGCCGCACAGGAGCTTCGACACCACGCTCACCGTCGGTACAGGGCCCGACCTGGCCATCGCCCCCGCCGCCGGCATCGAGGACGGCCTGCCGGGCGACGAGCGGACAGTCCCCTTCACGGTGACCAACAACGGCAACGAGAGCGCGCATGGAGTCGCGGTCACGCTGATCGCCTCGTACGGCCTGACAGATCTGACCCGGTACGAAGACTGCACCTACACCACGACGGACGGCGATGAGTACGCACCGTCGAACCATGCAGTCTGCACGTTCGACGAGGTGCTGGCCCCGGGCGACTCCTTCGAGCTGCCCGAGCCACTGACGGTACGTCTGGCCCCACACGCGCTGAGCGAGCGGCTCGACATCGACGTCGAACCGGGCGACGGTGCCCAGGACATCGATTCCCAGAACGACTACGCGGTCCTCCAGGTCCGTGCGAAGAGCACCGCGGACTTCTCCGTGACCGGCGGCGCCATTTCAGGCGCAGCGGGGGAGACGGCCACGGCTGAGCTGACGTTCAAGAACAACGGGCCGGCCTGGCTCGGCAATCTCGGTTCGGGCGATCCCGTCGCCGAGGTCCGGCTGATCGTCCCCGAGGGCAGCAAGGTCACCGGAGTGCCTTCCGGTTGCTATCCGCGCACCCTGGGCGGTGGCTACTATCCGAATCAGACGGGTGCCCCGCGCTACGACTGCGAACTTCGGTACTGGGTCCTGGAGGACACCCGGCGCACGTTCACCTTTTCCGTGCGCATCGACACTGTGGTGCCTGGGGCGAGTGGTGCCGTGAGCATCCACCCCGCGTACGGCGAATTCGGCGCTTTCCCCTTCGACTTCGACCCCGACCTCACGAACAACAAGGCCGCCCTGACGGTCAACTGACCAAACCGGGTTCGGGGCGCCCGCCCGAGCGGATGCTCCGAACCCGTCCCGGGGAGCCGGGCAGAAGTGGCCAACGCCGAATGCCGCGGTGATCCGCTGCGGTCTGAGTGGCACTCCGCACCATGGTCGGCTCCACCGCCACGACCGACCGTGGCTCACCGCCACGACCGGAGCCTTGCGGTTCGAAGGTCCTGGTGGTCCGCTCTGCAGGCGGGACAGGCCTCGTGTCGCCGTCGGACTCAGATTCCGACGGCGGGGGAGACAGGGCTCGCGTTGCCGAGGGGCGTGACGCGGGCGGCTGTCGGTGGATTCAGATGCTGGGCTGGGGCTCGCCGCCGCGCAGCCGGGCGAGCAGGTCGCGACGTACGGAGTCGTCCATGAAGGCGGCCGCGAGGCTGGTGGCGTCGAGGGCGGCGCGTTCATGGGTGGTGAAGCGGAGGGGGCCCGTGAGCAGTTCGGCTTCGGCGCTGAGAGGAGAGCCGGTCTGTTCCGGGTTGTCGTCCCCGAGCACGAGTGGAATGCCCGCGTCGATGAAGCGCCGGGCCGGATGCCGGCCGACAGCGCTGATCGCGCCTGTGTACCAGTTGGACGTGGGGCAGATCTCGACGACCAGGCCCTGCTCGGCGACCCACCGCGTGACGGCGGGGTCGTCCACGATGTGTGCCCCGTGGCCGATTCGGGTGGCTCCCAGCAGGCGGGCGGCATCTTGCGCGGCGCTGCCCGGACCGGCTTCCGCCGCGTGGCAGGTCACACCCAGACCTCCGGCACGGGCGATGGCGAAAGCTGCGGCGTGGGGGGCGATGTCGGGGTGTATGAGTTCGTCGCCCGCCAGGTCCAGGCCGACGACACCGTCGCCGGCCCTTCTGACGGCCGCGCGGGCGACCTCCTCGTTGAGCTCGGGGCTGTGCAGGCGCAGCGTGGCCACGACCAGGTCCGCGGGCATGCCGGTCGCACGTATGCCGTCGTGCAGCCCGTCCAGGGCCGCTGCGATGACATCGTCGAGGCCGAAGCCGTCGCGGGTGTGGCTGGCCGGGCCGAAGCGGAGTTCGAGATAGTCCTGGCCGTCGGCCGCGGCGTCCTCGACGGCCTCGCGGGTGATCCGGGCCAGGGCGTCGCCGCTGCCGAAGAAGGGATAGGTGCTGGAAACTCTTGCGAGGTAGGCGGTCAGGTCCGCCGGCCCGTTCAGGCGGATGGCCTTCTCCCAGCCCTGAGGCGGCTCCGGTAGGCCGCAGCGGGCGGCGATCTCGGCCGCGGTGGCGGGGCGGACGCGTCCTTCGAGGTGGGAGTGCAGATTGATCAGCATGTGCGGCCTCTGTGTTCGGGTTTCCAGTGGTGGAGGGTCAGAGCGTGAGGACACGTTCGAGGATGTGGGACGCGCTGCCGGGACCGGCCTCCAGGACGACACGGCAGTGGGCGCCGGGCTGCGGCGGGAAGCCGAGGTAGCGGCCGCGCAGATCGCAGATGGTCTGGCCTCGGCCTGGACCGTGGGTCGCGTCGACGACAACGTCGACGACGGGGGCGAGGAGGGTGGTGACACCCCCGACCGCGATCGCTGCTGCGAGCGGGTCGTGGAGGGCACAGCAGCGGCGGCCGTAGGTCGAGAGGTAGAACTCGAAGTAGATGTCGAGCATGCTGCCCAGGGCCGTGGACAGTGGGCGTCCGGACTCGAGCAGCCGGCGTCGGTCGTTCTCGTCGAAGGTGTGGGCGAGGGTGACGTCGAGGGGGACGAGGGTGATGTCCCAGGGGGCGGCGAGGACTTCCGCAGCTGCCTCGGGGTCGTTGGCCATGTTGGCTTCGGCGACCGGAGAGACGTTGCCGCTCCGGCCGGCGGCGCCGCCCATGACGGTGAGGTCCTTCACCAAGCGCGGTAGAGCGGGTTCGCGGCGCAGTGCTTCGGCGATGTTCGTGAGCGGGCCCGTGGTCAGGAGCCGGAGGCGCCCTGGGTGCGCGCGGGCCAGATCCACGATCAAGTCCGCGGCCGACCGGCTCAAGGGCTGCCGCGCGGCATCGGGCAAGGTGATGTCGCCGACGCCGTTGTGGCCGTGGATGTGGGGCACGGGTCCTGCGTAGGTGCCCGCCTGCGGATGGGCGGCGCCCACGGCTACCGGTACGTCCTCACGTCCGGCGACCTGGATGAGTGCGAGCGTGTTGCGTGCGGCCTGCGCGGAGTCGGTGTTGCCGCTGACGGTGCCGACTCCGACGAGGTCGATCTCGGGGGAGGCCAGCAGGTAGGCGAGTGCGACGGAGTCGTCGATGCCGGTGTCACAGTCGTAGTAGAGCGGTTGGGTGGTCACGTGGACGTCCTTGGTCGAGGGAGTGTACGGGGGCGGTCGTGCCGGGGCGGCCGGCGAACGGCTGGCGGGGCCGTCAGTCCTGGGCGTCGCATGACGCGATGCAGAGGCTGGTGACGAATGCCAGGAACGTGATGCCGACCGAGATCCACAAGGCGGTGCTGTAGCCGCTGACGGACCCGCGGGCGGCGAACGGGGCGACGAGGCCGATGCCCAGACCGGCTCCGATTCCGAAAGCGGCACCGTTGAGGCCCGGTAGTGCGGCGGGGGCCTCCTTCGGGGACTGGAGGACGCCGAGGCCGTTGACAGTGGTCAGGACAAGACCGTTGTAGGTGACGCCGAGTGCGGCGACCGCGACGAAGACAGTCCAGCGGCTCAGCGGGGCAAGAGCGATGACGACCAGTGCTGCGGTGGACAGCACGAGGCCGACACGCAGCACACGGATCCAGCCCGCCTTGGTCGCAAGCCAGCCGGACAGCGGGGCGGCGAGGACACCGATGACCGCAGCCGGGGTCAGATACAGGAGCGCCGAACGGGAGGCGGAGAGCCCGTACCCGGTACCCGCGTTCTGACTGATGACGACGACGGTGAAGTTGATGACGGCGAACACGCCGGAGAGCACCAGCACGGTCGTTGCGATGACCGGCCACACCTGGCGCGAGCGCAGGTGTTCCACCGCGATCAGGGGTGTGGGTGTGCGCCGTTCGACCGCGACGAAGACGACGAACATGATCACGGTCGCGGCGAGATACCCGAGCGTGGCGATGTCCGTCCAACCGTCACTGGAACCGTTCGAGACGCCGTAGGTCACGCAGACCAGGGCGACGGAAAGGGCGGCCGAGCCCCACCAGTCCATGCGGCCTGCGGCGATGGGCCCGGTGTCGTCGGGGATGAGCGTGGTGACACAAGCGATGGCCAGCACCCCGACCAGGAGGACTGCCGCGAAGATCGAGCGGAAGCCCAGGTGGTCGGCGAGCAGGCCCCCCAGGTAGCCGTCGAGGCCGCCGACGCCGCCGTTGATGGCAGTGATCACACCCAGCGCGGTGCCGAACACCTTGGCGTTGAGGCGCTCGTTGAGGATGACGTAGGCGAGCTGGAAGGCGGCGCTCGACGAGCCCTGCAGGGCTCTGCCCGTCAGCATCACCGGGAGGCTGGGAGCCAGCGCGCACAGGAGGGTCCCGACGGCGGTGACCGTGAGTACGGCGAGGAGCAGCTTCTTGCGCCCCACGAAATCGCTGAGACGGCTCAGCACCACGCCCGCGATCGCGCCTGCGAGGAAGAAGAGTGAGGACACCCGGGATATGTCGTCCACGCTGCCGTGCAGTTCACGCGCCATGTCCGGCAGGGCGGGCGTGACCATGCTGGCGTTGAGCTGATAGGCGATCACGCCCAACAGCAGGGTGGCGACCAGAGTGACGGTCCCGGTTCCCCGGACGGATGTCTCAGGACGACGATCGTCTGGTGCGGAGGTGTCTCTGCTTGCACTTTCCGTGTCCATGGCCGACCTCGATGTCACGTTGAGTAACTCTCCGGACTGATGTCAGATGTTATACCTCTCCGTCGGACATGCGTCCAGGGTATGGAATCTCTGATTGGATGAAGCTGTTCACCGACTGCCGCACAGCAAGTGAGGAGACCCGTGTCAGCCAACGCCGGTGCCTTCCTGGCCCAGCCCTTGACCGTGCCTGTAGGGCAGCCTCTGCGCGTGGCCGTCTACTCGCGTCTCGCGCAGGGCATTCACGACGAGGTCTTCCCTCTGGGGTCGGCCCTGCCGAAGGAAGCCGATTTGGGCGTCAGCCTCGGTGTCAGCCGCACAGTGATCCGGGAGGCGCTCATGCTGCTCGAGGAGGACGGCCTCATCCGTACTCGTCGCGGTGTGGGGCGCTTCGTCACCCACGCTCTGCCCAGGCCGGGGCTGGAGCACCTGCACCCCTTCGAGGAGATTCTCGGCGCTCCTGGGCGGCCCGTGACCTGTGAGCGTATTGAGGCGACTCTCCAGCGCACCACGGACTTCGTGGTGCGGGGCCTGCAAATGGACGAGGACAGCAACGCCTGGTTTTTCGAGACCCGCCTGAGCCGCGGCGGGGAACCGCTGGCCCTCGTGCAGGAACACATCCCGGCCGGCTCGGACCTCCGCGACCTCATGCCCACGGTCGCGGGGCGTATCGAAGAACTGCGCGGCAGCACCAGCACGCTGCTCGGTGCCCTCATCGAGATCCTCGGCCCCGTATTCGGCCCGGGTGAATGCACCATCACGGCCGGCATCGCGGGGGCCACTCGCGCCAAACTCCTCGGCCTGCGGCCCACCGACCCGCTGCTCATTCTCACTCAGACCGTGCAACTGTCGGGCAGGCCCGCCTATCTCGCGAAATACCTGGTCGCCTCCACCGGCGACCCCATGTCCATCCTCCAGCCGCCCCAGTCCGGAGCCTGAGCCGTCCCGCGACCTTGGCGGTGCCCACTGATCCCGTGGTGACGACCACGGAGGGGGAGCTTCGTCGTGGCGGCAGAGCCGCCGGCTGCGCGATCGCCGGGTGACGGGTGCGACGAGCGCTGCCTGGCGCCGGGTGGCGTCTTCGTGCCGCCGATGGTCCCGCCTGTTTCGAGACGGACGTCTTCAGTTCTGACCGTCAGAAAGCGGCAGTGGGTGGAGGGGTGTGGTTGAGATCGATGCCGAACTGACTGCTCCTCCCCACGTGCCGTTCAGTGCCCCGCGCGGCCCTCGTCGGTCAGGCCGGTGAGCAGGGCCGTGAGCAGGCGGCGCAGGCGGGGTTCCAGTTCGACGACGGCGTGACCGAGCTGCGGGTCGCTCGTGTAGAGCTCGCGCAGGCGCGGGCCGGGCGTGGCCATCTGCCACAGGGCCCCGGCCATGCCGGTTGCGGTGGCGATCGTGTCGACCGCCTGCCCTTCGGCCAGGCCGAGCAGCCGGAACAGCTCGCGGGTTATCAGGTCGACCTCTTCGAGTGTGCCGAGCTTGAAGGTGCGCACTGCCTCGATGGACACGTTGCGCTCCAGGTTCAGGGGCGCCTGTGCGAGCAGGTCGCAGAACAGCGGGCGCGCGGACAGTGTGGTGGCGAAGGCGTCCGCGACCAGTGCGGGTGTGGCCTGCTCGTAATCGGCGAGGCCCGCGCGCAGTGCGGCGGACCATTCCCGCCACCCCTGGGCGGTGAGGTCGAGGAAGATCTGCTCCCGCGTCTCGAAGTAGCGCAGCAACGCCGATTTGTGCATGCCGACCTCGGCCGCGATGTCGGTGAGGGTGACGTCCCGGATGCCGCGCCGGCCTCCCAGGGTGCGGGCCGCGCCGAGGATCGCGTCCTCGCGCGCACGCTTGGCCTGGACGCTGCGGGCCCGCTGGAAGGCGGCCTGATCAGTCATGCCGCCATCATAGAAGTTAATACCGCAACCGTGTTGCGCTATTAAGGCAACAGTGTTTCACTAGGGGTATGAGTGACAACGTAACCACTGGTATGAGCAGCGAATCGGCAACCGTCCCGGGTCGCGGCGGCGAAGAACAGCGGGTATGGTTCATCACCGGTTCGTCCCGCGGTCTCGGCCGCGCCCTGGCCACCGCCGCCCTGGAGGCGGGCGACCTCGTCGTGGCCACCGCCCGTCGCCCGCAGGTCCTCACCGAGGTGTTCGGGGCGTACGGCGACCGAGTGCTCCCCCTTGCTCTGGACGTCACGGACCCGGAGGCGGCCCTCGGTGCGGTCGACGCGGCGGTCGAGCGCTTCGGGCGCATCGACGTGCTGGTGAACAACGCGGGGTACGCGAACGTCTCGCCGATCGAGACCTCGGACGACGCCGACTTCCGCGCGCAGTTCGAGACCAACTTCTGGGGTGTGTACAACGTGACGAAGGCCGCGTTGCCGACCCTGCGCGGGCAGGGTTCGGGCACCGTCGTGCAGTTCTCGTCGATCGGTGGGCGCGTCGGCGGCTCGCCGGGCATCGCTTCCTACCAGGCGGCCAAGTTCGCGGTCGACGGTTTCAGCCGTGTCCTGGCGACGGAGGTCGCGCCCTTCGGTGTGCGGGTGATGGTCGTGGAACCGAGCGGCTTCGCCACCGACTGGGCGGGCTCGTCGATGACGGTGCACGACATTCCGCAGGCGTACGACGCGACGGTCGGCGAGATGAACCGCCGGGTCCGGCAGGACACGGCCGGTGCGGCCGGGGACCCGCAGCGCGCCGCCGAGATCATCGTCCGCACCGTCCACCGCGACGAGATCCCCGGCCACCTCCCCCTCGGTGTGAACGCGGCGACCATGGCCTTGGACCACTCCCGCCGCCAGACAGCCGAGGCGAGTGCCTGGGAAGCGGTCAGCCGCTCGGCGGACTTCAACGAGCCGTATCCGGTGGACCTGCCCTGACGTCCCGCCCTGCCGTTTCCGGAAAGCCTGCCGACGGTACTGATGAAGTGGAAGGCTGTCGCGGGCGTCGGGCGAGTGGTCGGCGGAACCGCGCGGGACGGCGGGGGAGGGGACGCATGCGTGCGACCGTGATGGACGTGGTGCGGGACGTGGCGGCACAACGGGCCCCCGAGGAAGGCCCGCTGATCGATGATCTGGCGGGTCTGGACTACGGGCTCGTCCTGCGCCGGGTGCGACGGGCGAGCGACGGACGGGGCGGTGACCCTCTCGGGTTCGGCCTCTCCGATGCGGCGACGCTTGTCACGCCCGTCGTGCTGCTGGCGGTCGACGAGGCGTGCAGGGCCGCCGTGGCGGACACGACGGGCCGACTGCTGTCCCGTGCCACCGGCGTCCTGGCGCGTCTGCGTCCGCCGGGCCGCCGCAGGATCGCCCCGCCCGAGGTCCCGGACTTCGACCGGGCCCAGTTGACGGCCGTACACAGCCGGTGCGCGCGGAAGCGGTACGACGCGGGCTCCCCGAGCCGGACGCAGAGGTCCTGGCGGACACCGTGGTCGCGAGGCTGGCGCTCGCCGGAGCGGAGGAGTCCGGACAGGACGGACCGGCGGCGGCATGAGCGAGGGCACGGAGACCACGACGCCTCGCCCGGACTTCGGGGCCGCCCCCTCCACGTCTGCGGAATCCGACCCCGGCGCCTTACCTGCGGGTACCACCCTGCGGTTCCTCGTGCTGGCCGTCGCGACGGTGGTCGCCACGGCCGCCATGCTGGGCAGCATCCTGCGCCCCTTGCCGTACGAAGACGTGGCGACGGTGTGCCAGTTCGCAGCCGGGTACGATCCCGGGGGCAAGCTGATCGACGAACTGTTCCGGGACCAGGCGCAGGACGACGCGTTGCGGGCCTGCCTCGAGAAGGCGGAGGGGGTTCCACGCTGGTACGGACTGGCGGGCACCGGTGCCGTGCTGCTGGCGGCCGGTGCGCTGTATGTCCTGATTCCACGCCGGAGGCGCGGCCGGCCCGGTGTGAGACCGCTGCACGCGGGGGACCCGCAGGGTGAGGTGCGGGCCGAGATCGTTGCCTTGGCGGAGCGTGCCGGGGTGCGCTCCCTGCCCGACCTCGTCGTCGACCTGGCCGCGCCGAGGCGGCGCTGAAGCCTCTGACGGAGCGCGTCTCCGCCGCCAAGAGGTGGCCCCAGTGGACCGCCGGCTGATCGGCCACGGGCCGGATTCAGGGCGAGGGCATCCGCCACCACGGACTGACGGGCGCCGGCTGACTGCCTTGGTCACGCACGGAGTCGGACTTCCTCGAAGAGGCCGGCGCCTGTGCCCCGCCCCAGGCGTCCTCGCCGGCCAGTGGGGGAGCGGTGACCGGTCCGATGCCCTTTCGCTGCGGAGGCACTCCCCGAAACCGCGCCCCGGCGTGCCCGCCCCGCTCCATGTCCGTGTCACCCCCGTCCGCCGGTGCTGCGGCGGCCGTCACGCCTCTGGCGTGCCCGGCCGCCGCCCGGCCTTCCGTCCGGCCGGTGGTCAGGTACCGGTCCGGACGGGAGATGTGGATCCGCGGAGGCGGAGTTCGGGCTCGACGAGGATCTCCTCCGAGCCGACCGCACGGTTGGCGATCAGCGAGGTGACGATGCGTCCGATGTTCTCCGCGATGCGTTCGATCGGCTGCCGTACCGTCGTGAGCGGCGGGCCGATGAAGTCGAGCACCGGCGAGTCGTCGTAGCCGACGACCGAGACGTCCTTCGGCACACGCAACCCGACCCGCTCCGCCGCGCGGAACGCGCCGAAGGCCATCTCGTCGCTCGATGCCACGAGACCGGTCGCGCCCAGCGCGAGCAGCGTGGACGCTGCCTGCTGGCCGCCTTCGACGTTGAAGTGCTGACGGACCACCAGACCCGCCGGGTCGTCGAGTCCGCGCCGCTCCATCGCCCGCAGGAACCCCTCGACGCGCCGGTCGGCCGGCACGTTGCCCGTCGGTCCGGCGAGGAGACCGATTTTCCGGTGTCCGAGGTCGTGCAGGTGCCCGACGGCCAGCTCGGCGGCGCGCCAGTCGTCGGTGGAGACGACGGGGGCGTCGGACTCGGGGAACCCGCCGTTGATGCTGACGTAGGGGATGCCCCTCGACTCGACGAACTGCACCACCCGGTGGTCCTCGTCCCGCAGGGTGTTGCTGGAGGACAGGAAGACGATCGCGGCGACGCCGGCGTCGACAAGCGACTCGACGTAGTCCCGCTCACGCGGCGTGCCCGGATACACCGGACAGATGATCGACGTGAGCCCGTACGGGTTGAGTTCGTTCTCGACACGCTCGGCCTGTTGCGCGAAGATCGGGTTCTTCAGGTTGGGGGTGAGCATGAGGACCAGCCGGTTGTCGAGGGGCCGCTCGTAGCCGACCTGCTTCAGCGCCTCCTCCACCGCCTGCCGAGTGGCGGGCGAGACACCGTACTTGCGGTTGATGACCCGGCTGACGGTGGCTTCGCTCACGTCCGCGGCCTGTGCGACCTGAGCGAGGGTCGTGCCGCGCACAGGCGCACGAGACCCCTTGCGACGCTTCGACGCCTCGGCCTCTTTCCCTACCGTCATTCCAAGCCCCTCCGGTGATTGCCGTTGCGTGATGGTCCGTGTTGCGAGCGCCGTTCCGACGTGCTCACTGTTTCACGGAGCCGGCGAGAAGCCCGGCCACGAAGTACCTCTGAAGGAACAAGAACAGTACGAGTACGGGCAGGACCGAGATGAGGGTTCCGGTGAGCAGTTGCCCGTAGTCCGTCGACTGCACACCGTGCAGGGTCGCGAGGGACACCGGCAGCGTGTAGGCCTCCGGCGTGCGTTGCACGATGAGCGGATAGACGAAGTCGTTCCACTGCCCGAGGAACAGGAAGATGGCGAGAGCCGCCAGTGCAGGCCGCATCGTGGGCAGGACGATCTGGAAGAACGTACGGGCCTCACCCGCGCCGTCCACGCGGGCAGCCTGCATGAGCTCGTCCGGTACGGACTGCATGGCCTGGCGCATGAGGAAGATCCCGAACGGCAGGGCCAGATTGGGCAGGATGAGTCCCTGGTAGGAGTTGAGCCATCCGAGTCCCACCATCATCTTGAACAGGGGTACGAGGGTCACCTGCCCGGGCAGGGCCAGCGACGCGATGATCACGGTGAACATGGCGTCGCGGCCACGGAACCGGAACTTCGCGAAGGCATAGCCCGCCGTGCTGCACACCACCATGCCGAGCGCGGTGTAAACGGCGCACACCTCGAGGGAGTTCCGCAGGGCGTCGCCGAACTGCAGCGACGTGAACAGTCCGGTCAGATTGGTCCAGAACCGGTCACCGGGCAGCAGCGCCGGCGGCGACGAGAAGATCTCGTCCGTCGAGTGCGTCGTCGCTACGACGAGCCAGACGAACGGGGCGAGCATGAACACCGCGCCGATGGCGACGGTCGCGGTGAGGACGACGCTGAGCGACATCGTCGATCCTGACTCCCGGCGCCCGCGCCGCGTCGGCAGTTGAGTGGCAGTCACTGGGCACGCCTCCTCAGGACGAGCATCTGGGTGACGGAGACCGCGGTGACGATGAGGGCCAGGACGTAGCCGATCGCGGACGCGTATCCGAAGTCGAAGTTCTTGAAGGCGGTGGTGTAGAGGTACATGCCGATGGTGAGTGTGGCGTTGTCCGGACCGCCACCGGTGAGCACATACGGTTCGTCGAAGAGCTGCAGCGTCCCGATGGTCGACAGGACCACGGTGAGCAGGATGGCCGGCCGGAGCCCTGGAAGCGTGACGTGCCAGAACTGACGGCGCCGGCTCGCGCCGTCCATCTGCGCGGCCTCGTAGAGCTCACCGGGGATCGACTGCAGCTGTGCGAGGTACATGACCGTGCTCTGGCCCGTGTAGTGCCAGGTCATCGCCATGATGATCGACGCCTTGGCCCAGAACGGGTCCGTCAGCCACGGGATGCGGGGGAGCCCGACCGAGGTGAGCAGGTAGTTGATGAATCCGTTCTGGTAGTTCAGCAGTGCGGAGAAGAGGATTCCGTATGCGACGAGGCCCATGACGATCGGGACGAAGTAGGCCACGCGGAAGAAGGAGCGCCACTTGAGTAGCTTCGAGTTCAGCGCGACGGCGAGCAGGATCGCGAGGCCGAGCATCAACGGGACCTGGATCACCAGGATCTCGACGGTGTTGCGCAGAGCGGTCCAGAAGAGCGGGTCGTCGAGCAGCCGCCCGTAGTTCGCGCCGCCGACGAACGAGGTTACCCCGCCCACGTTCTGCGTGAAGCTCAGACAGAGGGCGTACAGGACCGGGTAGACCTTGAAGCCGAGGAACAGCACGATCACGGGCGCCAGGAACACGAACGGCGTCGCCCGTGCGCGCAGGGCCGGCCGGGAGGGCCGGACGCCGGGCCCGGCGCCGGGCCGCCTGGTGAGGACGGCCTCGCGCACCGGTGTCCGGGGACTGGATTTCACGGTGTTGGACATGGTTCCCCGCTGTCAGTCCGTCGAGATCTTCCGGCCGGTCTGCTGCGCCAGCAGCTTCGCGGCCTTGGCGAGGGCTGTCTTCGGGTCCGCTCCCTTGACCAGGACCTGGGTCTGCGCGTCGTCGTAGACCTTGAGCGCCTTCGGGAAGTCCTTGGTGTAGAAGTCCGGTGGCGTCTTCTGGCTCAGCGCCTTGATGACGAGCTGGTTGGTGTCGGAGCCGAAGTAGGGATCCGGCTTGCGGAACCCGGCTGTGTCCCACATCGGCTCGAAGCTCGGGAAGAGCCCGTCGGCCTCCGTGATGACCTTCTGCCCGGCAAGGGTCGCCATGCTGTACTTGACGTACTCGTAGGCGAGCTTCTGCTTCTTGCTGGCCTTCGCGACGGTGAGGTAGGTGCCGCCGGCGGACGACGCCGTGTACCCGCCCTCCTTCATCGCGGGCGACATCCGCACGCCCCACTTGCCCTTCATCTCGGGGGCCGTGCCCTGGAAGCTGCCGACCATCCAGGAGGCACCGGGCATGATCGCGACGGGAGCCTGCCCCTTCATCTGCGACGTGGTGCCCTGGCTCTGCGGGATGTCGACGACGAGGTGCTTGTCGTTCGCCTTCTTGAGGAAGGTGAGCGCGCTGACGTTCCCCTCGTCGGAGAGCGCGATCTCTCCCTTGCCGTCGAAGAAGAAGGTGCCCTGGAGGCGGGCGAGCATCTCGAAGAAGTTCGCCGAGTCGGCCTGCGAGGCCGCCTTGTCGACCGCGAAGAGGTCGGCTCCGGTCGCCTTCTTTATCTTGACCCCCGCGGTCAGCATCTGGTCCCAGGTGTGGATCGAGTCGATGTCCACACCGGCCTGCCGGAAGAGGTCCTTGCGGAAGTACAGGAGGTTGGTGTTCACCTCGAAGGGCATTCCGTACTGCTGCCCCTCGGAGTTCTGACCGCCCTTCCACAGCCCGTCGGGGAAGTCGCCGGCCAGCGAGTCCGCCCCCAGGTCGCTGAGGTTCGCGAAGCCGTCAGGGAACGTCTCGAGGTAGTTGCTCATGTAGTCGCCGCCGATGTCCATGACGTCCGGCAGGCCCGAGCCGCCGGCGGCCATGCCGGAGGTGATCTTGTCCCAGATCGCGGGATTGCCGACGTCCTGGACCTTGATGGTGACTCCGGGATGCGTCTTTTCGAACGCCTTGGCGGTGGCCTTCATGCCTTCCGCGGGCGCTCCCCAGGCCCAGGCGGTGAGCGACTCCTGCCCGGAGGCTTCGGAGTCGGACATGGAGCAGCCTGTCAGTAGTCCTGTGCAGAGGGCGGCGGCGGCGGTGAAGGCGCCGACCCGGGCACGCCGGTGGTGACGTGGCGTTGCGGTCATGGCTGTCGATCCTCCTTGATCGAAATGCGGCTCTCGCTGTGACGAGCGTCATCATGACTCGATCTACGACCGTCTTGCAAGATTCGCTTGCAAACTTCCTAAACGAATTTGCATACTGCCTGCAGAGCACCGTCACGTCCGGCGGGAAGCCACCGCAAGAAGGAAGTCACGACACCGATGCCACTCATCGCCCCAGCGCGCGCACTGCCCACCGACGGGACATCGACCCGCGTCGACGAACGCACCTGGTCGGTAGAGGCGGTTGAGGGCCCGGAGACGCGGGTCTGCTTCGACGTGTCCAGCGGCCCCAGCGTGCTGCTCTCCACCGGGAACACCGGCCGCCATCTCCTGCCGGACGACGGCTCCGCTCCTGTGGAACTCACGGGCTCCGGGGCGTGCTGGCTGCTCCCGCGGTCCTCCGACGGGACAGAACCGGCCTGGCACCTGGTCGCCGACGGCGCGTTCGAGCTGCGTACCGACGGTGAACGCCGCTCGGTCGTCGTCCACGCCGGAACCGTGAAAGTCGTCGCGCACCGGGCCCGCCCCCACGCGGACGTCGACGGCGCGGAGTTCGCCCTCGAACTGCCCGGCGCGGACGCGCTGGCCGACGCGCTCGCGGGCTTCTACTGGGGCACCATCCTGCCCTGCGTCGTCGAACGCACCACCGCCGCCGGATACCCGGACCCGGACGGCTACGTGATCAGCACGCTCGCCGACAAGTACGTCGGCACGTACCCGGACGTCGACCACGAGTTCCAGATCAAGGGCAGGATGGCGTGGGGGAGCCACACCGACCAGGACGTCGTGCGGCGGATGATCGACCTGCAGCTGCGGCTGATGCGTGAGGACCCCCAGCAGCTGTGGCGCGACCCCTGCGCCGTCCAGCCGGACGGCGACCGGGAGTACCACGTGCGGCGGAACAGCGCCGACGGCTCCCAGAACGCCGTCATGTTCCTCGTGACCGGCAACGTCGAGGTGCTGGAGTCGGCCTGGCTGTACTTCGCCCGCACCAAGGACACCGGCTGGCTGCGGGACCGCATCGAGGACCTCGAGGGCGCGGCGTCCTGTGTCGTCGACTGCATGGACCGGTCCGGGCGCCTGTGGTCCGACGTCTACTACGAGGACCAGGTGATCAAGGATGGCCGGGAGACCATGGCCGCCTCACTCGCCGCGAACTCCTTCGAACTCCTCGCCGCCCTGGAGGACGTACTCGGCCGCTCGGAACAGGCCGGCTCCTACCGGGAACTGGCCGGACGCCTCGGCACCGCGGTACGCACCCCGCTCCCGGCCGGATACTGGGACGAGGACACCAACCGGTTCGTCGACTGGGTCGACCGCTCGGGCAGGGTGCACGATCACGTCCACCTGCTCGCCAACGTCCTGCCGGCGATGTTCGGGCAGGCGGACGCCGCGCAGACCGGGCACGTCCTGGAACTCGTCGACCGCGAGCTCGACGAGTTCCAGCGCTTCCCGACCTTCCTCGCCTCCCGGGTGCAGGACTACACCGACGACGAGATAGGGGACGGAGGCCCTTACGACCTCTGCGCCGCGGGCCGCTACTGGTCCTGGGACGCGGCGTTCTGGTCATGGCGCCGAAACGGCATGATGCTGCGTCAGCAGCTCGACACCGTCGCCGCGCAGGGCGCCTCCGACGACTACGTCATGGGCGAGCGCTACGACATGGGGCACGTGTACTACGCCGACGGCTCGGACTGGCACGGAGCCGCCCACTACTACGAATACCCCTGCGTGTACGCATGGGTGCTCTTCACCGAGTACCTGGGCGTGCGGGCGTCCCTCACCGCTGACCTGCTCATCGCGCCCCGCGTGGTCGGCTCCGGCACGGTGACACTCGGGCAGCTCGCCTACCGGCTGACCTACCGCATCGACGAGTACGGCTTCCAACTCGTCAACGACGCCGCACACGAGCGCACGTTCGAGATCGATCTCTCGGCACTCGCGGGTGGCGCGGAAGGCCATGCGGAACCCCGGACGGTGACCCTCGGCGCCGGCGAGTCGGTTCGCGTCGCACTGCCGGGCACCGGTGCCACGGACGGATCGGAGAGTCGCGCATGAGCACGGCAGCACAGCTGGGGATCGATCTCGCGGCCACTCCGTTCAGCCGGCGCGGATCCTACTTCGCCCTCTCCCGGGTCACCGACCAGCAGGACACCGGCGTGTTCCTGCGTACGGTCCGCGGTGACGCCCGTCACCGGGAGATCGTCCGCCTCCTCCTGGACGGTGGAACCGAGACCCGTTCCCGGACCACAGCCGGCCGGCTGACGCTCCACCACGGCACCACCCGGGTCGAGGTCGTCCTCGACGGCACCGGCCGTGCCTATCTCCGTGTGCGGGGCGGCTCACTCACGCTCGACTTCCGCGCGGTGTCCCAGTACGACGCGGTCTTCCAGGAGAACGAGCGCACCTGGAGGTTCATCGACAGTGGAGCGAACCGCAACTACCGCATCCGGATCATCGGCGGCGAGACCCGGTTCGACGCCCGCTGGGACGGCATCCGCAACTCCGAGGCCCGCCTGAGGACCGAGGCCGGGGACGGCACGGCGACGATCGTCGTCGACGAGTACGGCAGTGCCGTGCCGACCGAGCCCCTCGACGACCCCGACGACATCGCCGCCGTGGCGCAGTCCGACTTCGACGACTGGTGCCGCACCCACGGCAGCGACGAACGCGACGACCCCCGGATCGGGGACACCGTCCGACTGGCCGCGTTCGTCACCTGGGCGGCCATGGTGCCGGCCGGCGGAGCCCTGCGACGCGAGTCGATGCTCATGTCCAAGAACCGCATGACCAACGTCTGGAGCTGGGACCACTGCTTCAACGCGATGGCGCTGTGGCGTGACCCGCGAGCGGCCGCCGACCAGCTCCTCGCCGTGTTCGACCATCAGGACGAGCACGGATGCCTCCCCGACTACGTCAACGACGCCGGCGTCGAGCGGAACTTCGTGAAACCGCCGATCCACGGCTGGGCCGTAGCCCATCTCATGGACCGGGGCGGTCTCGACGCCGACACGACGGCCGCTCTGTACGAGCCGCTGCGGAGGTGGACCGAGTGGTGGTTCGAGCACCGTGTGTACGGCGACGACGGAATCCCGTCGTACAACCACGGCAATGACTCCGGATGGGACAACGCGACGACGTTCGGCGTGGGTGTTCCCGTGCAGAGCCCCGACCTCCTCGCCTACCTCGCGCTCCAGATGCGCGCCCTCGCGTCGATCGCGGAACGCGGCGGCCGGGACGCCGACGCGGCCGGCTGGACCCGCCGGGCCGACGCCACCGTACGCACCCTGTGCGACCGGTTCTGGCACGGTGACCGGTTCGTCGCCCGCGACACCCGCACCGGCCAGGTGATCGACTCGGAGAGCCTCCTCACCTTCATGCCCCTGGTCGTCGGCGACCTCCTCCCGCCCCTGATGCGCGACACCACCGTGCGCAGGCTGGTCGAGGGTGGCTACCTCACACCCCACGGCCCGGCCACCGAACCACCGGGCAGTCCGCACTACGAGTCGGACGGGTATTGGCGCGGCCCCATCTGGGCGCCCTCCACCATGCTGCTCGCCGACGGACTGCGCCGGAGCGGACGGCCGGATCTCGCCGACGACATCGCGAACCGGTTCATGGCCACCTGTGCGGGAGCCGGCATGGCGGAGAACTTCGACGCGATCACGGGTGCCGGTCTCCGCGACCGCAGCATGACCTGGACCGCCTCGGTGTACCTCTCCATGGTCTCCGAACGCTCCGGGCGGCGAACCCACACGGCAGGCGACCTCCAGGAGCGTGCGGCATGAGCAGATTCAGCATCGGGGAACAGGACTTCCTCCTGGACGACGTGCCCTTCCGGATTCTCTCCGGGGCCGTCCACTACTTCCGGGTGCACCCCGACCACTGGCTCGACCGCATCCGCAAGGCCCGGCTCATGGGCCTCAACACGGTCGAGACATACGTCCCCTGGAACCTCCATGAACCGAGGCCGGGCACGTGGAACGACGTCGGCGCGCTCGATCTGGGACGGTTCCTGCGCACGATCGCCGACGAGGGGATGCACGCCATCGTGCGTCCGGGACCGTACATCTGCGCCGAACTCACCAACGGGGGCCTGCCGAGCTGGCTGTTCACCGACCGCAGCGCAGGGGTGCGGCGCAACGAGCCCCAGTTCATGCGGGCCATCGGTTCCTACCTCGCCCGCGTGATGGACATCGTGGTTCCGCTGCAGATCGACAACGGGGGCCCGGTGCTCCTCGTCCAGGTGGAGAACGAGTACGGCGCATACGGCGACGACGCGGACTACCTCGACGCTCTGACGGCCATGCTCCGCGAGGCGGGGGTCACCGTGCCGCTGACCACGGTGGACCAGCCCCAGCCGCACATGCTGGAGAACGGTTCACGGCCCGGCCTGCACCGGACCGCGTCCTTCGGTTCACGATCCCCGGAACGGCTGCGCACGCTGCGCCTGCACCAGCCGACCGGTCCGCTCATGTCGTCCGAGTACTGGGACGGATGGTTCGACTCCTGGGGCATGTATCACCACACGACATCCGCCGAGGAGTCCGCCGCCGACCTGGACGCCCTCCTCTCCACGGGCGCCTCGGTCAACCTCTACATGTTCCACGGCGGCACCAACTTCGCCCTGACGAACGGCGCGAACGACCGGGGCGTGTACCAGCCGATCGCCACCACGTACGACTACGACGCACCGCTCGACGAAGCGGGGCGTCCGACCGCGAAGTACTGGGCCTACCGGGAGGTGCTGGCGAAGTACACGACGGTGCCCGGCGACGTGCCGGTGGAAGCCGCACCGGCACCGGGCGGCGAGGTCCGCCTCACACCCGTGGCCTCGTTTCCCGAGGCCGCGTTCGAGGCGATGCCCGTCGCCCGGACCCACACCGTACCGACGTTCGCCGAGGTCCGCGACGACGCCTCGTACGTCCTGCACCGGACGCGGCTTCACCTCACGAAGGCATCGGTGCTCACCGTCGGCGAGGTCCGTGACCGCGTCCACGTCGTGGTCGACGGCCACTGCGTCGGCGTGCTCCAGCGCGAGGACCGTGCGTCCGCGCTGACACTGCCACCGGTCGCACGGGAACTGCTCCTCGTCGTAGAGGACCAGGGACGTGTGAACTACGGGCCTCGACTGGGCGAGGACAAGGGCATCATCGGCGGTGCCCGCATCGACGGCGAACCCGTCACCGGGTGGGAGACGGTGGCGCTCGACGCCGATGACGTGAACCGGCTCGCCGCCACCGGCGCGAACCCGGACCCCGGGGCGGCGTCGGTGCCGGCACTGACTCTGGCGGCCGGAACCTTCGAGGCGGAGGACCGGTCCGACCGCTTCCTCGACGTCGCGGGACTCGGCAAGGGAGTCGCGTGGATCAATGGGTTCTGCCTCGGGAGGTACTGGTCGCGCGGACCGCAGAGGACGCTGTTCGTTCCCGGACCTGTGCTCGTACCCGGCGAGAACACGCTGGTCGTGCTCGAACTCGACACCGCTCCGGATGCCACGGTCCGCTTCTTGGCCGACCTCGATCTGGGGCCAGTGGAGGACTAGTAGCGCTTCGTCAGGTTCTGTGTCGCTTCGGTTGCGGGGTGGGGGTCGGTTCAGGTGGTGCAGGTGCCTGTCCAGCCCTTCAGGAGGTCCTGGAGGCGGGTCAGGACCTGGTAGAGGGTCAGGCCGGCGTGCCTACCTTTGGGTCGAGCCGCCTGAGAGTGAGGAAGGCTTGGGCCGCGGTGACGAGGGTGACGTGGTGGTGCCGGCCGCAGCGGCACTTCTCATCTGGTTCAGGACGTGACCTGCCGCAAGCTCCCACAGTAGAGTTCCTCACCCAGATCACTACGTGCGAAAGAAGAGTCATGCCCCGCAAGACGGCGGCTGCTCTACGCCTGGACGCCCTCTGCCGGTCCCACCTTCGGAGCTACCGGGACCGGCCTTCACAGCTCTCACCTCACACACTTCGCCAGGCGGCCCGATTCGAAGCCGAACGGGGCCTACCCATCCGGCAGCTCGAAGACGCCGTCCGTTACTGGCAAGCGTTCGTACGCCGCCCAGGACGCCCTCTCTACCTGCCCGAGCCACACCTGCCCGGCTACGACATCTGGGATGACCGACTCCTGATAGAGCGAGCAATCGGCGCTCTCGACAGACGAGCAGCCCGGGAAATCGCGTCGATCGTCAAGAATGCCGACGCCGACTTCCTGGCACGCACCCTGCACGACCCTCAGGCACCACGTGCCTGGCCGTGGTGGCGCCGCAGATGCCAGGACTTGGGCGACATCATGCATGTCCCATCTCAGACGAACGATCGGCCGGACACTGCCTGGTACCGCCCCGCAGAAGTTCGTGGAGGGGGAGCACGATCTCGGGACGCGTAGCAGGCTGCTCTGCATGTTGATCAGTGGATCGTCGCAGGCTGACGATGAGATGGTGGTCGTCCGCCCCGACCTGTGCGACGGAGAACTCAACGAGTTGTTCGCGGTGTCGTGGCCTGCGCACCAGCCTGCCGTGTTCGCGTCGATGCTGCCGCACCGACGGCCGGGGGCGCAGCTTCCGTCCCGTACCTGGAGTGAACATGGCAGATGAGACCGGCCTCGCCTGGCTGTCCGAGCAGTGCGACGATCTGACGGAACTGCGTCACGCGGAGATGGACTGCCTGATCGAAAAGGGGCCGGTCTCGGCCATACTCCTGATCACCGAACGGTCGGTCCGGGAGCTCGGCCACCCTGCGTCCCTGCAATTGGGCCGTGACATACGTCGGCTGCTGGACTCCGGCCTGTCCGACGACACGATCCGCACGGCCTGGGTCGGGTCGACCGACGACGCGCTCGATCCGACCAAGCAGCGCGTCGGAGCGCGGGAGTGGCTGGAGCGGATCGAATCGACCTGGCTCGCGGCCGAGTCGGCCCGTGATCCCGGCTTCACCCCGCCCGCTGCCGAACCCGTGAGCGACGAGGCGCTGTGCGCCGCGGCGCACAGGGCGATGGCGCCGGTGGCCGCCGCGCTGACGCGGGCGCACGAGGAAGGAGAGGTGTTCAACCCGCGGCCGCTGCCCGGCCCCCTGGTGCCGGCGCTGAAGCAGGTGATCACCGAGACGTGCGCCGACCTCGGGTTCCGCCTCTTCCTACGCGCGGTCAAACGCTACGAGCTGCTGCCGGACGGACCCTACCGGGCGGCGCTGGCAGCTCTCGGAGAACGTCTCAGCCACGCGGGAGGTCCAGTCGACCCAGGCATGCAGAGGAACTGAGCACCCCGGCCGCGTCGCGGGCTCACGCCGTCGGCGACCTCGGTGGCCGACGGCTACGCCTTCCTCCCGGCCCGTCGGACGGTCCGCCGATCCCGTGGTCCAGAATCAGCCCATGAACGTCCCCGAGCTGCTGGAAGCCGCCGGCCTGCTGGTCCCCGCGGAGATCGCCACCGAGAACGACATCACGGTCAACGACGTCTGGGACTACCTGGCTCACGACGAGTGGGAGGTGGCCTTTGGACTTCTGGAGGAACTGGGCGGCGTTCGCCCAGTTCCACTCGGCTTCTGGGAAAAGCTCGCCACGGCCGCCGAGCAGATGCAGTTGGAGAGAAGCGCGGCCTGGTGCCACTGGCGCTGCTACGAATCCCGAAACGGGGTCATCCGCGCCGATCTCACGCTTCGGCCGGCCGGCGAGAGCCGACGGCAGACTCCCTTCTCCGGAGCCGGTGTTCTGCGGCCGATGTGGAGCATCGGAAATCGGGCACCAATGGGTGGGGAAGCTCTCGACATCGCATGCCTGTGGGTCGAGTTCCGCCCCGCGCTGGGGCCCGGCGAGCGTTCCGCGGTGCGGCTCGCCCCCCTCGCACCCTCGCGGTGGCGACACCTCCGGCCCGGCCAACTGATCACGATGCACGAAGACCGGACCGTCGGCGGCACGGCTGTCGTCCTGGAGGTACAGGGGCCTACGGCCACGGTCGCCCCGTAGAACCTGCCGCCCCTGGCTCCCGGCGCCGGTGCAGATGACGATCCAGCTGGAACGCGCAGCTCGTCCCGCGCGGGGCCGGCCGGTGGGAAGCCGCCCGTGCCGGGTCCCGGTGGCGATCCTCTCCGCGCAGGAGTGCTCCCAAAGCGCTTGTCTCGATGAGTCCGCGCAGCCAGGCTGACAGCTGGTGCGGGTGCCGGACTTGACGCACCGGGTCCGATCACGGGGGTGTCATGGGGTTCGAAGCAGTTCAGTACGAGGGGCGACGGACGCGACGCGAGTCCGCGACGTGGTTCACGATGTCGTGGCCGAAGTGGCTGCGGAGGAGATGCCGTTGGTAGTAGGGCTCGCCAGGTTCGACGACGCCACGGTCGTACGAAGGCTGGGCAGCAAGGCCGACGCGAGGCCCTTGACTTCGGTCTCGGCGAGGTAGCCGCCCTGGTGACTCCTGTGGTGTGGCTGGCCTTGGACCAGACGGCCCAGCAGATCGTGACGGTGGCGGTGGACAGTGCCACCGGCCGGGCGAGATCCAGGCTCCGCGCGCTTCTCCGCAGGCCTGCCGAAGCTGTGACGGTCCCGCCCTTGATCCGTGAGCAGCTTGTTGAAGTGCACAACGCGGTGGTGGAGATGGCCGTGCAGCGTGGTCTGGAAGAGGGGCGCGCGGCGGTGATCGCCGACGCGGTCGTGGCCAGGCTGGTGCTGGGCGAGCGGGAGGATCCCGGTCCGGCCGAGTCGGTCGCCGAGGCTGACAGTGAGACGTGATGGCCGGTTTACCGGCCGCCGCTGATACCCGATCGGGGAATGACCCGTCCCGGCTCGACGAGAAGGTCCTGGCGTCCGGAACACTCTGCGATTCGTGCTGCTCCTCCTGCTGTTGGTGACGGCCGGTGTGGCCATGATCCCCTCAGCCGTCCGGCAGCTCCTCGCATCGTCCGAGACCGCCGACAAGGAAGGTGCCTGCTGGCTGGCCGCAGGTGTCGACCCCGGCTGGTCCTGGGACAAAAGGGTCCTCCGTTCCGACCAGAACGAAGCCCGCTGGACGCCTGCCTCGAAAAGTTCAGCCAGGACTTCACCGGCATGTCCTTCGGCGTGGGGGCTGTGATGATCGCCATGGTCGTCGCGCTGTACTGGCTTTTGCCGGTGTGGAAGACGCGGCGTTCCAAGGTCGTGCCACGGACGCGATGGATGTTCACGGCACGCTGCGTCCACTGCTCGACGAACTCGTGGCCACCGCCGGACTCGCCAGGCCGCCCCGCTTCGTCGTCGCCTCGGCGGCGGTGACGGCAAGTGCCGTCGTCTTCGGCCGATGGCGTCGTCCCACGATCCGTCTGGACGGCGGTCTGGTCGCCACGAGCGACACACAGCGCGATCGATTCCGCGCTGTGGTGCTGCACGAGCTCGCCCACGTGCGCAACGGGGATGTCGGCGTCACCTATTTCACGGTCGCCCTGTGGCGGGTGTTCCTCACGT
The DNA here is from genome assembly GCF_042892135.1 of Streptomyces sp. NPDC001822. Lineage (NCBI taxonomy): Bacteria > Bacillati > Actinomycetota > Actinomycetes > Kitasatosporales > Streptomycetaceae > Streptomyces > Streptomyces sp. NPDC001822. The sequence goes on from NZ_JBIATW010000001.1 coordinate 883,566, forward strand.
CGGTCCTGCCCCTGTGGACGGCGATGGGCCTGGGTACTCTCTTCTTCACCGGTACGCCGGAGGGGCCGGCGTCCTCAGCACGTACAGAATGCCCGGAGTGCCGCCCCCGCACGTCGGCCCCATGCTGGAAGTCATCGCGGTGATGGGCTGGTTTCCCGGCTCGGACGGGGCACTCCGGAGCTTGTGGTGGGCGTCTGTGCTGCTCTGGGTGCTCCCCCTGCTCGTGCTGACGATCCAGGCACCGGTGGGCCCCCCGAAATGGCTTGCCAGAGCGTTGCCGGGGGCGGCCGCGCAGCATGCCCCACGCTCGTTCGGGCCCGGCCGTCTCCTGGCCGCGGGGCTGACGGGCGGGGTCGTCTGCTGGGCCGGGCTGGCCATGGCACTGGCCCACTTGAACACGCCGAACCCGGCTGCTGTGCGCATGACGGGGCCGTTCCAGCTCGTGCACATGTGGTGGCCCATTCTCGTGATCTGCTGCGGGATGACTCTGACGGCTGCTTGTGTCGCTGCGGTGAAGGACACCGGGTGGCTGCTGAGCGGACTGGTCTCGGCGGGGATCGCGGCACTGCTGGGTGCGGGGGGTGCCTATCTTCTTATGAGGGCCGACGGCTGCCTCGGTCTGCTGAACACCATGACCAACACGTGCAGATGGTGGCCGGACGTGGTGGCGGGCACGCTGTGGAGTTCGGGCTGGCATTCGTCCTGTCCTTCGGGACCTTGGCGGCAGGACTGGCCGCTTTCGCGGGTCGCGGCGTGGGCCTGCTCTGGCGAAGGCGCGGCCGAACCGGGCAGCAGCCGGCACCGCGGCCGCCCACGAAGCGGCCGCCTCGCCGGATGTGGCAGCACGGCGCCCAGGTGACGGCCGCCGTGGTCGTTGTGACCGCCATCGGCGTGACGGTGCTCGCCGTCGACATGTCGGACCCGCCCCATCGGTCTGATCAGCGACCTTGGGTCGTGCTGGAGCAGTCGCGACCCACCTCCTCGGCATCGATGGCCCGGATCCAGGGCAACGCGTGGGCGGTGCTCGGGGGCCTGGATCACATCAAAGCGCTCTCTGCGGCGGAGAAGGACTTCTACGCAGCGTTCGCACCCCACGGGTCGATCGGCACGCTGAACCTCGCGTGCGGTGGGTTGGGTCGGGCGGTGAAGCAGGCCGAGGCGTACTTCACCGTACCGACCTCCACCGGACAACAGGTCTGGTCACACATGTTGACTCGCTTCCAGCAGTTGGCCACCGCCTGCCGGGACTTCGGCACACAGCCGGGCCCCCGGACCTTTCAGGCCGCGACGCTTGCCGATGGCGAGGCCTTCGACTCGAAGTGGAGGATGTTCGACTGGCTCGAGGAATCGGGTGCGGCCCGGCGCAAATCCCCATGACGTACTGCTGCAGGGACGGGGTGGCCAGAGGCGACGCCGACGTCCGGCATCAGGGCCCGGCACCTCCGCGCATCGGCCGGCACCCGCGGCGCGATCGTCCGTCACCTCGACGAATGCTCCCGATCCGCAGGCCTTTCCGGGCCGGTAGACAGCACCTGAATCTGCGGAAGGTGTACCTACTGCGAGCCGGTCCGGAACTTCCGGGCGATCGCATCGATCACGTCACGTCGGTCTCTCCACAGGCCACGTGTTTCGGTGCCCGGTCCGGGGAGCAACGGCTCGATCCTCGCCCACTGGGCATCAGTCAACGGCACGTCCGAACCAACGACGCAGGCAGCACGGCCGTCATGCCTAGTCCCACCAGAACGACCAGGAAGTCCGTCCCATGAGGTCCATCGCGTACTCGGCGAACGGCGTGGGCGGATCGTCGACGATGTTGTCCGCGAGCGAGAGCACGTGTTCCAGGGCGAGCAGGTTCGCGTGCTCGGCCTCGACGGGCGGCCTCGCGACCGATACGTGCAGCTCGCTGCCGATCACCGCCACGACCCGGGCGCCGAAGCGGTCTTCCCAGCTTCGCAGGAGTGCGCACAACAGAGGCAGCGGCGCCTCCGCGGACCAGCCGATCGACGCCAGAGCATCGCTACTGCGATGGGCGGGGACAAGCACGAGTCGGCACGCGTCCAGCCCGATCTCCCCCATCTCGATGAACCAGGACAACAGGATCGCCGCCGCTTCCTCAGGCTTCGAGCCTGCGGACGCATCCGGCATCTGCGGTGCCAGGCCCGGCCACTGCTCGAAGGGCGGCCCGGGGTCGTGTGGCCATGGTTCGACTCCCTCGGGCACCGGGTCCGGTGTCGGGTCCATCCAGAAGGGCAGCCTCCTGCGCCGATACTCGTCGAAATCCGTGGCCAGCACCTCCTCCAGGCGGACGGCATCCACGTGGTCCAGGCCGAGAGGCTTTCCCAGGGCGTCGGGCCGGCACAGGAGCGGAACCAGGCCACGGCCTTTCTGCTCGCTCAGCAGGCGAGGCCACAGCCGATCGACGTCTTGGGGAAACTCGTCAGAGACCCACACGTGTGCGGGACCGGAAGACAGGAACCGGCCGGGTGGCAGACCATCGAGCAGGACAAACGACATGGTTGCACCGTAGACCGTGGTGCTGACAGCGCGACTACCCGCAGGACACGAAGACTGCCCACCAGCAGCGATCCAATCGAATCGCCTGTGCGCACGGTCGTCTGCGCGCTGGGTCTCGGTGGAATGGAATCTAGCCGGTCCGAGCGGTGCAGGGAGTGACCGACTCCTGGCGGCGCGGCGAGGACTCCCTCATCGGCCATGTACTGGGTGAGAACAGAGGCTTTGACGCCCCTCGATGCCTCGAAGCCACCTCTGCAGCGGTCTCGATGAGTGGGGCCGCTACGGCGGCTGACCCCTGGGCCGTGGATCTGATTACTCACTTGGACACAAGGGCCGACTCCCGTACACCGTCACACCGGGGGCAGGGTAGGGGGCTGGCCCGTTCCGAGCCGGCAAGGCAAGATCGTTCGTGTGATGCGCGATCCTCGTGACGATGCCGAGCTGCTGGCCCTGAGCCGCCGCTATGTCACGCCCGAACGGCGTTATCTGAAGCTGGGCGGCAGCTTGCTGCGCATGGAGGATCCTGAGTACGACCGATTCACCCGATCTCTCCGTGACGACGCGGGACTCATCACCGCAGATGAGATCGCCATGCTTCTCGAAGGCAGTTGGAGAGAACGGAGAACTGCGGCCTGGCTCGTAGCGGTCTCCCGCCGGACCGAGTTCCGTGAGCGCCTCGGGGAACTCCTGCTGGCCAGCGAAGTCTGCTGCGTCGGGTCGGCCTACAGCGTGGCCCTGGCCAGTTTCGGAACGGCGCGCGACGCTGAACTGCTCGCCGCCTACCTTGATCGCTACCTGCGCCGCCCGGACCTCGCATACGACCAGACGGTCGTCATGGGAGCACTCCAGTTCATCGACCTGAACCTAAAACGCGGCCAAGCCGACCGTTTCCGGGAACCGGGAGGTCTGTGGCAGCAGTGGCTTCAGGGCGCACCTCACATGCAGGGCGACTCGGACCCGGCCCCCTGCTCCTTGAGTCTCATTCGTCGGTTCTGCGCGTTCGTCGACGAGTGCGCCGATGGGCTATGACCGCCCGATTTCGTGGCGGACTCTCTTTTGCCCATGGTCGCCCGGCGAGGGGTCAGGGCCGTGTGCGGGAGACGATCGGGAGGCGACGCAGTCGAGCCCCGACAAGACGGCGACAGCGCCCGCCCAGATCCTCGGCAGCTTCAGCCCCGGCTCGGGTTCATGGCTGTGGGCCTGGGCCAACAAGAGCATCCTGCCCGGCATGAGCCGGGACGCCCTCGGCTTCCGTGACTGGGCAGAGGCCAACGGGCATCCCGCCCTGGCCCAGCCGAAGACCGACGTCGATGAGCAAGGCGCATCGACGCTCGTGGCGTTGGCTGTCCGGGGCACCGGGGCGGAGGGCTATTACAAAGGTCCAGGAGGTAATTCGGCCGTGATCATCACCTTCGGGCCGGTCACCCTTACCGCTGCGGACGGCAAGGTCTCCACGTTCACCGTCAACGTCGACTGATTTCCCGCCCGCGCCCCGAGGTCGAGCCACCGGGCCTTCCCTCGCTCAGACGTCGATCTGTTAGCGGCCACCCCTGCCCACCCCTGGTGCACTTGACCGCTCACGCGTCACGGGCCACAGGACCGGACGGGAGCTGCCCTCCGCCCGCTCCGCACCCAAGACGTGCCGACCTCCGGTCAGGTCACGTCGGCTTCAAGGTATCGATGTTCAGCGCCGCCGGAAGTTCCAGCCTGCGCCGTATGCCGAGTTTGCGGTAGGTGCTGGTCAGATGGGTCTCCACGGTACGTCGCGCCAGATGCAGCAGTTCGGCGATCTCCGCGTTCGTCCGTCCACCCGCGGCGAGGTCGGCGACGCGGCGCTCACCGGCGGTCAGCGAGTCGCGGCCCGTCAGCGGGGCGCTCCTGCGGCGGGCGCCGCTCGCGCTCAGGGCCAGTTCCGCGCGGACCGACAGCCGTACGGCGCCCAGGCGCTCGGCCGTCGTCGCGGCCTCCCTGAGCAGCGGACGGGCACTGCGAGGCTGTCCGGCGGCCGTGAGCTGCAGCCCGTGGGTGATGAGGGCGGGGATCAGTTCGACGTCGAGCGATGAGCCACGCAGTATTCCCAGTGCCTCCGCGGTGAGTTCGAGACCGCGCCGCCCGCCGGTGGCCGCGCCGAGCACGCGCAGCGCGCGGCCCCGCACCCGGGGCGTGTCCCACACAGCGGCGTACCGGTGCTCCTCCTCGGCGAGCGCGAGAGCTTCGGGTGTCCTCCCCAGCAGGAGGAGACATTCGGCGGCGGCCGAGCGCCACGGTGTGACGACGGGGCTCTCCACGTCGCGGCCGGCCTGGCGCCTGCCGCACTCCCTGAAATCGGCCAGGGCGCCCGCATGGTCGCCCACGGACGCACGCAGCACGCCACGGGCGTAGAGAAACCGGTTCTTCTCCCAGTCGTTCTCGGCCTCGCCGACCTCCACGCCCGCGATGAGGCGTTCGGCGTCGGCAGGGCGCCCGCACTCGACGAGCGCGATGACGCGGTGGGCCAGGGCGTTGCTCGCACCCGCGCGCGACGGGTCGCCCGGAACCCGTGAAGGCTGGGCGGTCTCCTCCAGCACCCACCGGTGATGACCGCGCGCGGCTGCGGTGTCCAGCCGCGCGTTGAGCAGCGACCGGTGGGCGGGGTGCAGTGGCGACAGCCGGTGCTCGGCCAGCCCGGTCCTGATGATGTGGTCGGCGTCGTCCGACGCGTCCGCCCACTGGGCCACGGCGGCTGCGGTACCCAGCAGATAAGGCATCAGCAGGGCATCCTCCGGAGCCGCCAGAAGCTGCCGGATCTGCCGCATGGCCGACTCGGCTGACAGCAGCCCGGCAGTCGACTCGTAACGGACCAGCAGGGCGCGCAGGGCAGGGCTGATCGCTTCCGGGGAGTGCCGGGCGTGCTCACGCAGCCGGGTGTGGACGGTGCGCCGGATCTCCGGGTCGTGGTCCGAGAAGAAGGCGGAGGCCGTCTGGACCGTGCGGGCCAGGGCGGGTTCCTCGTCCAGCGGGCCCAGTTCGCGCATGACGTCGAGCGCGGCATGCGGTCTGCCCCGGCCGGCCAGGGCGCTGCCCAGACGGACCGCAGCCAGCACCCGCTCCTGGGGCTCCTTCTGGAGGCGCAGTGCCTCGGTGAGGCGTGGTATCCCGCTGGTCCGTAAGGCGGCGAACTCCAGTTCGCCGAGTTCCGTGAGTACCGCGGCCCGGCGCATTCGCTGCATCGGCTCGTCCAGTGCCCGGCGCAGATAGTGCGCGGCGGCGCCGGTCCTGCCGGCTCTGGACGCGGCGGCCGCCGCGTCGAGGAGGCCGCTGGCCACGCGCTCCGCGCTGCCGGGGGTGGTGCGCAGCAGATGCCCGGCCACCGCTTCGACCCCGTGGCCCCGGCGCTGACGCAGTTCGGCCGCGCGGAGGTGCAGGGCCTGCCGGTCCGCACGGGGCCAGGCGTCCAGGACCGCTCCGCGCAGGAGGGGGTGTGCGAAGCGTGGGACGCCGGTGCCCGGCGCACGGCGCAGCAGCCCGAGCCTGACCATCGCGGTGATCCAGCCGTTGACGCGGTCGGGATCGGCATGAGTGAGCTCGGAGAGGAAGTCGCTGAACTCGTCGCCGGGTTCCTGGCTCGGGCACGCGGCATCGTCCCCGGCGGTTCCCTGATGGGCGCCCGGCATCCCGGACCCGCCGGAAGAGTCGCACTCCCCGTCGTCGTACCGTGCGGTGTCCTCCAGTTCGGCGAGCGCGCGGGCGACCATGGTGCTTCCTTCGCCCGCATTCCTCAGCCACCACGAGACCGCCGTCACGAAGCCTCCCGGGTACAACTCGGCGCAGTGCTCGGGCAGTGCCGGTTCCGGGCCGCCGCCGTCCGCGGCGGCCCGGACGCCGTGGGGGAGGACCGCCCGCAGATCGTCGAGCAACGCGCGCAGCAGCAGGGGGTTCCCCGCGCCCGCCCGCACGCAGCCGTCCACCAGAGCGGCGCCGGTGTCCGGACCCAGGGCACCGCGTACCAGCTCCTCCGCGGCCGGACGGCTCAGCGGAGCCACCGCGTGCATACGGACCACACCGGGTGGCAGGGAGTACGCGAGGCCCGGAGCCGCCGGGGCGATGTCGTACTGCCCGCGCTCGGTCACCACCATCAGGACCGGCAGCCCGGCCAGCAGCCGGGCCCCCTCGGCCAGCCACTGCCGGGAGGCCCGGTCGGCGAGGTGCGCGTCGTCGACGGCGACCAGCAGGGGTGTCTCGGCCGCGTGTTCGCGCAGCGACTGCCAGAGGCGGGACCGCAGGCCGAGGTGGTGCGGGCCGTCGTCGTGGAGGCCGTCGAGATCGTGCGGCAGGCCGAGGAGCTGGCGCACGAGGGTGAGAGGGACGCCCGGGCTCTCGGCCGAGGCGTAGGCCCGCAGAACCCGCATGCCGATCCGGGCGCCGAGTTCGGCGGCGGCCTCCAGCAGCGCGCTGCGGCCCGTGCCGGTGGGTGCGCGGAACAGGACCAGCCGTCCGGATCCGTTCAGGGCACGGTGTGCCTCCGCGGCCAGCAGGTCCAGCGCGGAACTGCGTTCGAGCAGACCGGCGGATGCGTGGCCCGGGTCCGGCCACGGTGCCGTGACCGGCGGACAGGGGCCCGGACGGCTCGACAGCGCTGTCATGAGGACGTGCCGCCGATCTCGTGGTCGGTCTCGTGGTTGGCCACGTTGTCGTCGTCCTGTCGGCGAAGGAAGGATGGAAGAAGCAGGAACGGTTTGTTCTGTTGAGGCAAGACGCGAGGACGTACAGGCATGGTTCATCGAGCCCCGGTCAGAATTCCCGTGGAAGTCCATGCGTCGGATCCGCTGTCCATGGATGGAGCGGTCAGCCAGCTCCGCCGGCACTCCGAGGTGGAACTGGTCGAGGAGGGCGCAGGCCGGCCAGGCACGGTCGCGGTCCTGCTCGCCGAGGCGCTGGACGAACCCACGCTGTCGCAGCTGAGGCGGCTGACACGTGCCGACGGCACCAAGGCCGTCCTCGTCACGAGCCTGATCCGCGAGGCGGAGCTGCTCCAGGTGATCGAATACGGCGTCGGCGCGATCGTGTGGCGGCGCGAGGCCACCGGCCAGCGCCTTCTGCGCGCGGTCCTCGCGGCCGCCCGGGGCGACGGGGATCTGCCCTCGGACCTGCTGGGGCGGCTGATCGCCCAGGTCGGCACCTTGCAACGGGGCACGAACAGCGCGACGGGCATCATCACGGCGTCCGGCCTGGCGCCACGCGAGATCGATGTGCTCCGACTGGTGGCGGAGGGAATGGATACCGGGGAGATTGCCAGCAAACTGTCGTACTCCGAACGCACGGTCAAGAACGTGATGCACGGTCTGACGACCCGGCTGCAGCTCCGCAACCGTGCCCATGCCGTGGCCTATGCCTTACGTGAAGGCTACATCTGACGGTCTGTCCGTCGAGCCGAGGGCTCGAGCCGAGGGCTCCGGGTCAAGGACCCCGAGGGCAGGAGTAGGGCGATGCCGGGGCAGCGAGGGCGCCCTGTGGTCGGCCTCCGAGTGCCTCGCGGGCCGGGTGTCCTCTCGGCGACGATGAGGTGGGGTGTCTCATGACGGGGCGCCCGCGACCGGCCGGCCCGCAGACGGTCCGGCCGCCTGTGGTGAGATCGGCCTCACGGCATGTATGCCGATGTCGCGACGTGTCGACAGGGAACGTCGCTCCGTGACGTTCCGTCCGGCAGTGTGCGGTTCCGTGAGCAGCGAGGGTGAAGGGCAGAACGACCGTGATCCACGAGGTGGATGACATCCTGAAAGGGCTCCTCGTCCGCGGCGCCTTCGCCGGGTCCGACGTCGAGATCTCCTTCGACGCTCCCACACGCGACTGGGCGGCCCGGCGCAATGCGCCCACCATCGACGCGTACCTCTACGACATCCGCGAGGACACGAACCGGCGCCAGCGCGGCAAGGTGTCCGTCCGCGACGAGCAGGGGATCGTCCTCGGACAGCATCAGCCGCCACGGTGGTTCCGGCTCTCCTACCTCGTCACGGCGTGGACCAAGCGCACGCAGGACGAACACCGGATGCTCTCCGCGGTCCTGCACACCCTGCTGCCCAAGGAGATCCTCCCGCCGGAGGACCTGACCGGCACGCTCGCGGGACTCGGCCTCTCCGTCCCGCTGACCGTCGCGGGGCTGTACACCGAGGCCCGCTCGCTCGCGGACATCTGGTCCGCGCTCGGCGGTGAACTCAAGCCGTCCCTGGACGTGGTGATCACCGCGCCCTTCCTCGCGTACCCCGAGTACAAGGTCGGTCCGCCGGTCACGGAAGGGCTCGGTGTGCAGGTGCGCGGGACGGACGGCGTGCCCGACGACAGCCCGGCGCGCCACCACAGCGCGCAGAGCGTCGACGCCGCCAAGGAGGACTTCACGAAGAAGCACGGCGCGACGAGCACGATCCGGGAGCGGTCGACGTGAGCGACCCCTCCGCCCCGCTGCTCGAACGGCTCGCGGAACTCCGCGGGCGGGTGGCGTCCCTCGTCGAACGCCGCAGCGCGACCGACCCGACCGCCACCGATCCGATGCGCGGGATGTATCTGACGGACGACGCGGTACGTCAGCTGCTGTCCCGGAGCACGGCGGACGCGACTCCCTCCGGTCCGGGCCGGCCGGACGAGCCCGGGGAGCCGGAGACGGAGGCCGAGCCGGCCGACGACGACCGTCTCCACTGGCTCGCCCACTGGCTGCGCCTCAGTCCGCTCGACACCCGGATCCTGCTGATCGCGATGGCACCCGACCTGGACCGCACGTTCGAGCCGCTGTACGGGTACCTCAACGACGACGTCACACGTCGCCGGGCGACCGTCGGGCTCGCGCTCGACCTCTGCGGGGTACCCGCGCACTCCGCCGCGGGACGGTCCCGGTTCCAACCGGCCGCGCGGCTGCGCGCAAGCGGACTGATCGAGCTGGAGGACCCCGAACGCCCCTTCCTGAGCCGCTCCTTGCGCGTCCCCGACCGGGTCGTGGCCCATCTGCTCGGCGACGACACCCCGGACCCGGCCCTGCGCGGGACCGTACGCCTGCTTCCGTACCGGCAGCCCCTGACAGAGGCGGAGAGCCCGGACGGCGCGGTACATCACGGCGACCCGATGACGGGGAGGCTGGCCGGGCAGCTCCGGGCGCGCCCGCTCACGGTCTACCTGCGTGAGCACCGCGACGGCGACGGGCTGGCGTTCGCCACCGCCGCCCTGGCCGCCGCAGGCATCCCCGCCCTGCATCTCGTGCCGGGGGAACACCCCAGGGACCACCACCCGGCAGAGCACACACCGGTGGAGCGTACGGCGGGGGAGCGCCTGCCGCACCGGGAACTGCTCCGTGAGGCGCGACTGACGGGCCGCGCGATCGTGGTGACCTCGCTGCCCGAGCGGCCCGGGGAGCTGATCAGGGAGCTGGCGGCCGACGACGTCCCGGTGCTGTTCGCCGACCCGCGTCCGTACGACCCGCAGTGGTGTGACTCGGGGCGCGACCCGATCGTGCTGGACGCGCCCCGGCAGCGCGCGGGCGATCTCGACGCCTGGAGGGCGGCGCTCGGTCCCGAGGAGCCGGCGTTCGACCTGGCCCCGGTGGTCGCCGCCTACCGGCTGGGTCCCGTCGGGATCGGCCGTGCGTCCCGTGCCGCCCTGGACCGCGCCGCCTTCGACGGCACGGAGCTGTCGGCCGCGCATCTGCGGCTCGCGGCCCGCCAGCAGTCCGCCTCGGGCCTCGAACGGCACGCCCGCCGTATCCGGCCCGACGTCGGCTGGCAGGACCTGGTCCTCCCTGAAGGCCCACTGGCGCAGCTGCATGAACTGGTCCTTCGCGCCCAGCACCGTGACCGGGTGCTCGGGGACTGGCGGCTGAGTGCGGGCGGCGGGCGCGGCCGGGGAGTGGTGGGGCTGTTCGCGGGCGATTCAGGCACCGGGAAGACGCTCTCCGCAGAGGTGGTCGCGGGCGAACTCGGCCTCGATCTCTACGTCGTACAGCTTCCGTCGATCGTCGACAAGTACGTCGGAGAGACGGAGAAGAACCTGGAGCGGATCTTCACCGAGGCCGACCGCACCGACGCGGTGCTCCTCTTCGACGAGGCGGACGCCGTCTTCGGCAAGCGCTCGGAGGTCAGCAGTTCCAACGACCGTCACGCGAACATGGAGAGCGCGTACCTCCTCCAGCGGCTGGAGTCGTTCGACGGGATCGCCCTGCTGACCACCAACCTGCGCTCGAACATCGACGACGCCTTCACACGCCGGCTGGACCTCGTGGTCGATTTCCCCTTCCCCGACGAGGAGCAGCGCCTGGCGCTGTGGCGGCACAGCCTCGCCCACGTCCCGTGCGCCGACGACGTCGATCCGGCCTCCTGCGCCGCGGACTTCGAGCTGGCGGGCGGCTCGATCCGCAGCGCGGTCGTCACGGCGGCCTACGCGGCAGCGGGCCGCGGGGACGGCGTGTCGACCGCGGACCTGCTGGCGGGCGCCCGGCGCGAATACCGGAAAGCGGGCCGGCTGGTCCTGGAGGAATCCTCCTGGTAGCTCCCGGATCGCACAGGGCGCGTGGCCTGCCGGAAGCCGCAGGCCACGCGCCACCGACCGGCGGGCCGCCTACTACATCGGCGCCGGCAGCCAGCCCTTGGCCACCACGGTGCCCGGATCGTGCTGCGCGTGGACCCAGCCCACCTTCGCCTTGTTGAGTGTCGACTCGTCGAGGACACCGGTCTTCTCGTCGGGGAACTGACCCTGGTACTCCTTGATCCTGTCGAACAGGGCCTGGCTCGGCTTCTCCTTGAGCTGGATCTTATCGCGCAGGTATTGGATGTTGGCCTTCGTGCACGCGACCGTGACGGCGAGGTCACCGTCGTCGAACTCGCCCTGCGTGCCCCACAGCAGCATGTTCCGGACCCAGGGCACCTCGGGGCTCTCCTCGTCCGCGTTCAGCGGCACCGTCTTCACCGCGACGAAGTGCGATGCCAGGAGAGCCGTCATCGTGGAACGGCCCAGATTCCCGAGCCCGTCGGAATCCGCCACCGCGCTGAAGGTGCCGTAGCTGGAGGCGTTGGACTCCTGGAAGCACTTCAGCGCCTTCTGGGTCGCCTCGTCCAGCTTGCCCTCCGTGTGCGTCGCGGTCAGCTTGCAGCCCCCGGCGCCCTCGACCAGTCTCACCTGCGCGAACTGCACGAAGAGGTTCGGCTCGTCCTCCGACGTGATGGGGAACGGACCCCGCTCGACCTTCTTCTCCTCGGGCTCCTTCTTCTCTCCGCCTCCCGCACCCGAAGAACCGGAGCCCTCCGAGGGCTCGGGGGCCTGCTTGGGCTTCTGGGCCGGCTTCTCCGGCGGTTCCTCCGGCAGCGCGGCGGCCTCCGCCTGCTCCAGCTTCGGCTGGGCGAGGGTGCGGACCGGGGCCTTGTAGGTGAACCAGAGCACGAGACCGGTGATGGTGAGGGCGAGCAGCAGACTCAGCGTGGTCATCATCCAGAGCGGCAGCAGGCTGCGCTGTACGTACGTCCCGTTCACCGCCAGGGGATCGAACCCGGAGCGTCGCACCGACAGCTCGTAGGGCCGCTCCTGCTTCTGCCCCACCCAGGTGATCTGCCGCGGCTTGAGCGTCGCGTCGACGAAGGCCGCGCGGCCGGGCTGGATCTGGACATTGGACGGCACGATCTCGTACGAGAGGTCGTCACTGGTCTTGTCACCGCCACCGATCGACGCCGTGAGGACGGTGTTGCCGAGGTTGTCGACGGCCAGCTTCGGCCGGCCCCTGAAGCGTCCCTTGACGGTCTGAGGGACCAGCTCGGCGCGCACCTCCATGAACGTGGTGAAGGTGACGTTGCCCTCGGCCACGGTGGTGGCCCCGGGCTGCTCCGTGGGCAGGACGCGCACACCGTACGGGTGCGGGCCGGCCGTCGCGTCCGGCGTTCTGGGCGGGGCGAACGTCAGCTCCACCACTCCGGTGGTCCCCGGAAAGAGCCTGATGGATGGCGGTTCCACAGAGACATACGGTGCGACGTCGCCGACCGCCTCGAAGCGGTACTCATCGACGACGTCGCCGGTGTTGCGCAGACGGAGTCGTACGGTGGTGCTGCTGCCCGGGTCGACCGTGGTCGAGGCGGGCTCCAGGGATGTCCAGGTGGTCACCCGTCGGACGCTATGCCCACGGGAGGGGCGGCGTCAGAGGCCACGGGGTAGCCCCGTTGCCCGAAGGGCAGCACCGGCTGCCCCGGAAGACCTCTCGTGGGCCCGGCTGTCGGGGGCGCGGGACATAGCTCACAGCCGTGCTCCACGGCGTGGAGCACGGTGCCACGCCGTCGAACCCGCGCGACGCCCCGGTGGCAAGAAGAGAGGACCGAGGCCGTTCCCGCCGGTGCCCCCGGGGGCACGCATGATGCCCTCGACGAGGCACCTGAGGACGTTTACCCGCGCGTGCGGCGCAAGCGAAGGTGATTCTGATCTTGTATGGGTACCCCGAGGAGAGCAGAGCATGCCGTCTTATCTGTCGCCGGGCGTGTACGTGGAAGAGGTGGCCAGCGGCTCTCGTCCGATCGAGGGGGTCGGTACCTCGGTGGCCGCTTTCGTCGGGCTGGCACCCGACGGTCCTCTGAACGAGCCGACGCTGGTCACCAACTGGACCCAGTACGTCGCCTCCTTCGGTGAGTTCACCGACGGCTACTTCCTGGCACACTCGGTGTACGGCTTCTTCAACAACGGCGGGTCCGCCGCCTATGTCGTCCGCGTGGGCGGGGTGCCCGGCGGTGTCGCGGGAACCCAGGGCGAAGGCGCCGGTACGCGGCGCGGCCGCTCGGCAGTCGCCGGCGGTGCGGCGCCCGCCGCGCTGACGGCCGGGGAGCCGGCGGTCCTCGGGACGTTCAAGGTGTCGGCCGTCGCTCCCGGCGAGAGCGGCACGCTCAGCGTCGAGGTCACGGACGCCGAGGGCGAGGGCCCCGCCGAGCGTTTCCGGCTGATCGTCAAGGACGGCGCGAAGCCCGTCGAGACCTTCGACGTCTCGGCGAAGAAGAGCGCCCGCAACTACGTGGTGACGCAGGTCAAGGAACGTTCCACGCTGATCTCCGTGCAGGAGGGGGCGGCCGCGTCGCAACTCGCCCGCCCCGACAACCAGACGGTCGCGCTCGCGGCGCCCGCGGCCGCTCCGCAGGCCCCCGCAGTCCCGGACGCGGAACAGAGCGATTCGGTCGGCATCGCCGAGTACCTGGGCGACTCCTCGGACCGTACCGGCTTCGGCGGCCTCGAAGCGGTGGACGAGATCTCGATGGTCGCCGTCCCCGACCTGATGGCCGCCTACCAGCGCGGCGCGATCGACCTGGAGGCCGTGAAGGCCGTCCAGCTCGGTCTGATCGCCCACTGCGAACTGATGGGTGACCGGCTGGCGATCATCGACCCGCCGCCCGGCCTCAACGCCAGGCAGATCCGGGTGTGGCGCCAGGAGACGTCCAACTACGACTCCAAGTACGCGGCGCTCTACTACCCGTGGATCAAGGTGTTCGACCCGGCGGGCGGCCAGACCCGGCTGATCCCGCCGAGCGGTCACATCGCCGGCATCTGGGCCCGCAACGACTCCGAGCGCGGCGTGCACAAGGCCCCCGCCAACGAGGTCGTACGCGGCGCCGTCGACCTGGAGATGCAGATCACCCGGGGGGAGCAGGACCTGCTCAACCCGATCGGCGTCAACTGCATCCGCACCTTCCCCGGCCGCGGCATCCGCGTCTGGGGTGCGCGCACCCTGTCCTCCGACCCGGCCTGGCGCTACCTCAACGTCCGCAGGTACTTCAACTACCTCGAGGAATCGATCCTCAACGGCACGCAGTGGGTGGTGTTCGAGCCCAACGACCAGGCGCTGTGGGCCCGGATCAGGCGGAACATCTCCGCGTTCCTGGTGACCGAGTGGCGCAGCGGCGCACTGTTCGGAGCCACGGCGGAGGACGCCTACTACGTGAAGTGTGACGCCGAGACCAATCCGCCGGAGTCGGTGGACCTGGGGCGCGTCATCTGTCAGATCGGTGTCTCGCCGGTCAAGCCCGCCGAGTTCGTGATCTTCCGGCTGGCGCAGTTCTCCGGCGGCAGCGGTGAGCTGGAGGAGTAGAGGTCACGGTCTCCGGCCCGCACGACCACGCGAACGGCCTCAGGTCCCGGCCTCAGGTCCCAGTCTCAGTAGAAGGAACGGCTTTTCATGAGTCTCTCCCAGGGTGACGCCCTCACTACCCACAACTTCGGCCTCCAGATCGACGGGGTCATGGTCGAGTACCTCCACGCCGTGGGCGAGGTGGGGATGGAGCAGGATGTCATCGAGTACCAGCAGGTCTCGGCGAACGGCCAGCCGATCACCAAGAAGATGCCCGGCGTGAAGAGGGCAGGCGAGACCACCGTGACGCGCGGCATGGAGCAGTCCACCGCGTTCACCGAGTGGATCAACGCCTCGCTGCGCGGCGACATGGGTTCGGCCCGCAAGAACGCGAGCATCATCTACATGGACTACCAGTACAACCCGGTCCGGCGTCAGCACCTGCGCAACGCCTGGTGCTCCAAGGTCATGGGCGCGGCAGCGACGGCGGGCGAGGCCTCCGTGATGACCGAGACCGTCACGATCGTCTACGAAGAGCTGGTCACCGAGTAATGCGACGCGGACCTGTCAGGCCCGCCACCGACGCCGTCGCCGCCACGTCCGCTCCCGCGGCCGTGGCGGCCCCGGCCGGCGCCCCGGTGGACGCGCCCCCGGTACGGCAGCAGTTGCGGACCGAGTTCGCGTTCGAGTTGCCGCGCGGATACGTGGACGACATGGGAACGGTGCATCGCGAGGGCGTCATGCGACTGGCGACCGCCCGGGACGAACTGGTCCCGCTGAGGGACATGCGGGTGCAGGAGAACCCCGCCTACCTCTCGGTGGTACTGCTCGGGCGGGTCATCACCCGGCTGGGCACCGTGGCCTACATGCACGACGGGGTGGTGGAGAACATGTTCGCCTCCGACCTCGCCTTCCTGCAGGACTTCTACCGGCAGATCAACGCCGAGGGCCACACCAGGGCCGGCGTGTCCTGCCCGCACTGCGAGCAGCCCTTCGAGGTCGAGCTCGGCGGGAGCCGCCTGGGGGAATCGTGACGTACGCGACCGACCGGATTCATGAGGAGATCGCGTACATCGCCTACCACTTCCACTGGAACCTGAACGACATTCTGGACCTCGAACACCGTGAGCGGCGGCGATTCGCCGACCAGATCGCCACGTTGGTGGCGCGTGCTGCAACGGAGCGGTGATGGGCATATTCGACCGGCTCAAGGGACCGGCCCGAGGCGGGAAGCAGGGCCCGGACCGGAGCACGGACCGGGAGGGCTCGGCACCGGCTCGGACTCCCGAGCCGTCCGCCGGCGGCGGAGACGGTGAACGTGCCGCTGACAGTGTTCCCGGCAGGGGCCGGGAATGGGCAGCTCTGCCGCCGATGCGGCTCTCGACACTGGCGCCGTCCGGGCAGACGGTCGCTTCCGCGGAATTCGGCGGCTCGCTGACCACCTGGCGGAACCCCTCCTTCTCCGGAACGCTCTCGCACGCCGTCCTGGACGACGCCCCGGCGGGCCTCATCAAGGACGCGCTGTCGTTCACCCTGGGGTCGGGACCGGCCGGTTCGGAGAAGCCCGGGCTGCTGCCGCCGGCCCCTGTCGTCGATGACGTCCACGGCGACGGGGATCGCGGCGGTACGGGCGGCTCCTGGCAGCCGCCTTTCGTCCAGCGCGCCCTGGGGCCGCGGGTCGCTCCCGTACGTCCCCTGCCGCCGGCCGCCGAACCGGCGCTGACCCGTGCCTCCACCCCGACCGCGGGGCAGCGCAGGGTGCTTCCCGCAGTGGCGCCGGGCACCGCGGCGTCTGTGCCGGCGAAGGCTGTCGGCTCGGCCACGCCGGTGACTTCGCCCTCCGGCGCCACTTCCCCGGCTCCCGCTGAACGCCCTTCGCTCCCGTCTGCCCCTGTCACGCAGGCTCCCCCTGTCCGCGGCCCTCGTCCGGAGGGGGAGCAGGACGGCCCTCACGGCGGGTCCGCGCGGCCCGTGCCGCCGACTCCCCGGCAGCCGGGTCCGGCAGGGGCGCCCGAGAACTCCCCGCAACCGGACCGGAGTGCTCCGGCTCTCGGCTCCTCAAGCCCCGATTCCTCACTCTCCGTACAACGACGTGCGGTGGCACCCCCTGCGCGACGGCGTGAGGAGAGCGCCCCCGGCGGGGTGCACGGCCCGGCCGTCCCCGGGGCGCCCCGGCGCCCGCTGCTCGGAGCTCCGTTGTCCGGCCCGGTGGTTCCCCCGGCCCCGTCGGCCTCCGCGACGGCTCCGGCAGCCCGGATGTCACCGGCTGACCGGACATCACCAGCAGGACAGCGGCCCGCTGTCACCGCTCCCGCCGCGCGACCGGTCTCGCAAGGACCTGAGTCGCCCGCGAGCGCCCCCGGGGGCGGCACCGTTCCCCCCGCACCGAGGACACCGGCTGCCGGGTCGCTCCCTGTCGCGCGCCCGACAGGAACACCGGGTGCGGGCATGACGGGATCCGGTACGCCCGATACGGGTACGCGTACCGGTACGGGAACGCCTGCGCCTCGTCCGTCCGGCCGGACGAGGCTGGGAGCTCCGTCCAGCGGGCCTGCCGGGGCGCAGGCAGCGAACCCGGCGGCTGCCTCGGCGGTGCGCCGGAAGATCGGTGCCCCGACTCCTGGCCAGGCACCACGTGTACAGCGTTCACCGGCGGCCGGCGGGCCGTCGACCGCCCCCGGGCCGCGGCACGCACCCGCCGCCCCCGCCCCAGCGCCGCCCGTACAGCGGCGCGATGTCGTCGCTGACGGTCAGGCACCAGGGGCGTTCCGGTCGGTGAACACCGGGGCCGGGCCGGGCCCGGGACCTCGCCTCCCCGTGTCCCCGCCCTCCGCTTCTTCCGGCTCCGTCACGCCTGTGAGCGGCTCCATGCCGACTCCGAGCGGACCGTCCAGCACAGCGCCCGGCGGACCGCCGCCCGCCGGCGAGCCGGTCCCGCCGGTACGCCGACCTGCCGCGCCCTCAGCGGGCGCCGCGCCCGGCCCTCGCTCCGACACCCCCTCGGCGCCCGTTCCACGCGGCCCCGCCCGCCGTCCCGGACCGTCAGCCGTCCTCGGAGCCCAGCTGCCCGGCGCACCCGTCCGACCGCTGAACGGATCCGGCGCGGGCGGGGTCGACAACTCCGCTCCGCAGGCGGGCCCGACGCGACCCGCGGTCGCCCCGGGAGCCGGCCGGGTGCCCGCCGTGCCGTCGGTGCAGCGACAGGCAGCCCCGCCCCCCGTGCCGGTGCGGCAGCCGGGAGCTGCCTCGGCCGTTCCGCCCAGGAACCACACGCTGCCGGTGCCCGAGTCCGCCACAGGTCCCTCGGCAGAGCAGGGTCCGGCGCCGATTCACACTGTCGTGAACGACGCGCCCGGATCCGGGCGCCCGGGCGGCGCGCTACCGCTGCAGCGGTCCCTCACCCGGACGGCCCCGCACTCACCCCAGCCCCGGACCGCGACCAGGACCACCGCTTCCGTCCCGGCGCCCACTTCAGCGACTTCGGCGTCCCGCATCCCCGAGGCCCCGGGGACCGCCCGGCCGCCCGTGGTGCGGCCGACCGCTGTGCCGCTTGCGCGGCCCGCTCCCATGACGCCGGCCGATGCCCCCTCGGCGTCGCGGTCGCGGCCCATGCCGGTCGTCCCGCTGGTGGGCTCCGCTCGGCCGGTCACGGCCGCCGGGCTCGTGCCGGCCCCCCGGTCGACGGGGCACGCAGCCCCCGCCGCGATGACGGGCGGCACTCCGGGCACCGGCTCACCCGGACGCGCTGCCGCCCCGGTGGCCCCCGCTCCACCAGCCGCCGTGCGTCTGCGCCGCGTGCGGACCGCGGTCCCGGGGGCCAGCGGAGGAGCCGGTGCCCGCGGGCAAGCGGTACAGCGTTCCGCGGTGTCGGCGCCGGCGCCGACCGCCGTCGTCCGCCCGCAGCCCGCGACGCCCACCCGCTCCGCCCGCCCCGAGGCCACTCCCGCCACCGCGTCCGCGCCCAGGCGGACCGGCGACGTCGGACGCCGCCCCGAAGCCGCGACCACGGGCGTCCCGCTCGCGCACCGCCCCCCGGCTGTCCCGGTCGTGCAGCGCTCCTCGGCCGCGCCCGTCGCCGAGCGCTCCGCGTCCGTGCCCGCGTCGGCGCCGGGTGGCCCGTCCGTGGCCGCGCCGGAACCTCCCGGCCCCGGCGGGACCGACCGTACGCCGGTGACGCAGGCAGCCGGTCGAGGAACTTCCCACGCCCCTGGCGCCCCGGCCGCCTCCTCCGCTGTCCGGCCCGCGGGGAGCCCCGCCGCGTCCCTGCCGTCCGCCCCGCCCGCTGCCGCCTCGCTCGCCGTGCAGCGGTCGCCGGGCGCCCCGGCCGCGCGGCCCCCTCAGCCCCCGGCCGTACCCCCGATCCCGGCCCGGTCGCCCGCGCGGGCGACGGCACCGCCGCGCTCCGCCTCCGTTGCGGTGCAACACGGTGGACGTGGGGGCGAAGGCTCAGCGGACAGGCCCGCGCCCTCCGTGACGAGCCGGTTCGCACCCCGCGAGCTGAAGGAGGACCAGGTGGCGGAGCTGGTCCACCGGCTGATCGAGCCGATGACCCGGCTGCTGCGGACCGAGCTGCGGCTCGACCGCGAACGGATCGGCAGGCTGCGCGACCCACGTCACTGACAGGCCCGCGAACAACGCCCGTACCTCCCGCCCCGACCGCACGTGGAACAGCAGGAAGGCCCCACCCGATGCCCCAGGAACTCGACGCAGGCTCCACCATCTTCTTCAACCTCACCATCGACGGTGAGAGCCTGGGCAACTGGAACGGTTGCGACGGGCTCTCCTCCCACGTCGAGATCGAGCAGCGGCAGGAGGGCGGAAACAACGGATTCGTCTGGCAACTGCCCACCCGTGTCACCTTCTCCAACATCACCCTGACCCGGCCCCTCACCGAGGAGACCGCGAAGGTGGCGGAGTGGATCTCCTCCGTGACCACGGGGGTGACCCGGCCCACCGGGCAGATCGCCGCGCTCCGCGCGGACGGCTCGATGGTGGCCCAGTGGGGGCTGATCGACGTACTCCCCGTGAGCTGGCGCGGTCCTTCCTTCGACCCGGCGAGCCCCGCCGTGGCCACCGAGGTCCTGGAGATCGCCCACCACGGCTTCACCGACGCGGGGGAGGCGTAGCCGATGAACCTCTCCAGCTTCGGCATCGGCGACAGCCTGGTGCGGGCGACACTCGCCATCCATCAGCCGCCGATCGGCAGCAGCACCAGTCCCGGCGCGCTCATGAAGACGTTCAACTTCGACTTCAACCCGTCCCAGTTGTCCCTGACCCGCAGGGCTCAGTGGAAGACCACGCCCACCGCGGCGGTGAGGGACGGTGCAGTCCCGGAGTTCATGGGGCCCGAGCCCCGGGAGATGACGGTGGAGATCTTCCTCGACCGCTCCGACGACCCCGACAGCAACGACGTCCGCAAGAAGGTCGAAGCCCTCTTCTCCTGCTGCGAGACGACCACCGCCAGCATCGCGGCGAACCAGCCGTCGACGCCGTGGGTGGTCTTCGAGTGGGGCGCCTTCTCCACGGCCCGCTTCAACGCCTACGTCAGTTCGGTGGAAGCCCAGTACACCCTGTTCAACACCAATGGAATGCCGATCCGGGCCGTCTGCCAGGTGAACCTGCACGAGATCCCGAGCAGCACCCCCGGCCAGAACCCCACCTCCGGGGCGCTCACCACCCGCAGGGTGCACCGGGTCGTGGCCGGTGACTCGCTCCCGCTCCTCGCGTGGCGCGAGTACGGCGACGCGACCGTGTGGCGCACGATCGCCGAGGCCAACGGGATCGACGACCCGAAGGCGTTGACGCCCGGCTCCGAGCTGATGCTTCCCGCCGCCGAAGAGGTCGGCGTCTGATGTCCGACATCGGTTTCTCCAACATCCTCACCGTCCAGATCGCCGGCACGAAGCTCAAGTCCCCCGAGAACACGAAACTGGTGGCGGGCCGCGTCGACTTCGCCGCGGGAGTGCCCGGCGCGTTCCGTCTCACCTTCCGCGACGACAAGAAGGACATCCTCTCCAGGCTGAACGTCGAGATCGGCGTGCCCGTGGTCATCGCCCCCCTCTCCGACGGCAAGGGCACGCCGCTGATCACCGGAGAGGTGACCGCGCTCGAGACCGACTACGACCGCACCGGCACCTTCACCGTCATCCGCGGCTACGACAAGGGCCACCGCATGCTCCGGCAGCGCAGGGTCGCGGCGTACAGGAACAAGACCGCCACCGAGATCGCCGTCGAACTCGCGCGCAAGAGCGGCATCCCGATGGGGAGGACCCAGCGGACCAAGGGCCAGTACGAGTTCATCAGTCAGGCCAACGTCACCGACTGGGACTTCGTCCAACGGCTCGCGGACGAGAACGAGATGGTGATGTCCATCAACTCCGCGGGCCGGTTCCAGTTCGTCAAGCGGCAGCAGGCGGCGCTCGCTCCCCCGGAGAGCATGCCGAGCGCACAGAGCGCGCTCCTCCTGAAGGGCGGTGAGGAGATCCTGCGCTGCCGCGCGGCGGTGACCTCGGCCGACCAGGTGACCGCCGTCGAGGCACGCGGCTGGAACGTCACCACCAAGCAGACCCTGGTCTCCAAGGCGCCCGCTCTGGACAACACGGGCTTCGTCATCGGGACGACACCGTCCCAAGTGTCCAGGACGTTCGGCATGGCCGAACTCGTCGTGACCGACACGCCCTACGACAAGCTCGACGAGGTCAAGCACGCCGCCGACGCGGTGGCGGACGACGTGACCTCCTCCTTCGCCGAGGTGGAGGTCACGGCACGGGGCAACACCGAGCTGCGCCCAGGTGTCGCCGTCACCCTCAAGGACGTCGGCAAGCCGTTCCAGGGCAAGTACACGGTCACGGCAGCGCGCCACACCTTCGGCGACCAGGAGCACTACGAGACGTTCCTGAACGTCAGCGGCCGGCAGTGGCGCTCGCTGTACGGGCTCACCTCCGGAGGCGGCGGTGCGGGCCCCGCCGGGATGCCGAGCGTCGCCAACGCCCTGGTCACCGACATCAAGGACCCGTTGAGGCAGGGCCGGGTCAAGCTGAAGTTCCCGTGGCTGGACGACATGTACGTCAGCGACTGGACCCGGACCGTCCAGTTCGGCGGCGTCAAGGGCGGCAGTATGATCTCCCCGGACGTGGACGACGAGGTGCTGGTGGCGTTCGACCGGGGCGCCCTGGACCACCCGTACGTCATCGGTGGCCTCTACAACGGCGTCGACAAGCCGGACCCGGTCGACGTGCCGGTGTACGACCCGACGCGCGGCAAGGTCACCCGGCGCACCCTGTCCGACCGCAGCAACAACCGTCTCGACCTGCTCGACCAGAGCGCCGGCCTCAAGCGAGGGGTGCGCCTCTCCACCGGTGACAACCGGCTCACCATCAACCTGGACCGGACGAAGACCGAGATCGTCGTGGACAGCAAGGGAAAGGTCTCGATCAGGGGGACCGGTGCCGTGGCCGTCAACGCCGGTGGCAACCTCTCGCTGAACGCGGTGGGCTCCCTCACGATCCGGAGCGGTGGAACCATGAACCTGAACTCCGGCGGGGCGCTCAGCGTGACCTCCGGCGCCACCGTGTCGGTGACCGCGGGCCTCTCGCTGCAGATCACCGCGGGCATCAACATCGGCCTGCAGGCGGCCACGGTGAAGTCCAGCGGCCTGCTCACCTCCAACATGAAGCCGGTGCTGACCATGGGAGGGGCCTGATGGCGGAACAGTTCGTGGGCTCCGGGTGGGCCTTCCCCCTGCGCATCAGCCCCACCGGCGGTATCGCCCTGGTCAGCGGGGAACGGGAGGTCGAGGAGGCCATCCGGCTCGTCCTCTCCACGGCCCCCGGTGAACGGCCGATGCGCCCCGAGTTCGGCTGCGCCATCCACGACATGGTCTTCGCACCCGTCAACGAGGCCACCGCGGGCCGGATCCAGCACGAGGTGCACAGCTGCCTGGACCGATGGGAGCCGCGCATCGAGGTGGACGACGTCACGGTGACGGCCGGCGAGGAACAGGGCGTGCTGCACATCGACGTCCGCTACTCGATCACGGGCACCAACAACCCGCGCAGTCTGGTCTTCCCGTTCTACGTGATCCCCTCCCACGACGGGCCCGAGGGGTCCGGCACGCCCGACGACCACTATGGAAGCGACCGCTGATGGCCCTCCCCTCCCCGAACCTCGACGACCGGCGCTTCCAGCAGTTCGTCGACGACGCCAAGCGCTACATCCAGCAGCGCGCCCCCGAATGGACCGACCACAACGTCTCCGACCCGGGTGTGACCCTCGTCGAGACGGTCGCGCACATGGCCGACCAGATCGTGTACCGGCTCAACCGAGTGCCCGAGAAAAACCACCTCGCGTTCCTGGACCTGATCGGGATCACGCTCTTCCCGCCGTCCGCCGCCCGTGCCGACGTCACCTTCTGGCTGTCGGCGCCGCAGCAGCAGCCCGTGGTCCTGGCGACGGGCACCGAGGTCGCCACGGTCCGCACCCAGACCGAGGACGCGGTGGTCTTCGCCACCGAGCGCGAACTCACGGTCATCCCGTGCGAGTTGTCGTACCTCGTGGTCCATCCGGTCGACCAGGAGCCGGCCGACCGCACTTCCGACCTCGCCGAGTCCAAGGACGTGCACTGCTTCACGGAGGCTCCACGCCCCGGTGACCGCATGCTGTTCGGGCTCAGCGCCGCCGTACCGGAGTGCGTGGTCGTCCTGGAGCTCGACAGCCAGGTGGACGGTGTCGGTGTCGACCCCAGGCAGCCGCCGCTCGCATGGGAGGCGTGGACCGCCGACGGCTGGGTGGCCTGCGACGTCGACCGGGACACCACCGGTGGCCTCAACCGCCCCGGCGAGGTCGTGCTGCACGTCCCAGGCGGCCACGCGCTCTCCCGCGCCGGACGGCGCGAGGCGGGCTGGCTGCGCTGCCGTGTCACCGAGCCGGAGGAAGGCCAGCCCTTCTACACCACCTCGCCGACCGTCCGCTCCGCCGAGGCCTTCAGCATCGGCGGAACCACCGGCGTCGTGCATGCCGAGACGGTGCGGGACGAAGCACTGGGGGAGTCCACCGGCCTGCCGGGACACCGGCTGCGGCTGGCCGCCAGCCCCGTCGTCGGCGACGCGCAACCGCTGCTGCTCCAGGTCGCCGAGCGCGACGGCTGGGTCGACTGGGAGACCGTCGGCCACTTCGCCGCCTCGGGTCCCGCCGACCGGCACATCACCCTGGACGCGACCACCGGTGAGATCGCCTTCGGCCCGTCCGTCCGTGAACCGGACGGCACCCTGCGCCAGTACGGGGCCGTACCGCCCAAGGGAGCGCCCATCAGGGCCCGCCGCTACCGTACGGGCGGAGGGAAGGCCGGCAACGTCGCGAGGGGCGCCATCAAGGTGCTGCGCGACTCCGTCCCGTACGTCTCCGACGTGATCAACCGGGAGGCCGCGCGCGGCGGGGTCGACGGCGAGACCGTCGAGGAGGCGAAGCGCAGGGCGCCCATCGCGCTCAGTGCGCAGGACCGTGCCGTGACCCTGCGGGACTACGAGGAACTCGCCCGGCGCGCGGCACCCGAGACCGCGCGCATCACCTGCATCGCCGCCGAACCGGACGAGCACGGTGCGCACGCCGTACGGGTGCTGGTCGTCCCGCAGGCCGTGTCCGACCCGGGAGGACGGCTGCGCTTCGAGCAACTCGTCCCCGGAGACGCCCTGCTGGGGCGCATCACCCGGTACCTGGACGAGCGCCGCCTGATCGGCACCCGGCTCGCGGTCGGGCCGCCGTTCTACCAGGGGGTGACGGTCGTCGCGACGGTGCACGCCTTCCGGGGGACCGACACCGACCGGGTCAGACGGCAGGCGCACGACGCCCTGTACCGCCATCTCGACCCGCTGACCGGCGGAGCCCACGGCACGGGCTGGCCCTTCGGCCGTCCGGTGCAGGCGGGCGAGGTGTTCGCGGTGCTGCAGCGGGTGCCCGGCGTCGAGCTGGTGGACGAGGTGCTGCTGCACCCCGCCGACCCGCTCAGCGGGAAGCGCGGCGACCCCACGGAACGGATCGATCTCGAAGCCCCGGCGCTCGTCTTCTCGTTCGACCACCGCGTCCGGGTGATCGGGGACGCCTCGTGACCGTGAGCGGAAGCACACGCGGCTCCGTGGACGGACTCGGGTCCTCGGCGCCGCTGGGCGTGATGCTGCCGGCCGTGTTCGCCGACGACGATCTCGCCCAGCGCTTCGTCGCCGGAATCGACGAGGTCCTCGCACCGCTCCACAACGTGCTCGACTGCCTGGACGCCTACTTCACCCCGTCCCTCGCACCTGCGGACTTCACCCGCTGGCTCGGCAGCTGGGTGGGCGCGGAGACCGACGAGCCGGAGACCTACGGTCCGGACACCGCCGAGGGCGCGGGAGCCGCCATGGGCCAGGACGCGTCCCGGGCCGCGCTCACCGCTCGGTCCGCCGGCGACCCGCAGGACACGGAGGCGACGGCCGCCCTGCGCGCCGCGGTGACCGCCGCCGTACGGCTGCACCGCGTCCGGGGCACCCGGCGCGGACTGGCCGAGGCCGTGCGGCTCGCCTTCGGAGTGGAGCCCGAGATCACCGAGAGCGGCGCGGCCGCCTGGGACGCCAGGCCCCTGGGGCCGGTCCCCGGCGAGCGCCGCCCGCACCTGCACGTCACCGTACGGCTGCCGGACCCCGGTCCCTCCGCCGTGCACCGCCTGGAGCGCCTCGTAGCGGCAGCTCGTCCCGCCCATATGCCTTACACGGTCCATGTGACCGCCGCCGAAAGGACTTCCGACAGGTGACCAGTCAGCAGGCGTCCCCCTCCACGCCACCTTCCTCCGAGGCTGCCGTGGACCCGGGGGACCAGCCACGTCACTGTGCCGAGTGCGGCAGCACTCCGACCCCGGGACAGTCCTTCTGCGACGGCTGCGGCGCGGTACTGAGCTGGATCCCGGGCACCCGGGAACGGAGGGCGGACGCGGTGGGCGGGCAACCGGGCACCGACGCCCCGGGCGCCACGCGCAGCCACCCCGGCCCGGTCACGTCGTCCGGCGCCGACGCGACGTCAGGGAGCACGGATCCGGCGGGCGGACCCGTACACGCGGACGCGCCGACGGTGCCACCGGAGGAGGACCCCACCCTGCCCACGATCGCGGCGGTCCCCGGCACACCGGAGCCTTCCCCGGCCGCTCCCGAGGCCGCGACCCCGGACGCGAGCGCGCGCGCCAGGGCGCTGCTCGTGCCGGTCGCCGACCAGCGTGCCGCCGCACCCGCGCCGCACGTTGCCCCGGTCCTCCCGGGTGTGCCTGCCGCGTCCCGCCCCCGGGTCCAGGCCCCCGGAGGCGAGCCGGCCGACGAGACGGGCCCCCCGTGCCCCTGGTGCGAGGTGGGCAACCGACCCGACCGGCACTTCTGCCGGCGCTGCGGCATGTCCCTCGCGGAGCGTCCCGGTGTCCCGGAGGCCAGACGCCCCTGGTGGCGCCGGATACGGGACTTCGGCAACGGCCCCGTGCCGTGGGCGGGTGACCGCCCGAGGCTGCGCCGGGGCGTCGGCCGCGTCTTCACGTGGGTCGCGTACGGCCTCACCCTCGCGCTGGTGATCTACGCGGCGTTCAACGTGAGCACGGCGTGGAACGCGGCACGCGACCACTTCGCGAAGCGGGCCCAGATCAGCCCGGATTCCGCCGCGGCGTCCCGTTCCTTCGGCGGCCACCCGCCGAAGGTCCTGTTCGACAAGGTCAACAACAGCTGGTGGGGCCCCGGGGTCTCGCAGACCGGCGAGGGCGAGTGGGTCGAGGCGCGCTTCCAGGAACCCACCCGTCTGCTGGACATCCTCATCACGTCGGGCATCTCCACCAAACCCTCCGACCTCTCGGAGGCGGCGCTTCCGCACCGCATGGACGCCGTCATCACCACGGCCGACGGCAAGAAGACCACGCGCCACATCACACTCGACCAGGTGAGCGGCGCCCAGCAGCGCAAGTTCCGGGCGCAGAACGTCGTCAGCGTGCGGTTCGTCATCCGCTCGGCCTTCAACAGCGGCTCCGACAAGCAGGTTTCGATAGCGGAGATCGAGTTCTTCACCCGCGCCACGACCAGCGGTACGTAGGGCCCCGGCACCGCCACCTCGCACGCACCCGCCTCCCCGGAAGGCCTCCTCACGAAGGCCATGCCGAGGAGGCGGGTGCGTCCGGGCGGCGGACGGAGACTGTCCGCCGCCCGGACGTCACGTCCTCATAGGATCAGACCCTTGGCGCGCAGATACGGGACGGGCGGGATGTCGGACCCGAACGCGGGTCCCGTGCGCATCTCGAAGTGCAGATGCGGCCCCGTGGCGTTGCCCGTGTCGCCGGACCATCCGATGAGCGTGCCGCCCTGGACGCTCTGGCCGACGACGGCCTTCACCTGGGAGAGATGGGCGTACTGGCTGTATGTACCGTCCTCGTGGCGGATGACGACCTGATTGCCGTAGTCGCCACCGGCCCCGGCCGCGACGACCTCACCGGGGCCGATCGCCTCGACCTGCGTTCCGGTGGGGACCACGAAGTCGACGCCGGTGTGCAGGCCGGTGGACCAGGCGGAGCCCCGCTGGTGATAGGGGGTTCCGGCTGGTCCCACCACGGGGAGGGTCCAGCCGCCGGACACACTGCGACCGGCCGGGACGACCATCTTCGGGTAGGACTTCATGACGGCCTGGACGTAGTCGTACGTATCCGCGTCCGCTCCGCTCGCCCGCGGCACGCCGCCGTGCCGTTCAACCGCCTTCCAGCCCAACCGGTAGCCGGACAGGGCCAGTTCCAGGGGGGTGCCGCGGTAGCCGGGGTGCTTCCCCGCGGTCCGCAGGAGCCGGCACATCTTCCTGCCCTGTGAGGGTATGGCGTCCGCAGGGTCCAGTACGTCCCTGACGCCGTCGTTGTTCCCGTCGACACCCTCGGCCGCCCAGTCCGCGTCGGAGAACTGCGCGATGCCCCTGGTCACGGGACGTTCGGCCCGGGACACGTCGGGCAGTTCCTCACCCGAGGAAAGGCCTTCGGATCCGGGCCCGTCTGCGCCCTCAGCGCCGGAACCCTCACCGGCGGGCTTCCCACCCGCCTTCGCGTCCTCTGCCCGCTGCTCCTCGCTCCGCGGGTCGGTCAGCGAACCCTCGTCGAACGCGGGCCCGTCCGCGGCGATCGACCTGGCCCTCGCGTTGAAGTTGCTCTCCCGCTTCAACTGCGCTGCCAGCACGGGCGCGGTGAGCGACTTGTCGTCACAGTCGGCCGCCGCGTCGCGTATGAGCTTCGCGTACACCACCGGCACACCCACGTCACCGGCCTTCAACGCGGTGCCCGTCGGCGCGGTGACACCCGCGTCGGCCGCCTCGCTGTCGTCGAACGTCCCGAGCAGCACGGTTCCCAGACCGATCGACACCGGAGTCACCACGACCCCGACGACGACCGGCACCATCCAGCGAGCGATCCTCACAAGCCCGAACTCCCCTGTGCAACTGTGGCGGTGAGGATCACTATGCCATTTGCCGGCAGAGGACCGGCCGGGCGGGCCCGGCCACTCCGACGACGGTGTGCGACCGACCTCAGGGCCCCGCTGCCCCATCAGCTCCCAC
This sequence comes from Streptomyces sp. NPDC001822, assembly GCF_042892135.1. Taxonomy (NCBI): domain Bacteria; kingdom Bacillati; phylum Actinomycetota; class Actinomycetes; order Kitasatosporales; family Streptomycetaceae; genus Streptomyces; species Streptomyces sp. NPDC001822. The sequence continues at coordinate 911,704 of NZ_JBIATW010000001.1, forward strand.
ACCGGGCCGGTCAGGAGGGGCTGGGAGCAACGCATCGCAGCCGCATCGCATGGCAGCGAAGCGACGCGGGCCGGACGCACGGAACGGCGTCGGGTGTGTGTGTCGGTGAGGGTGGTGCCGCGCCCATACGTGCTCCCGATGTGTACCCACCGCAGAGGACGGGTGCCCCGCGTCCACGAGCGACGGCGGGGCCTGGAGGGTGGCCGCCCGGCCGCGGTGGGCTGCAGCGGCGGTTCATCCGAGTGAGTGGATGAGTCTCAATACGAAGACATGCAAACCGAGATGGCGGTCCTTCGTGCGGACCTGGAGCCTCCGGTGGCCTGATTTTGCACTCTCTGTACCACCGGGCAGGGGAGTGCCGGACCAACGCGAGGTGATCATGGGCAGGTTGCTCGGCCTCCTGAGGTCGGAAACACATAACAACGCATTTTGAAAGGCCAGTTAATCGTTCTCAACGCCATCTCGACGGGAGTTCGCCTTGTCAACCCCGATCCTACGCAGATCGAAGCTCTTGGCTCTTGGATCCGCCCTCGCCATTCTCACGGCCGTGCCACCGGCAATGGCCACCACCCGGGACACACCACATGCGGCCCCGCGTGCGTCTGACGCCGTCCGAGCGCGAGCTGCCGCTGTTCGTACCGTGACCCTGATCACCGGGGACACCGTTACCCTCGACGCCGGCGGCACCGAGCCCCGACTCGTCGAGGGCCCGCAGGGCGAAGGTATCGCCTTCGAGATCAACAAGGTGGGGAAGGACACCTACGTCTACCCTCACTCCGCCCTGCCGTATGTCTCCGCCGGTCTCCTGGACAAGAGCCTGTTCAACGTCACGCGGCTTCTGGCCGACGGATACGACAACACGCACACCAACGGCCTCCCTCTTCTTGTCACCTACAGCGACAGCGGCGCCGCCCGCGTGCGGGCGCTCCCCACAGGAGCCACGAAGGTCCGCACGCTGACCAGCATCCGTGGCGCGGCGCTGACCGAGGAGCGTGGCCGGGCAGATGACTTCTGGTCAGGACTCACCGGCGAATCCGGCGAACCCGGTGGACGGGGCACCACGCGCACCAACGGCGGCTCCCCGTCCACGCTCTCCTTCGCCCACGGCATCGCCAAGGTCTGGCTGGACGGGAAGGTCGAAGCCGCACTGGCCGACACCACCGCGCAGATAGGTGCACCCGAGGTATGGGCAGCGGGCGATACGGGCAAGGGTGTTGACGTCGCCGTACTCGACACAGGCGTGGACTCGGGCCACCCGGATCTCGTGGACCGCATCGGCAGCGCCACCAGCTTCGTGCCCGATGAAAGCGTCTTCGACGACTACGCGGGCCACGGCACACACGTCGCCTCGACCGTCGCGGGAACTGGCGCCGCCTCGGACGGCAGGGAGAGGGGTGTCGCCCCCGGTGCGGTCCTCCACATCGGGAAGGTCCTCGCGACGACATGTGACGTCGTCGGCTGTGGAGCTCAGGGCAGGGAGTCGTGGATCCTGGCCGGCATGGAGTGGGCTGCCAGAGACGCGCACGCCAAGATCATCAACATGAGTCTGGGCGGTGCCCCGTCCAGCGGCGACGACCCGATGAGCCAGGCCGTCAACCGGCTCAGCGCGGAGACCGGCGCGCTCTTCGTGATCTCGGCGGGCAACAGCGGTGCGCCTTCCACCGTCAGCTCGCCGGGTGCCGCCGACGCCGCGCTCACCGTCGGGGCCGTGGACGCTTCGGACCAGCTCGCAGGCTTTTCCAGCCAGGGTCCGCGCACAGGCGATTACGGACTCAAACCGGAGCTGACGGCACCGGGAGTGAGCGTCCTCGCGGCACGTTCGCACCTGGCCGACGGCGACGGCCTCTACCAGACGATGAGCGGGACCTCGATGGCCGCCCCGCACGTCGCGGGAGCCGCCGCCCTGCTCGCCGCGGCGCACCCGGACTGGACCGGAGCCAAGCTCAAAGACGCTCTGATCAGCTCCGCCGAAGCCACTCCGAAGTACACGCCCTACGAGGCCGGAGCCGGCCGCCTCGACGTCGCGGCCGCCGTAGAGGACACGGTCTTCGCGACCGGCAGCGCCTACTCCGGCTACCACCTCTGGCCACACCCGAGGGGGGAGAAGGCCGACAGGCTGGTGACCTACACCAACATCGCACCGGCCCCGGTCACCCTGGACCTGGCGGTGCACGCCCCGAACGCACCGCAGGGGCTGTTCACCCTGTCCAGCAGGAAGGTCACCGTACCCGCACACGGAACCGTCGATGTGACTCTCACGGCAGACCTGGACCTGGCCCCGCCGGACAGCCACTTCAGCGGTGTGATCAACGCCGTCGGCAAGGACGGAAAGGTCGCCGCCCACACCCTCGTCGGGGTCGGCAAGGAAGCAGAGCGCTACAACCTCTCCGTCACCGCCAAGGATCGCGGCCGCAAGCCGCTCCCCGGGGTGCTCACCGTGGCGGCCAGGAACTTCTTCCAGCGGTACACGCTCGGTGAATCGGGCACAGCCGATGTACGGCTCCCGGTCGGTACGTACGCCCTGTGGCTCGATGCGGACGTACAGGGCACGCACGGCCCGCACTCCCTGGGCAGAGCCGTGCTGAGCGAGCCCGAGATCAGTCTCGACCGCGACCGTCATGTGGTGCTGGACGCTTCGGAGGCCCGTCAGGTCAGCGCGGTGGTCCCCAAGCAGACCACCGACACCGAAGTCCGCATGGATCTGTACCGGTCCTTCGACTCCGACCACTACACCCTCGGCACCCTCGACCCCAGCACCCCTCGATACGACAGCATGTGGGTGCTGCCCACGGGCAGGAAGGTCACCAAGGGCGACTTCGCCTTCGGCGCGCGCTGGCGCAAGGAGGAACCGGCACTGACGGTGGAGGCCGGCAGAGAGAGCTTCGACGACCTCAGGGTCCAACGGGGCGAGACTCCGCTTCCCGATGGACGGACGACCCTCGACACGGTCCTTGCCGGCGGGGGCGCCCCGGCCGACTATGCCGGACTCCACGCCAGGGGAAAGGCCGCCGTGGTGCTCCGCAACGATGCCGCCACTGTGGAGGAACAGGCTTCCGCGGCCGCGCAGGCGGGCGCACGACTGCTGCTGGTCGTCAACGACGGATCGGGCCGGCTCGAACCATGGCCCATCGGGGCACAGTCCTTCGCCATACCGCCACCCCTCACGGTGGCCACTCTCACCCGGGACGAGGGTGAGGAACTGACGGCCCGGATCCGGCGTGGAAGGACCACGCTCACGCTGCAGTCGAGCCGCGTCACCGACTACCTCTACGACCTCGTCCGTCGCTACGAAGGCTCGATCCCCGCCGACCCGACCTACCGGCCGGACAGGGACGACCTCGCCCGAGTCGACGTCGCCTTCCGCAACCACCGGCAGACCAGGGCCTCCGACTACCGCTCGGACATCTGGCAGGGAGTCGCCATGGGCGCGTCCTACCTGCACGAGGTTCCGGCCCAGGGGCAACGCACCGACTGGGTCTCGGCCGATACGGACACTCAATGGCTGGAGCGGGTCCAGATTCCCGGCGAGGTCCAGGAGTCGTCCGCCGCGGTGCGCTACGGAGCGGGTAGTACCACCGACCTGAACTGGTTCGGCCCCATCCACCGCCCGCGCCTCGACAACCGGTCAGGAGTGCAGCAGCGGACCGACGACGAGTTCTACGTCAACGTCCCGGGCTGGGGCGACTCCGGTGGCGGCCACGTCGGTAGCACGCTGGGCAACCCGGGAGTGGACAACATCGTGGCCCTGTACCAGGGGGACACACTCCTGACCCAGGAATACTCCGACTACGTCGACTTCGCGGGACTCAGCCCCGACCGCCTTGCCTACCGGCTCGTCTCCGAGAACTCGCGGGGCTACTGGACGAATCCGTACTCCACCAGTACACGGACCGAGTGGGGTTTCACCTCGGCGGCCGGCATGCCCGGCAAGGCCACGGTCCTGCCTCTGATCCAGCTGGACTACGAGATCGACACCGACCCCGAGGGCAAGGCACGGCGGAACGCCTCACTCGTGGTCACCCCGTCCCATCTCCCCGGCGGACCGAGTTCCAGGGACATCGGGGCACTCACTCTCGACATCTCCTACGACGACGGCACCACCTGGCAGAAGACGAACCTCACCCGCAGAGGTGACAACAACTGGGAGACAAGGCTCCACGCCCCCTCGGGAGCCGCGTACGCCACCTTGCGCACCTCGGCACACGACCGCCGGGGCAACAGTGTGACGCAGAAGATCATCCGAGCCTTCGGGCTGAAGTAGCAGAGTCCTTCGACCGGACGGGGCCCGCGCACAGCGGGCCCCGTCCGGTCGACAGGTCCCAGGCCCGGCCCTGGCCGGTCGCCGGCCAGGGCCGGGCCAAGGGGGAGTGGGGAGAGATACTGACCGACGGCGCCCGTGTGAACTCGCCAGTCAGAACGGCGCCCACTGCTCCCAGCTCTTCGAGGACGCTGACTGTGGCCGGCGCCGGCGCCCGTTACCGGCGTAGCGCCGCCGTCAGCATCGGCAGGGCGTGGCGCAGTTCCCTGTGGCCGTAGGTGCCGCTGTGCCCACCTGGATACATGTGGGTGGTCACGGGTGCCCCCAGAGACGTGAGACGGTCGCTGAGCATCCGTGTCTCCTCACCGCACACGGCTTCGGTGACGGAGACGACTCCGTCGTCGGCGAGTGCGACCCACTTCTCGGTGCCGGGGATGTGGGGATCGGGCTCGTCGCCGTCGAGCGGACCGGGCCTTCCCTCACCGGACGCGAGGTAGACGGGCGTGTGACGTAGTCCCTGGGCGTGATGGTACGGATCCCAGTCGAGCCATGTCTTCCACTGCTCCCACGGATCACCGAAGATCGCGTGGCCGTCCACGCCGACGAACTTGGCACCGGAGAGCCACATCTCCGGGTGCCGGACCGGGTGCACGGGTGCCCCGAAAGCGGCGACGGCGCCGAACAGCCCCGTGACACGAGCGGCGAGTCCCAGGGCGCCGAATCCGCCCTGGGACTCACCGGCCGCCGCCCTGTTGGGCCCGGCGCCGTAGTCCCGTTCCACCAGGGGAACGACCTCACGGAGAAAATAGGTGCGTACCTGAGGGGAGCCTCCTTTGCCGTGGTTCCACCAGTCGGTCCAGAAGCCGAAGAGCGGCATGCCCGGCATCACCACCAGAACATCACGCAGTTCCGCCAGGTCCTGCACTTTGAACAGGCTTGTCCAGGTCGTGTGGTCGCCGTCTCCGCCCGCGAACAGATAGAGAGTCGGCCAGCGGTCGCCGGGTCGGCGCCGGTCCCAGCCGCGCGGTGTCAGCAGAGCCACCGTGCTGCGCGCGCCGAGAGCGGGGGAGTCCATGGTCAGCTCGACCAGCCGGTCACTCAGACGGCGTTCGGCGAGGACTTTGCTGACGCCACCGGTCGGGGCGGCGGCACCGAGGAGGGTTCCGGCGCCCAGCAGGAGCCCGGTCGTGAGGGCGGTACGGCGTGTGGGTGCGTGCGACATATACGGGATATCGGCCCACGGCGCCGACACCTTGACCTGCCTCTTGCGGGCGGCTGCCCCATCGCACACGGGGATCAGGAACAGCCGTACGGCCCACGACCTCTCCCGGGCAAGCAGGGACCGGAGCTTCAGCTCGGGTTGCGGCCCATTCCCGGTCGTACGGCCAACCCTCGAACCACGGCCGGGGGAGCGAGATGGACGGCGGCGGCACGGCACGGGAGAGGCCTGCAGCGAACCTTGAGGGTGCCATGACGCCGACAGGTGTGGACTGGGACACGATCCCCGTCGCGCGTTCCCCGGACCCGCAGATCATCGAGTGTCTCGGCTCTGAAGTTTCTCCAGTGCAGCTACGCGGCGCCCAGAATCGGAAAGAGGCGCTTGAATGTCGGGAGTCTAATGGGTAACTGCCCTATTCCTATACGCAATTCGAATGTGTAGCCGATTTCTGCTCCTAGTGCTAGATCTGGCTGGAACGGGACTTCTCCATGAAAAGAGGAACATGAGATCCTGGATCCATCGTGCTCGTGCCGACAGGGGGGTTCATGAGAAAGCGTTTCTTCGGGGCCGTCACCGCAGGCGCAGTCGCTGCAGTGCTCGGACTGGCACCCAACGCGGCGCATGCGGCTGACAATGACAGGCTCGTCACCAGCACCGCCGGCGCAGCCATCGGGCTGACGGTCGACTGGACTAGCGATACATCGTTCGTCCTCCGCAATGTCTATCTCAAGGACACTGTCTGCGACGGCGATTCGGTATTCTTCTACATCCGGGTTTCGGGTTACACGTACCCCAACCATCGGAACGAGGGAGGCTGCAACAGCACAGCTTCTTGGACGAGCATGCCCGGAAGTTTCTCCGGTGGGGCTGTCGCCCTTACGGTGACCGTATGCCGTGATGCCTTCACCGACAACTGCGCGACCTCTCGAGCGTCGCTGAACCCTTACAATCCGTGAGCCTTTTCCAATCTCAGTCAGGGCAGGCGACCTGCCCAACCGAGGGGTCACCTCGTCGGCACGCAGACCGACGCTCTCGGCCTTTTGCTCCGGTGTGGACGAGCGGCGAGGGCGGCGAGGGTTCTTCTGCCCATACTCTCCATGACGGACGTCCTCCCCGGGGCTGAACCACGGATCTCGAATGTCCGTCAAAGCCGGATCAGCCCAAATGAACAGCTCCTTGGAGCTATGACCGGCCCCCAGAGCTGCGGATTCCTCCCAGCTCTGGGGGCCGGTCAGCCGATATCCCCGGACCTGTGACCGCGTGCTGTGGCAGCCTGCCGTCATGCCAGCAGAACTGAGAGAACATGCGGGTCATCACTATGCCGTCCAGTTTCACTACGCGTTGCCTGATGACTCCTGGGCTGTGGAGCTGAGCGAGGCTGTGCCCGCGCCAGGCGCAGTGACTGAGACGCCCAACGCGGCGACCCGTGTGCCCGGTCAGGCTTTCCTGGTGGCGCTCATCCCCGACGAGGATCCTGGTCTCGAGCCGACCGTACGCATCCATAGCCCTGACGAGCACGTCATCCCGTACGAGATCATGCAATGGTTCATGGAGCAGGTGGCTGACCAGGCGGAACGCTGCCGCACCGCGTTCGAGCAGAGTGAACCCGAAGCAACGCAATGATCGTGCAGTGGCTGGTGTGATCACGGTATCGGAGCCGTCTTGGACAGGTCCGTGTACCGGACTGAGCCAGCGGTGTGCCAAGGCAAGGGACGGCTCCTGGTGCCAGCAGGGCTGCTGAACAAGGTCGTGTGACAACTTCGATACTTCGCCTGTGACAACCGGGATACTTGGAGCGCCCCGCTCTCGCAGCTCAGCCGGTTTTCGTTGGTGACAACCGCCGGGCGCTTCGCCGCAAGTGTGGCTGAGTGCCCAACTGGCCAGTGAGCCCGCGAGTTGGCGCCTGAAGCGGTCAGCATCGAGGGCGCAGGTGAGCTGGGTGTAGAGGTCGAGAGGCGGCCTCGGTTGCTGGCTAGACAATCGACCTGGTGTTCGTGATCAAATGGTGAGTGAGAGCGCCGCTGAGTGCATGAGAAGAAGCTTGCTCGGACGGCTGGGGTGGGAACGTGGTACGGCAGCAGTACGTGGAGAGATGCTCAGAGCTCTTCGCCGTGGGTGGCTACGACGCTGTGAGAGCTGCGGCAGAGGCAGGGCTCAAGGAGTGCGGACCGGATCCGGTCCTCTTCCGTTGGCTCGGACAGGCACACGCCGCGGCAGACGACGATGACCATGATGGTGAGGCTGAGGCCGCGTATCGCAACGGGCTTGCCGTAGCAGCGGACGATCTCGGACTCTTGGTGTCGTACTTGGAGCTGTGCCTTCGCTCGGACTCTTTCGAACACCCGGGGCGGGCGCGCCGCGCGGTGGTTCTGCAGCAACGAATCGAGGAGCTGGCCCCGCCCGGGTCACCCGAACGCGAGCGAGTCGATGATGCGACGGGCTGGGCTGGACGGGGCTATTGGGACGACCTGAAGGTAGCCGCTGTTCAAGGACAAGCCCAGCAGGCAGCTGAAGCGGAGCAGAGCGTGCTGGTGGCCGACGCGCTGCGGCGAGCCGCCCGTGGCGAGTCCAGCCAGGACACAGGTGAAGACCTCCGGGCTGCTGAACTGGCTGCGGCGGTTGAGCTGCTGCAGGGGTCGCGGAACGCACCGCTGCGCCTGCTTCTCGCCCACCGGGTCGAAGCGTATGTGCTGACGTTCGTGGCATCGTTCGGCCTGAACAAGGCACTGGTGTGGAGTGGGGTGCTGGACTTCAGCCTGTGGGGCTGGTTGTTCTGGGCTCCCATGCTCGTTGCCGAGGCCAAGCTCCGCCAGGCCAAGAAGCTGGGACGGGAGCGCGTGATCGCGCGTATTCGGGCACGCCACAGCGAGATGCAGCTGCCCTGAAGCCCGCCCGAGAACAAGCATCCTTGAGCGCTTCAATTGGCGGGTGAGTACTTGAGTTGGCGGGCGGAGCGGGGTGGGGGGCCGGGAGGTAGAGACCAGGCGGCTCCTGTCTCACCCAGATCCTTGCGACTCCACCACGTCATGATCGTCGTGGGTGAGGCCCACGATCTGAACCTGGACGGTGACCCGCCGGCCTCTGGTCGCGGAGGGGCGGTGGGTCACCTTCGGCGCGCTCTCCCCCCCCAGGGTGCGACCGCGCACCGCGCCGGGCATCTGCCCGGTCAGTAGTCGTCGGGTGTGGTGTTGTCGGCACCGCATGACCAGTAGTCCCACTCGCTGGGCACTTCAGAGTGCGTGGTCGGCCAGAAGGTCTTGGGACGGCCCATGAGCGCGTTGGCTTCCCAGTAACGTCAGCCGTAGAACTCGAAGTACTCCATCCGCTCAGGATGACGACCCAGGCCGCCGACAGGGCCCGATCCGCCACCTCGCTCTCCCGAGAGCAAGCACCGCAAGCACGTGTGCCTCGCATCGATTGATGTCACCAGTTGTGCGTCGTGACGTGGCTCTGAGGGATGGGTTCACAGAGGTCGTTGTCATCGGATGCGCGAGGTGGTTGGCACTTCTGAGTTGGTCTCATTCGGGTTGTCACCAGCTTCGGAGCTCGCAGGCAGATCGCCCAGCGCGGTCAGCGCTAATCCGGCCAGACGCCCCGCTCGGACAGGTGGAGAACGAGGGCGGCGATGTTCCAGGCGTCGTCCGCGCCGCGGTGGTGTCGGCCTTCGAGCCGCCGCCCGGCGATCTCCAGGGCCCGTGCCATTCCAGGGCGTTTGCGTAGGCCGTATGCCTCGGTAAAGGCCGCCTTGGCGTTGGTGTGATGCCGGCCGAATGGATAGGGCGTCCCAGTCGCCTGGCACTGCCGGGTGAACTGGTTGCGGTCGTAGTCGCCCCAACTGGCCCAAGGGCGGGATCCGGCGTGATGTCCGGCCGCCAGCAGGCGACACGCCGCGGCGAAGCTGACCCCTTCGTCCACCTCGCTTTGCGTGAGGCCGGTCAACTCCGTGCAGAACTGACTGACCGTGGACCGGGCGGGACGTACAAGAATCTGATGCCGGGTGAGGCGCTCCGCAGTAGCCAGGTCGACGACGGTCAGCCCGATCTCGATGATCTCGCTGACCGAGCCCGGCGGTTGGTCGCCGGACCAGCAGGTCGCTTCAACATCCACGACGTTTAGAAGGCGCGCGGCCCCGGTGCTTTCCATGGTGGGAAGCGTAGGGACCAGTTGGGCCAGGGACATCTGGATTTCCCTGCCGACCTGTGGGCGTGGCGCCACCCGGGAAGGCGGCGGATGCGGGACGACGTCGCAATCGGGCAGGCCCGATCCCGATTCGGGTGAGCTCGCCGCAAGCGTGCGAAGCGGCGAACGCCCGACAGCTCGGGCGGGAGCGAGCGGGAATCCGGCAGATGCAGTGCGTGCGTTGCCGCATTGACACCGACACCCTCCCCCAACAACAACGTCGGCTCCCAGGACCACAACCAGGTCTTGGGAGCCGACGTCACGCCAGAGCCAGAATTGGCCAAGGGCGTCGGAACGCCGGGTCCGGCCCCGTTGCCGTACGGGCCGGGCCGTGGTCAGGGCGTCATACTGTACTCGTACAGGTACGCGTCGACGAGTGCTCCGCTGCGCCAGCCGGAGCTGAAGTTGACCTTGGTGCCCTTGGGGCAGGCCTGCGGGCTGTAGTAGGTCGTTCCGTTCGGGAAGGTCGCCTTGACGCGGGCGCACTGGCCGTCGTTGTCGGTGTCCTTCACCCATCCGGCGATGCCTACGCGCTTGGCGCCGTTGCTTTCGGTGATGCACTTCACCTCCCAGAACGCCTCGGCACCGGTCGTCTTGGGGTTCAGGACGGCCCCGCAGCCGGCAGCTGCGGCAGGGCCGGCGGTCAGCAGCGTCGCACTGACTCCCAGGACGAGGGAGGTCACCGCACCAGCGGTGAGTGTGCGCATCTTCCGTGAAGCCTTCACTGCGAGTTCCTTACTCTAGTTTCTTGCTCATAGGGTCACCGGGTCCAGGCAATGCACTTGCCGGAGTCCTCGATCAGCCTTCTGCTGGCGGTGGGGCCGCCCGTCACACACTCAGACGTCGAATTCGTACAGATATGCGTTGATGATCTGGGACCTGGTGCTGCTCCAGGGCGACCCGAAGCTGACCTTCGTTCCCTTGGGGCACGCCCGCGGGCTGTACCATTTGTCGCCGTTGGCGTACTCCACGCGAACCCGGGCGCACTGGCCGTCGTTGTCGGTGTCCTTGACCCATCCGACGACGCGGATGTGGCCGGCGTCGCACGCCACGTCCCACGCGGCCGAGGCTCCTGCCGTACTGACGCTGAGCGACGCGCCACAGGCGGCAGCTGCTGCGGGGGACGCTCCAAAGACCACGGACCCCCCGGCCAGAACCGAGACGGCCGCAGTGGCGGCCAGCCGGCTCCGCAGACCCACGTGCTTCTTCATTGGACTCTTCCTTTGCTCAGCTATGCGTCGAACGGGATTCCTGTCGCTGGCGGCGAACCTGGCCACGGCGGTACCAGCCCGTGCGGCCTCGATTGACACGAGACGGGCGGTGTCCAACGCGCCGGCCGCCACCGCAACGAGACTGCGGGTCGGTGCGGTGACCGGCCACAGTCGACGCAGAAGTGACCTCATCCCGAGACGTCCCGCGCTCTGACCTGTGCAGATGCCACTTTCCAAGTCCCTGAGGCGGGACGACGTCACGGGTCGGAGCGGTGGATCCATGACAGAGCGCAGTTGCGCCGGGGTGAAGGTCCAAGGCGGAGAAGACCACCCACGGCGTCGCTTTCCTCTGCCGCCTGCTCAAGGTGGCCCGTTCCTCGTTCTATGCCTGGCTCGCCGCGGCAAAGCCCCGGGCCGCCCGTCGGGCCGCCGACCAGGCCCTGGTGCACGAGATCACCGTGATCCACGTCGGCTCGCGCCAGACCTACGGCGTCCCGCGCGTCCATGCCGAACTGCGGCGTCTGGGACGGGCGGTGAACCGTAATCGGGTCGCCCGTCTCATGCGCGAGCACGGCATCCAGGGCGTGACCCGCCGCAAGCGCCGTTCGCTGACACGAGCGGACAGGAAGGCCAGGCCGGCCCCGGACCTGATCGGCCGCGAATTCCACGCCGAGACGCCCGGCACGAAACTGGTCGGCGACATCACCGCCCTGCCCACCGACGAGGGCTGGCTCTACCTCGCCTGCTGGCTCGACCTGGCCATCCGCGAGGTCGTCGGCTACTCGATGGCCGATCACCAACGCGCCGACCTCGTCGTCGATGCACTCGACATGGCCCACGGCCGCGGTGGACTGCAACCCGGCTGCGTGATCCACAGCGACCGCGGCAGCGAATTCACCTCGACCCAATTCCAGCACCGAATAAGGGAGTTGGAACTCCGCCAGAGCTGTGGACGCACCGGGTCCTGCTTCGACAACGCCGCCGCGGAGAGTTTCTGGGCCCTGCTCAAAGAAGAGATCGGCACCCGCGTCTGGCCTGACCGGGCCACCGCCCGTGCCGACGTATTCGATTTCATCGAGACGTTCTACAATCGGCGCCGACTGCGCAGACACAAGGTCTTCGGCTACCTCACCCCTGCCGAGACCCGCCAACGGCACCGACACACCCTCGCGGCATAACCATCGAGTGTCCAAGATCACGGGGAAGCTTCGCCAGCCTCCTGTCCCCGGGCCCCGACACCCTGACACACCGGAGAGCGCCGGTGCCCAGCGGGCCGAACCGCGGACACGCCTGGTCCTCGAGTCTGCGCCGCCCGGAGCGCGGCACGGTCGCCAGACGCTCTGGCGCCGGCGCCTCGACCGAGCTGGAACCGCCTGGTGCTGCTCGCCCCTCGGGGCCTGGGCGCTGCGTGCACAACAGCTGTCACGCGATGTGTGACGACACATGTCACGGTATGTGCGACGGGATCTGTGACGCTATCTGCTACAGCCACCGCGCGCCGTGCCTCGCTCAACCGCAGGTCAGGGCCCGGTTTTTGCGTGGTGAGTGCTCGGACTTCCCCTCTTCTACCCGGCCTGCCCTCCTGCTGTGTGGGGGTGGGTGTGGATGGCTGGTGGGCGGGCGTGGTTTCGGGGAAGTGGGGCGGCGCTGCGCTGGCCTTCTTCTCCAGCCCGTCGCGCTGCTCCGGGCCGACAGCCAGCCAGGCAGCCGCCGGCTCGGGGATCAGCCGCGGTCGAGCCGCGACAGGGACGCACAGAGGTGCTCAGGCACTTCCGGCAGGACTTTGTGGATCCCGGCGCACCCCGCATCGCCGTTCGTGGCAACCGGCCGCCAGCCCGAGGACTCGGCCCGGTAGAACCAGCGCTGGGAGACATGAGAGGAGGAGCATCCGTCGCCGGCGTCACCGCACGCCGGCCCCATCCGGGTCGACAGGTCCAGCACCAGCCACGTGTCGTCGCAGCCGCGTTCCTCCCAGCTCGTGTGCTTGGGGATGTCCGTGTCGTTGACCGCCTGCCCGTACGAGGACGAGGTGCAACGCGGCGGCGTGGGGTCGCAGCCGTTCTCACCGCACTGCCGCAGAGCGGGTGGCGTGGCACCGACGGGGGTGTACACGTCCAGGCTGTTCACCACGACCCTGCGGGAGCCCAGGGGCTCGCCCAGCTTCACCGTCGCTTTGACCCGCCGCGTGCCGGTGCAGCCGGAGTCCTGGTCCGGGGTCTCGTAGGTGACCTTCGCGTATATGGTGCCGTGCTCGACGGTGTCGAGCACACCGCGCAGGCTGCGCACGCAGTCGCGTGCCCCGTCGGGCACTGCGGCATCGACCACCAGAGACAGACCGCCGTCGGCGGTACGGACGCCGTCGATGCGAATCGGAGCGGCGAGCGTCCAGGCGGCGGCCGTGGCCGCGCCTGTCACCTCCTCATCGGTTTTGGCCGTCTTGGAACCGCAGCCCGCAAGGACCACCAGGGCCGCACCGAGCACGACCGCCCGTATTCCCCGCTGCCACATGTCATGCCCCCATCCGCCCGAAGAACCGCAGCCTAGCGTGCCCCCCCCGGGCGTCCCTGACCGTCTTCTCCCGGACTGCCCGCAGGGCAGATCCAGGCCGAGCACGTCGTCCAGGCCAGCATGGAGGATGCTGCATGGATGACACGCCGTGACGGCTCCCCAGGATCTGTGCCAGATCCCGGTTCTGGTGAACAAAGCCAGCCTCGGGACTGGTAGGCCCACGCCGCGTATCCCTCGGTGAGGCCAGTCGTGGTGTCACCGTGTGTGGTCGTCGAAGGCGCCATCATCTGCTGGCACAAGACCCCAGTCGTCCGCCGTCTGTGCACCGTTCAATACCATCCGCTGGTGATATCCCGTTCGTTCTCCGCGCCGCGCCGCCGAGTCGCAGCCGCGCTCACAGTGATGGCCGCCGTTGTCGCGTTCGGGTCGTGGGCGCTGTGGCCGGTCTACGACGCGTCGTGCGTCGTCTTCTCCGGGGCTTACGTCCCCATGAGTGCGCCGAAGGCCGAGGCCGACGCCGCCGTGCAGCGGGCTTACGACAAGGACCTCGCCGACGGCGCGTGCGGTCCCAAGCGGGCGCGCTTCCACAATTGGACTCAGTGAGGTCAATACGGGGGTCGGGCCTCCTTGCGGCCTGATGGGCGCCGCAGCGACCAGACACCGAACGGAGCGCCCAACATCCCCTCCAACATCCCCTCCAGCATTGGTTCCAACATCCCCTCCAACATCACGCGCGCACGATTACGCCCGCCGCCTGCACAACCGCAGGTCAGGCCCTGGTTTTCGCGTGGTGAGTGCTCAGACTTCCCCTCTTCTACCTGGTCTGTCCCGCTGTGTGGGGTGGGTGGGTGTGGGCTGGTGGGCGGGCGTGGTCTCGGGGAAGCGAGGGCGCTGCGCTGGTCTCTCCTCCGGCCCGTCGCGGAGCTCCGGACCGGCGACCAGGCGGCGGCACTCCCGTGGTCCTACTCCGGACGCGACGCCGGCCGCCGTGCCTCGTCGTCCGTGCCGAGCTCGGCGGCGCGTACTACGCCCGGGCGTCGGTGACGGCCCGCTCCCAGATCCAGGTGCCGCCCCCGCGCGTCCGGGCCAGCCGGGCGGCCAGGCCCCGCTCGTAGCCTTCGGCCCGGCCCGCGGGCTCGGAGGCGCGCCACGGCTTTGGGCAGCAGGTGCCTGCGTTCGTCGGAGGTGGCTCCGGATTGGGTTATAGCGGTCGGTTCGTCCCTGAGTCTCTGGATGGTGGATCTGTGGTGCCACTGATGCAGGGGTCCCTGTTCATGGAGGAGGTGGAGAAGGGCGGATGGCTGAAGCCCCAGGTGCTGGCTGTTGCAACCAGGCGTTCGCAAAGTCCGGGACGATCCGGCTTACGGCGGCAGAGGCCCAGTCCGAGCCGCGGGACCTGCGAATGATCAAGGGCGAGGTACAGGTACAGCGGGGCTGAGTTCGACGGCCATTCTGAGCGCTGGTTGGGGCCGGGATAGCGGGCCGCACTCGTGGCCCTCAACTGACCCCGGGTACGGAAGGCCGCATCACCCGCTTCCGCTGACGATGGCGCCGCTTGTGGGCTGCAAGATTCTGGCATGCCACCGGACGGGCGAACACGCGGCCCCGGCGGTCTGGGCTGCGCACGTTGCCGAGCGGTGTCGCTGGGTGCGGGGGCCGAGTCGCCGACCGGAACATGCGGGCAGGGCCGGAACCGGCCTTCCCGGAGGAGCTCGGACCGGCACCGCCGACTGGTGGCGCCGGTCCGAGACTGTCTCCGTTTCGCCGGTTCAGCACCGGCGAGGTGCCGTGGGATCAGGACGGCAGCGACCACTGCTGGGCCGCAGTGCTGTTGCAGTCGAATATCTGGAGCTGGGTGCCGTCCCGGTCACTGGATTCGGGGATATCCAGGCAACGCCCGGACTGCGGGTTCACCAGTGCCTTGGTGGAGGCGTTGTAGGTCCACTTCTGGTTCGGTCCCCCGTGGCAGGACCAGAGGACCACCGAGGCATGGTTCTCGGTACCGCCACTGATATCCACACACTTGCCAAGGCCCCGCAGGTTGCCGTCGGGCGTCAGGGCGAACTGCTGAGCGGCGGAGTTGTTGCACGACCATGTCTGTATTTTCGTTCCGTCGGCCGAGGAACCCTGGTCGACGTCCAGGCACTTTCCGGCGATGCCAGACCTCACCGGACCGGTGGGCAGCGGCTGCGGGCCCGGCGGCTTGGGGCCGCCGTTGCCACCGTAGGACGGGGGCGCGGAGGACGGAGCGGTAGCCCAGCCAGTGTTCGCGCTGGTGCCCAGGTCGAGGTTCAGGGTGCCGCCGTCGGCCACGAACGACGGCGGAAGGTAGGCGTTGTTCCAGGTGGAGCCGTTGAGTGTGGCGCTCTGAACGTATGGCGCGTTGGTCGCGGCCTTCGGGGCGTTGACGACCATCTTCTTGCCGTTGCCGAGAGTGATCGTGACGTTGGTGAACAGGGGACTGCCCAGAGCCAGGTCGGCCGTGCCAGGTGTCTGGGGATAGAAGCCCATGGCCGACCAGACGTACCAGGCGCTCATCGTGCCCAGGTCGTCATTGCCCACACCCCAGTTGGCGGGCGAGTTGTTCCACAGTTCGTTCTGCACCTGGCGGACGATCCGCTGGGTCTTCCAGGGCTGCCCGATGTAGGTGTACTCCCAGGGCAGTGCGATGGACGGTTCGTTGCGCATGTCGGCGTGCGAGCCGCCGGCGCCCCGGATGTCGGACAACACCTTGTCCAGATACGCAGCCATCTTCGCATTGCCGCCCATGGCGTCAGCCAGTCCACGAACGTTGTGGGGCACCGCGCCCGTGTACTGCCAGGAGGTACCCTCCACGAACTGGTCACTACTCGTGGGACTGAAGCCCGGCCGCCAGGAACCGTCAGCGAGCTTCGGCTGCATGAAGCCGCTCGCGGGGTTGAAGACGTTGCGCCAGTCCTGTGCCCGGTTGGCGAACTGGTCCCGCGTGCTCGTGTCACCCAGGGCCCCGGCGAACGCGGCAGTCGCGAAGTCCTGCGCGCTGTACTCCAGCAGGGTCGCCACCGAACCATAGAAGTCGCGTGGGTACGTGCCGTCCGAGGGCAGGTACCCGTGCTTGGTCTGGAGGTCGAGACCCATCCGGATGGGGTTCGATGTGGTGCCCTGCCTGACCATCGCGCTCTTGGCGGCCGCGGTATCGAAGGCGCGTGCGCCGAAGGCGTGGTAGTCCGCGATGATGGCCGGACCGGGGTCACCGTTCATGACCTGTGTCTCGGCCGAGTTCAGTGACCACTTGGGCAGGAACCCGCCCTGCGCGTAGTCGTTCACCAGGGACTGGGCGCTGTCGCTTGCCTGCTGGGGTGCGACGAGCGCGTGGAGCTGCGCCTGGGTCCGGTAGATGTCCCAGCCGGAATAGGTGCCGTACTGGGCCTTCTGGTTGCCGCTGACGGTGTGCACCTTCTTGTCGAAGCCCCAGTACTTCCCGTCGCTGTCGCTCAGTAGGTTCGGATGCAGCAACGAGTGGTACAGCGAGGTGTAGAACACCTCCTGCTGGGCCGTGGTTCCTCCGGCGATCGCGACCTTGCCCAGCAGGTCGTTCCACGATGCGTGGGTGGCGTCGCGGGTGGCGTCGAAGTTCCAGCCGGGGTTCTCGTCCGTCCGGTTCCCCTTGGCCCCGCTGACGGAGACGTACGACAGCCCGACTTTCGCATGGACCACCCGGTTGCCCGTCGTATCGAACGTGACCGAGTTGCCGCCGTTGAACGTCCCGTTGCTGGTCATCGGCCGGTCGAAGACCATGTTGAAGTGGACGGTGTAGGTCGGGCTCGAGGCGCAGAAGAAGCCGTTGGTAAGCGACCCGCTGACCTCGGTGCTGCTCACCCGGTCGAAGCGGATGTTGCTGCCCTTGCCCGACCCCATCTTGAACAGCAGGTTCGCCTGAGTTGTCGCGGGGAACGTGAAACGTGCCATCCCAGAGCGGAGCGTGGCTGTCAGCTCGGTCTTGACACCGTTGTCGAGCGCGACCGAGTACGCCCCGCGTCCGCCGACTCGTTGGCGTGCGAGAAGCCCACCGTCGCGTTGCCGTCGACTGCGCCCGTGGTGGGAAGGATCGGGATGTCACCGAGGGCGCCGCATCCGGGGCCGGACAGATGATTCAGGCTGAAGCCCGTGACAACGTTGTCGGAGTACGCGTAGAAGCCGCCGGGCGGACGCGACGGCGTGTCGGGGCTCCACTGCACCATCCCGAACGGGGCGTCGGCGCCCGGGAAGGTGTTGCCCTCGTTCGAGGTGCCAAGGAGCGGGTTGACCAGCGACGCGGGATCGGTCACAGGCGCCGCCTCGGCAACGGTGACCGGTGCGGTGAACCCCAGGAAAATGAGGCAGAACGTAAGGGGGATGCGCCATCGTTTCATTGCTGCGGCTCCATGGGGTGTGATGGAAGGGACGGTGTCCGGACGGTGCGGGGCCCACGCGGACGTGGGAGGCCGGTGACGACCGGCCGGTCGAGTCGGCCGGGGTGCCGTCGGTTCGGGCTGGTTAGCTCTCCGAAGCCCGACCGATGCGACCCGGACTCGTGCGAGCGCTGGATCGATCCGGCGGGCCGCACGGACGCGGACGCCGGGGGGCGGAAGCCCGCGCCGTCACGGGGAGGAACGCGGTGGGACTTCCTGTGTCGCCGCCCAGGTCCCGACGCTCTGTCCGCTAGGCGGTCACACCGGCGGTGTGACTGTCACTGCCGGATCGGAGTGCGTTCGGGGGCGAGGGAGGCCGACCGGTACGGTCGGCCACTTCGTGTTCGCGACATGCATCCCCCCGACGATGACGGCGCACAACTGAACCCGGCCCTACGAAAGCAATCACATCAGACCGCCATCCCGAGAGCCTGTCAATAAGCCGGGCACGTCGATGTCCAATCCACCGGCACTGCCCAATGCGTTGACGTGGCCATGATGCATGGCTACTTTCGGAGAGCGCTCTCCCCTTTGCAGGGCGCTCCTTCTCGTGACCAGACATCTTGGGAGCCTTCCCCGTGAAGCCAGTGCGTTCCATGTCTGCCGCCCTCCATGCCGCTCTGACAACGTTGCCTACCTCGCTGTCGGCGGACTGTCATCAGCCCCCGCCGCGGCGGCGCCGGCGGTCGTGTGCAACAAGTACTGCGACGCCCGGGGTCCGGGGCTGAGTTCCCAGGATCGTGTCCCCGCCACGGCCACGGTCTCCTCGCGGTCGATCGCGCTGCACTTCGACGACGCCGACGCGATGGGTTGGGCATCCATCGACAACGGCGGCCCCAATGAACGTGTTTGGCTGGACCGGTCGCTGGACGGCGGCCTGACCTGGGCGTCGGGAAGCGCTCTTGGCGACACCTCGGTGCCCGCCGGAGGGCAGGGCTGGCGCACCCAGATGTACAACGTCGACGACTGGAACAACCGGGGCGTCGGAGCCCTTCGGGCCTGCGGCCAGCCGGCCGGAGGCCCCATCGCGTGCACGCCTTGGGCGCGGACCACCTGGAACGCGGGCAGCAGGAGCACGGCCGCGGCAACCGCCCTGATGATGTCGTTCGACCCGGCAGCAAACTCTTCGGGGGCAACGGCTGGTGGACCGGCGCCAACGCGCTCACCGCGATCATCGACAACATCCGGATCAGCGGCATGAACAGCTATGCCTACGCCATCGCCGAGACGTACGAGAAGAACATCAACGCGCAAGGAGGGCAGTTCCGCGACGAGTACCTCGACGATACCGGGTGGTGGGGCCCGCCTTGGATCGCCGCGTACGACCTGACCGGCGACCGCAGGTACCTCGACACCGCCCGGGCGGACGCGGACCACATGTACGCGAACTGGAACAGCACCTGCGGTGGCGGCGTCCGCTGGAGCACCAACGGCAACTACAAGAACGCCATCACCAACGAGCTCTTCCTTCACCTCACCTCTGCCCTGCACAATCGGATACCGGGTGACACCGCCTACCTGGAGCAGGCGAAGAGCGAATGGAACTGGTTCCAGCGCAGCGGCATGATCAACGGTGACCGCATGATCAACGACGGTCTCACCGACTCCTGCGCTAACAACGGTCAACCCGCTTGGACTTACAACCAGGGCGTCATCCTGGTCGCGCTGACCGAGTTCCACTAGGCCACCGGTGACGCCGGCCTCCTGACGGCGGCGCGCGGCCTGGCCGACGCCTCCACCGCCCGGCTCGAGGCCGGCGGCGTCCTGCGCGAACCAGGGGAGGGCGACAACTGCACGGGAGACGGCCCAAGCTTCAAGGGCGCCTACGTACGCGGCCTCGGCGTCCTCAACCGCCGGCTGTCAGACCGCCCCTACGCCGCGGCCCTCACTCGTTGGGCGAACAGCGCCTAATTGGGCGGTGTTTCATCCCGACGTCGTGTTAGGCGGTGTCGGGCCGATCGTTCGTCTGAGAGGGGACATGCATGATGTCGCCCAGGTCCTGGCATCTGCGGCGCCACCACGGCCAGGCACGTGGAGCCTGAGGGGCGTGCAGGGTGCGTGCCAGGAAGTCGGCGTCGGCATTCTTGACGATCGATGCGATTTCCCGGGCTGCTCGTCTCTCGAGAGCGCCGATTGCTCGCTCTATCAGGAGTCGGTCATCCCAGATGTCGTAGCCGGGCAGGTGTGGCTCGGGCAGGTAGAGAGGGCGTCCTGGGCGGCGTACGAACGCTTGCCAGTAACGGACGGCGTCTTCGAGCTGCCGGATGGGTAGGCCCCGTTCGGCTTCGAATCGGGCCGCCTGGCGAAGTGTGTGAGGTGAGAGCTGTGAAGGCCGGCGCCGGTAGCTCCGAAGGTGGGACCGGCAGAGGGCGTCCAGGCGTAGAGCAGCCGCCGTCTTGCGGGGCATGACTCTTCTTTCGCACGTAGTGATCTCGGTGAGGAACTCACTGTGGGAGGTTGCGGCAGGTCACGTTTTGAGTCAGATGAGAAGTGCCGCTGCTGTCACAGTGCCGAGGAAGACGTGGACCCGCTTGTCATAGCCGGGGCCACGGCCCGGGACTGCTTCAGCCTGTTGATCGCCCGTTCCACGACGTTCCGCTCTTGTAGCGCTCCTTGTCGAAGCCTGGTGGCTGCCCGACCTCGCTACCTCGCTTCAGACGGGCGGCCCGGGAGTCGGACTTCTCCGGGATAGCGCGCTTGATGCCGCGTCGGCGTGCACCACGAGTCGGACGGCACTTACGGAGCCCCGAGGATCACCGCCGAGCTCCGCGAGGAGAAAAGTGAGGCGGTCAACCACAAGCGCGTCGCAATGATCATGCGGGCGTCCGGGATCGAGGGGGTCCGGTTGCGCCGCCGGCACCGGACCGCCGTTCCCGATCCGGCTGCGGCCAAAACGCCGGACCTGATCGGCCGCGACTTCACTGCGGATAATCCGAACACGAAGTACGTCGGCGATATCACCCACCTGCCTATCGACGGCGGGAGGATCTGCTACCTGGCGGCCGTCATCGACCTCGCCTCGCGGCGTCTGGCCGGCTGGGCGATCGCCGACCACATGCGCGCGGGCCTGGTGACGGACGCGCTGGCGGCGGCGATCCGCACCGGCGGCAACCTCGCCGGATCGATCATGCACACCGACCACGGAGCCCAATACACGAGCAGGACCTTCGCCCAAGCCTGCAGGTCAGCAGGGGTTCGGCAAAGCATGAGCGCGGTCGGTTCCAGCGCGAACAACGCACTCGCCGAGTCCTTCGACGCAACTTTCAAACGCGAGACCCTGCAAGGGCGAAAGAGCTGGCCAACCGAACGCGAGGCCCGACTCGACGCCTTCAGATGGCGGGCCTTCCCCCGTGGTGGTGGACACGCGTCTTTGATCACGCGGCGAGCGTGAGCTTAGCGGCGTGGTGGCGGCGTTCGTATTCGTTGGGGCTGA
>NZ_JBIATW010000002.1:0-133354 GCF_042892135.1 Streptomyces sp. NPDC001822
CCGGCTCACACCCGTCGAATACGAAACCGTCATGACCACACCGGCCCTCCAAGCCGCGTGACTGAACCTGTCACCTGAAGGTGCGGCAGACCCCAGCTTGAGCTGTGGCAGTTGCTGCCTTGTCCGCTGACCTCTTAGAGGTCCTAACAAAGGCTTTGCGTGGATCGAGGGCTGATCAGTCAGGTGGCTTCAGTGACCGATGTCGCATGCTTGGGACCCGACCCTTGGGTTCCTTCCAGCCCAGCCACATGCGGGAGTTCGTGACGCAGCTCGAAGAGTCCGGCATGTCCGGCGCTTACGCCCGTGTGATCTTCTCCAACGTCCGCGCCATCCTCTCCGCCGCTGTTGAGGACGGCTACCTGCGCCGGAACCCCTGCCACTCGCGCACGGTGATGCTCCCCGAGATGGGGACGCGCCGTGTTGTTCCGTGGCAGCCGGACCGTGTCATCGCCATGCGGAGCGCCATGGCAGAGCGCTTCCGGCCCATGGTGGACATGGGTGCCGGATGTGGCCTGCGGCAAGGCGAGATCCTCGGACTATCTGTGGATGAGTTGGACCTCGACAGCGGCACGCTGCACGTGGTGCAGCAGCTCAAACTCAGCGTGAGCAAGCCTGTGTTCGCACCGCCGAAAGGCGGCAAGCTCCGTGACGTCCCGCTTCCCGAGCCCGTGGCCGAAGCGCTCAAGGAACACATCAAACGGTTCCCGCCCGCTGAGATCACGCTGCCGTGGATGCGCGCGAACGGCCGGCCAGTGACCAAGCGTCTGATCTTCACCGGGCCCAACGGTGGGCACATCTGGCGCACCTCACTCAACGAGGACCACTGGAAGCCCGCTCTGGCGTCCGTCGGGGTCATCCCGAAGGCCAAGAGCCGCGAGCACACCGCTGCGCGTGAGCACGGGATGCACGCCTTGAGGCACTTCTACGCGTCCGTTCTGTTGGACGCGGGGGAGAGCATCAAGGCCGTCAGTGAGTACCTCGGGCACTCCGACCCCGGACTGACGCTCAAGGTGTACGCGCACCTCATGCCGAGTAGCCGCGACCGGGCCCGGAAAGCACTCGGGGAGGCACTTCGGCCGCCGCAGGATCCGCCGCACTGAGGTCCCACAGTGGGCCCAGGCCGTGAAAATGCCCCCGACCCGCGCCGTATGCGCAGGTCGGGGGCATGATCGCTATATCTACTTCTTCTTGCCCTGGGTCTTGCGGTAGATCGCGGCGACCAGGGTTTTCGCAGGTGGAGACGCTGATCGGCTGCTGGTGAGTAGTCGCCATTGGTCGTCATCGGGTGCCCTTGAGCAACCTCGGACGGCCCAGGGACGGCCCAAAAACGGCCCTCTCACCGTTCGCCGTGCGGGTCATTGTCGACCGATGGGGACTTCGTAAACGATCTCTCACAGCGCTGCGGGAAGGACGATGTCCGCCGTCTCTACGGGTCGCCCCTGATCGCTGTAGTAGGTCCGCTTGATGTGCGTCACGAGAGCGGATTTCTGGATCCCCAGGAGCGAAGCTTCCTCGGCGGTCGCCAACCGCGGCTCCGGCTGCTCGACGGCGTGGCTGACCGTGACGCCGATTTCCGCCATGCGGTTGACCACTCCTTGCCCGGCATGCGGCCCGCCCTCTGGGAGGACGACAAGGGTTCCGGCGGTGAGGTCGTACGGCTCCCAGCTCGTCGACAGCTGCACGGGTCTGCCGTCGGCGAGGAACTCGTACACGGTGCGGACGCAGAGATCACCTTCGGCGATGCCAAGGCGCGACGCGATGTCAGCCGGAGCCGGCACCTTCGCCTCGGTCCGACTCTCCCAATCGCTTTGCCTGCCCACAGCCTTCATGTCGGCCCGGAAGGGTGAGCCGGTCGGCTGCTCGCGTGCCGACGATCGCACCACCCGCACGCGTGGTCGGGGCTCGGCGACGTAGGTGCCCGACCCGGCACGGCCCTCCAGCACACCTTGGGAGATCAGCAACTCCTGCGCCCGGCGGACGACGTTCTCGCCTACGCCGCATTCCTCGCCGATCTGGGCGCGGGAGGGCAGGCGGTCTCCCGGCTCCCACACGTGCTCCACGATCCGCTGCCGGAGGACATCGGCGACGCGGAGATAAGGCGGCTGCTCAGGCATATGGAAAATCTAGTCCACTAGCTCTAATCTAGTTAACTAACTTCACTGAAAGTGATCGCTGGTGACGGAGGCTGCCCTGTGCCCGCTTCGGGAGTTAGTGCGGCGGCCATCGCCGCCCGGCTATCGGCCCTCGGGCTGCCTACGCGAACGGAGGAACACCCCCGGCACACGGCGGTGGAAACGGAGGTGCCCGACGGGTTCTCCGCCGAGTCGTGGAGGGAGGTCCTGGACGTGGTGGCTGAGGCAGATCGATTCGGGCTCCTCGCCACCAGCTTGAACGGCCGCACCTTATGGGCGGTCGTACACAAAGCGGCCCCCACGACGGGCGATGTCGGGGGACCGAGCTATCAGCGATAGGAGCTGAACAGCGTGCTTAACCGTATCCGCCGCGCCCTGACCCTCGCCAGGGCGCGGAACTCCTCAAGTGGCAGACACCGACGTGTGTTACCGCCTCCCTGCCCTCCGGCGTCCCCTGCCGCCTCCCACGGATCCGTTGGCGGGCCGACTCTTTTCCTGGGCCGGGCAGTCTCCGGTGCGGCGGCCCACCGAAACCGGCTCCCAGGGGAGGACGTTGCACTCGTCCGTCCGTACGTGCTGGCGTCAGAAAGCCGTACTCGCGCACGCTCGATGGTCATCGCCCCTCACCTGCCGTCGGTTGCCTGGCCGTTCCTGGCTGGGGGTCACTGATGCTGGCGCGTCGACAACGGCACATCTCGGGCGCCTCGGCCGTCCCCTACCGTTCGACCGCTTGCAGGATCGGCACGCACTCCTCCTGCGCGGAATCTTCTCCGGTCCCGATGCCAGCCGAGCTTCCGGTGATCTGCGAAGCGTGTGACTGCCCGTGCCACTCGCCTGCCGGCCCTTGCCTGCCCATGGAGGTGACGCAGTGAGTGCCTGGGTCCCCGGCGGCACGCTGGCTTCCAGCATCGAGATCACCGCGGCCACAGTCCAGCGCGGCGACGTCATCCAACTCGGCGGCCACACCTGTCGGGTAGGAGACCTCTTCCAGCTTCCTCGGGGAGCGAAGCAATTGGTCTTCGAGTCAGGCGAGCTGCTGATCATGCACGCGCGTACCCGGTTCCTCGCCGTGCGCATGCCGAGAAGGCGGTGATCGACTCGATGCGCTCACGTCACCACGACATCGCCGATGACCTCCGGCAGCAGATCACCGCGGGCAGTCTTCAAGCCGGCGAACGCCTTCTGTCCGAAGCCGGCCTTGCCGACCGGTACGAGGTCAGCACGTTGACTCTGCGGAGAGCTCTCGCCGTACTCCAGGGGGAGGGCCTCGTCGAGAAGATCCACGGCAAGGGCAACTTCGTCCGCCGACCTCACCGCAAGATCTTGTACGTCGGTGGCTGGGGCACCCTGGACCCGTTGACCGCCGCCGAGCCGTACACACGCGTCACGATTCGCAGCACCACGGTTCCGGCTTCCGTGCACCTGGCGGCGTTGCTGAAGGCGCCAGCAGGCAGTCCCCTCGCGGAGTACTCCTGTCTCAGCCTTGAACAGGGGACGCCGCACGGCCTGGCCCGCATCTACGTACCGCGCGACCTGGCCGTGGCCGGAGTTCTCGACGACGACTCCCTTTGCCGGGAGACAGCCGCGCGTTTCGCCGTCCTCGGGCCGTCGCCAGCCACCGTCCGGGAGACGGTCTGCGCCCGCACTCCGACCCCGGACGAAGCGTTGGCCCTACGGATCGGGTCGACCACGGCCGTCCTCGCGATCACCCGCATTGTCACCGACTGCACGGGCCGCGTCGTTGAGGCTGCGCTGCTGTCCTTCCCGGGAGACCGCGTCGATGCCGTCTTCACCGCCCCCGTGTGCTCGACGAAAGGCAGCCCGAACGATGACGGCACCGAACGAACTGCGACTTCTCCCGTGGTCGGGCCCCGAGAACAAGCCCTGCTACCTGAGCACTGACGACGCCGGTGGCTACATGTCCCAACTGGCAGATTGCGTCGAAGCGGCCCAACTAGACACAGCCGCCGAACTACTGGAAGCAGCTTCAGTAACCCTCGACAACCTCGACGCGGACCCGAGTGACCTTCGTCGCCTGGGACACGATCTGACGTGCGCATTGAGTGACGTGCTCCGCGTTGCGGCAAGCCGCGGTCACCTCTTGGCCTGGAGCGAACGTCGCCGAAGCTGAAGACTCGGCGGGACAACGGTGCCCGCCGAAGTCAGTCTCTCTTCAACGCGGGGAGGGGACCTCGACCAGAGTCGGGGTTCTCCTCCCCGTTGCGCGTTGCCGAACAAGCTGAACGCCGCGCACCGGCACATCGGGCGCACTTCTCGGCGGTTTGAACGCTGCCCGTTTGTCAGGAGCCCCTCCGCCTGGGTGTCAGCTCGGGCGGTGCACGCATGCCCTGGCCCGAAGGCACCAAGCCGGCTTGCACGGAGGTCTTCTGCTCTGGTTGGGCCAAAGGGCAAGGCAGCCCAGCACGAGGTCACGCCGCGGACGACAGCCCAACCAGACAGCAGGGCCCGCTACCAGCAGGCATCGCGTCATGACCCTTCAGTCGCCCCCCGGCAGGGAGCGAAGCGGTGCACAATGCCCAGCGGCAAGCCGGTACACCGGTCTCAAGGTCAGACACCACGGAGTGGGTGCCCCTAGGTAGGCTGGGCCACCACCAACCTAAGGATGCGACTATGCAGGACACTTCGGATGTGACCCGGAGGCTTTGGGCTCTGTGCGGAGTGCTGAGAAACGAAGGTGTGACCTACCACGAGTATTTGAATGAACTCACTTATCTTCTCTTTCTCAAGCTCGCCCATGAACTTGATATGGAAAACAGGATTCCAGACGATTGCCGTTGGGTTGAGCTTACCGAAAGTGCATCTGATGGCATCCTTTCGCGATATGCTGAAATGCTGGAAAATCTCGGCACGGCAGATGATGAAGTTGTCAGAACTATCTTTGCGGATTCGAAAACGGGCATCAATTCAGGCGAATCTCTGATGCAGCTAGTTCAAGGTATCGAAGACATTGATTGGTATCGAGCGCGACAAAATGGCCTTGGCGACGTATATGAAGGGCTAATCCAAAAGAACGCGCAAGAGTCTCGTTACGGCGCCGGTCAATACTTCACGCCTCGACCAGTGGTAGAGGCGCTCGTTCAAGTCACTGCGCCAACAGATGAAGATACTGTGTACGATCCTGCCGCAGGTACCGGTGGGTTTCTAGTAGCCGCAGGATTGGGCACTGCGACCATCCATACTTCGCCTCCTAAACTGGTTGGCATTGAGTTGGTCCGGGATGTTCAGCGTATGGCGCTCATGAATCTGCTGCTGCATGGCCTCGAAGGGAAGGTTATTCTCGGCGATGCTCTGCAGCACGATGTCGGTGAGAATGGATACTCGGTCTGTCTCACAAATCCGCCGTTCGGTGCAAAGGGTGCTCTAACTGCAGAGCAGAATGAGAGACTTGAGTACCAAACCTCGAACAAACAACTTGCATTCTTGCAGCACGTCTATCAAAATCTGGCTAAGGGAGGCCGTGCTGCGATTGTCGTTCCTGACAACGTTCTGTTCGAGGGAGGGACGGCCGCCACCGTACGGACCAGGCTCCTAGAGAGCTACAGGGTTCATACTATTTTGAGTCTTCCGACAGGAATTTTTTATGCAACCGGCGTGAAAACTTCAGTGCTATTCTTTTGCGCCGACGGCGCAACTGAAGAAACCTGGTTCTATGACTTGCGTTCAGGGCAGACGAGTTTCGGCAAAAGAAGGCAGATGCTGGCTAGCGACTTGAGCGAATTCGTCTCAGCCTATGGTGCCGATGCTTATGGAAAAGGCCCTCGGATTGAAACGGATCGGTTCAAGCGCCTGACTCGCGAGGAGCTCACCACTCGTGGTGATCGTCTCGACTTCGCTCACGTGAAGCCCGCCGGCAGTCCGGTGGGTTCAAGTAGCATCACTGATCTCCTCGATGAGACCAGAACCTTGCGCG
Source organism: Streptomyces sp. NPDC001822 (assembly GCF_042892135.1). Classification (NCBI taxonomy): domain Bacteria; kingdom Bacillati; phylum Actinomycetota; class Actinomycetes; order Kitasatosporales; family Streptomycetaceae; genus Streptomyces; species Streptomyces sp. NPDC001822. Next base: position 6,064 of record NZ_JBIATW010000002.1, read on the forward strand.
AGGAACTCGACAGCGCCTTGGCTGGGATTTCTGACATTGAAAAAATTCTGACGCGTCATCTCCAGGACCATGAAGTGGAGACACTCGGGCGATGATAATTCCCGATGCGTTCCCCGCAGAATGGCGCTTCTGCCTGGTGAAAGAAGCTGGTGAAACTCTGGTTGGCCAACAACGTTCACCAGAGACTACAAGCGGTCCAGCGAGCGATCAGAGGGACTATCTGCGCGTTGCGAATGTTCGTGATGATGCGCTAGATCTACAGGATCTTGCAACAATGAGCTTCGACACTGTTGCCAGAGAGAAGTACCGCCTTGTAGACGGAGACATTCTTCTATGTGAGGGACAGAGTCGTGAGCTCGTAGGGCGAGCGGCGATGTATCGATCCGAGCCTGAACAGCTCTACTTCCAGAACACGCTCATCAGGTTCCGGGCTCACCGTGAGGTTCTGCCAGAATTTGCCCTACTAGTCTTCAGGGCGTATCAGCACTCCGGCGTGTTCGCGGAAATTGCTAAGTCCACTACAAATATTGCTCATCTCGGACTTCGTCGCTTTCAGGAGCTACCTTTCCCGCTGCCTCCTAGAATTACCCAAGAGGCAATCATTGATTGCGCCCGTGATATACAGAGCTCTATCGACGCGACTCTTGTAGCGATGAGTAACATCATTGATACGGCAACCGATCTTCCAGGTAGGGCGAGAAATCTTCTTATCCTGGAAGGCGGTGAGCTTGGAGTGCCTGGAGAGTCAGATCAGGAAACGCGGACAACTTGGCAATCAGCAGCGGACGTCGTCGCTGAAGACTCTCCTATCGTTTATGGGATTCTTCAGCCCGGGCCTGACATCGATGACGGTTCGGGCGTTCCGTATGTTCGCGGCCAAGACCTGCGGGACGGATTTATTCTTCAAGAGCACCTGAGGAGAACATCGCAATCGATCGCTCAGCGATATGAGCGATCATCGCTAAAGCGCGGTGATGTGCTACTTGGTATCATTCGCAGCCTCCGTGTCGCCGTCGTGCCGCAAGAGCTCAGCGGAGCGAACATTACTCAAGGAACGGCCAGGATCAGACCCAGTAGCCGCGTAGATAGCGACTACCTGGCGCATTGGCTATCAAGCTCGGCGGCACAGGGGTGGCTCCGAAGCCGATTGCGCGGTATCGATATGCCTGGATTGAATCTGCGTGATGTTAGGCAGTTGCCTGTACCCGTACGGGAACTTCGTACTCAACGTCAGATCGCCGTGACCTTGGATGAGGTGACCGCAGCACATCAGGGTGTTATCAGGGATGCGCAAAGCGCCGTCAGCCGGCTCCAAGGGCTGGAGCGCGAGTTCACCGCATCTTGCGCTTTCGGAGACATGGCTAGATGGATTACGCAGAGCACAGCAGGCGACGAGAGCGAGTCTTTGTCCTCGCTAATTTTGACCCAGGTAAAAGAAGCGGCTTCAAAGCCACGCAAGAAGACCCCTTCTAGGTCGCCGCGGTCCAGCAAGAACAGGAGCAAGCGCATTAGTCTCAAAAGCACCACCACTCCGCAAGAGATACTAGCCGTGCTGCGTGAGGCTTCGGCCCCTTTGGACCCAGAACACCTATTCCGTCAGCTTTCTCTGTCGGATAGCGCTGTTGATAGCTTCTACGCTGCCTTGCGGGAGCTGAAGCAACTGCGCCAGCTTGAAGTGGTGCGCCCGAACGATACGGATGTCAAGATTTCGGTGGCAGATTAAATGCGTATCACGCGTGTGAAAGTAGAGTCGTTCAAGAACCTGCGGGACTTCGAGATTCAGCTTGACGAAAATGCCGCTGTTTCCGTACTGGTGGGGCGCAATGGCAGTGGAAAGTCCAATCTCCTTGAGGCTTTGACGATTATCTTTCGTGACATCGACCTCGGACGGCGGCCCGATTTTGCGTTCGAGTTGGATTATCTAATCAAAGAAAATTCGGTTTCCATTTCCTCGGAGCCGTCCCGAACGGGCCACAGTGTTAAATGCCGAGTGAATGGGCGCCCGATTAGTTTCACTAAGTTCTCAGGAACTGATGGGCGAGAGTACCGACCCCAACATGTATTTGGCTACTACTCCGGCCCGAGCAATCGTCTCGAAGAACACTTCATCCCTCATCAGGAGCGTTTCTACAGGGACCTAATTGACGGCATCGAAAGGCCGTTGCGGCCTCTTTTCTATGCTCGAAATGTGCACTCCAACTTTGTTCTCCTAGCTTTCTTCTTGGATGAAGATCCTGTAGTCATGCGCTTGCTGCGTGATCACCTTGGCATTGAGGGCTTGGACTCGGTTCTCTTTGAGATGCAGAAACCCTCATGGCCTGGCAAAGACGGTGATGAACGATTTTGGAACGCGCGCGGCACGGTTCGAGCGTTACTCGATCGCTTGTACCGGCTTTCGCTTGCGCCTATGAGGTTGGACCGCAAGGTAAGAACAGGATTGTCTCGGACTGCACAGACGGAGCACCTCTACCTTTACCTTGAGAGTCTGTTTGAGGCCAAAGAACTTAGAGCCGCCTATGCAAGCAATGGCGACTTCTTTAAAGCTCTCGAAAGTACTTACATTTCTGAACTAATTCATGATGTCCGCATCAGAGTAAGAAGCACTAGGTCATCCTCTTCTCTAACGTTCCGAGAACTGAGCGAGGGAGAGCAGCAGCTTCTTCTTGTCCTTGGATTGATGAGGTTCACTCGAGAGGAAGAGTCCCTCTTTCTACTCGATGAGCCTGATACGCATTTGAACCCGGCTTGGAGCGTTCAGTACCGGAAGTTCCTGGGCGAGTTTGGTGGGCTCGACGACGGTTGCCAGGTTCTGATGGCAACCCATGACCCGCTTGTTGTAGCTGGCCTACTCAGACAAGACGTGCGTATTCTTGAACGCCATGGGGACGGTCGCATAACCGCCGTAGAGCCGTTGGAGGATCCGCAAGGAATGGGCGTCGGAGCGCTCCTGACGAGTGACGTTTACGGGTTGAGGTCTCAACTCGACCTCGAGACGCTCGACAAGCTGGATGAGAAAAGAAGTTTGTCCGCACGACCTGATGATGAATTGACTGCAGAAGAGCAGGACAGGCTAAATAGACTAGGGAATGAGCTTAGGCATCTCGGTCTTTTGATGGAAGACAGAGACCCTGAGTTTCAGGCCTATCTCAAAGCCAAATCGGCAAGTCAAACGTCGCAGCGTCCCCTTTCTTTCACGAGGGAGGAAGTGGAGGAAAACTTCGAAGATGCTGTGGCGCTGTTGAATGAGATCGAAGAGCAGGAAGACTAGTGCTGTCGGGGGCAGTTCTTGATTTTCATTGATCGGCAGGAAGTTATCGCGCGTCTTCCGGAAGGGTGGAAGGCTAGGGCGAAGGGCGTGACCGATGAGCTACTGGAGGCTGATGGGATCGCGGAAAGAAAGAAGATTATCGATGATAATCAGGAACTGTGGCGAAGTATCAAGGGTGTCTTGGCGGCCGTTGGGTATCAGAAGTGCTGGTACTGCGAGACTGCTGACATCCGGTCAGATAACGCGGTCGACCACTTTAGGCCGAAGGGGAGAATTTCTGGGGGGAGCAAGGAAGGGTATTGGTGGTTGGCCTTCGATGTGCGCAACTACAGATTTGCTTGCACCTATTGCAATAGTCGGCGCCACGGAGAGGGTGGGACGATTGGGGGTAAGGCTGACTTTTTCCCCTTGGCCGTGGGCTCGCGCAGGTCGGACAGTCACCTGATTCCAATATCGGTCGAGATTCCAATGCTTCTCGATCCATGCGATGAGTTTGACATCACCGCCTTGTGGTTCGATGAGACGGGCCAGGTGAAGGTGAATCCTGGTGCGGAAATATTGGAAGAAAATGTGTCCGATCGCGTAGCTGTATCGCGTTCTCTGTATCATCTAGATCACGTAAGACTCATTGAAGCACGTAAGCGCGTCTTTCTTGAAGTGCTTCAAATGTGTGATCAGGCGGACGAGGCACTTGTGAGCTATAAAGCGACTCAAGATGGCATGGCGCGAAGCGTCTTCCGTGAGTCGATTAATGCCCTCAGGAGAATGAAAAAAGAGGATGCCCCTTACTCGGCTGTAGCTAAGTGTGCTGTGCGGGGCTATCGCAGTACCAGCCCCTCAGCCAAGCTCATCGCCGAGGCTTCATAGGCGGAGCGGGTTTGGCCGGTGTCCTGCCCGGTTTGGGGTCGAGCATGAGCAGGGGGCCGTACGCTGGCCGGCAACTCGGGCAGGCTGTGATCCTGCCCGGAATTTGAACGAGTGGCCCCCTGGTCTTGCTCGACGCGGGACCCGAACCGGGGAGGTGGCTAAAGCCGTGGAGCCGACCGCCCCAGCCACAGCGGGTTTCACCACCTTCAGCCCGCAGCACGCAGCGCGCCGCCGGGCGCGGCCAGCCGGGGCGAAGACAGAGGCAGGCCGCGCCCGGCGGCGCGCGCCCGCGCCGTGCGCGGGCCTTGATGAAGTAGGGAAAGTTCTATCGCGCTGGCGTCAGGCGCTTGCCGTCATGGCTTCGCACATGGGGCCCGTTCCCGTCGAGGGCATCCAGCAGTCGGACCGCGTAGACCTCGGACATCCACTCGGTGACCTCGTCCGGCGTGAGCCAGCCGACCGCGGTCGATTCGCTGGACGTGCGCTCGCTTCCGCCGGCGGGCTTGCACCGGAAGACCAGGGCAACGATGCCCCGGGTGGTGTTCTTGTAGACCCCGGTGAGCTCGTCCACCTCGACGTGGATACCCGTCTCCTCCAGGACCTCACGCCGTACACCCGTCTCCGGGGTCTCATCGAGTTCGAGTACGCCGCCGGGGAGCTCCCAAGTGCCGTTGTCAGCGCGGCGGATTGCCAGGAGTCGTCCGTCCTCACGCACGACCACTCCGGCTACGGACACGGAGTGGAGTGGCGTTGACGTGCCTTCCTGCGCACTGTTACTCATGTACAGGAGCATAGGAGGAAGAGAAGGACTATGGAAACAGCGGTAGGAGGTGGGAAGTCCGTACCTCGGTACGTGCAGATCGCCGAGGAGATCGTTCAGCAGATCCGCGCAGGAATCCTCAAGCCCGGTGACATGGTGCCCAGCGAATCGGAGCTCGTGGAGCGCTACGGCGTCTCCGGCGGCACCATCCGCAAGGCCATGGTGGAGGTCCGCGCGAGTGACCTAGTGGAGACCCGCCAGGGCAAGGGGTCCATGGTGAAGGCCCGGCCCCCGGTACGGCACCGTTCCTCGGACCGATTCAAGCGCTCCCATCGGCAGGGCGGCAAGGCCGCGTACCTCGCCGAGTCGGAGCAGTCCGGCGCCAAGGCTGGCGTCAGCGTTCTATACATCGGTCCGACGGACGCTCCGAATGACATCGCGGAGCGGCTCGGCGTCCCGGCCGGCACCCAGGTGCTCGCCAGGCGTCGCCTCTACTTCCGCAACGAGACTCCTGTGGAGACGGCCACGTCGTATCTCCCTTGGGACGTTGCGAAGGACATCCCCGAGCTGTTCGCGAAGAACCCCGGCGGTGGTGGCATCTACGCCCGCCTCGAAGACCATGGGCACGAGTTCGCGGAGTTCGTCGAGACGCTGCAAGCCCGGCTGGCGACCAAGGCTGAGGCCTCCGAACTGGCCCTGAGTCCCGGCGCTTCGGTGGTTCACCTGATCCGTGAGGCACGAACGACGGAGGATCGCGTCGTAGAGGTGTGCGACACGCTCATGGCCGCTGACCAGTTCGTCTTCAGCTACCGGATCCCCGCCTCCGACTGACGCACACTCAACTCAGCGCAGCCCGCCGCGACTTCTTCGTCTCGGCGGGTTGACTCATGTATAGGAGTGATGCACTCTTCCTTATGTCACTCATGTACATGAGTGGCTGAGTCGAGCACATCTATAGGAGTGATCTTCTGTGCGTACGATCCCCGTCGACACCTCCGCCGCGTCCGTGATGGTCGCCAAGCCCCCGCAGATCAAGGTCAAGGACCGCCGGACCGGTGAGATCGCGGTGGACGTTGAGAGTGGCGCGAAGCTCATGACCGTGGACGTGATGTTCGCGGCGAATGAGGAGGTGGAGATCCTTTCGGTTACCGTCCCTGAGCCGGGCATCTCCGGTGAGCTGATGATGGGCACGCCCGTCGCCGTCACCGGACTGATCGCCCGGCCGTGGGAGAACGAGTTCAACGGGCAGAAGCGTCACGGGATCGCCTTCCGTGCGGTGGCGGTCACCTCGCTCGTCGCCGCTGCCGAGAAGCCCAAGGCGGCCTGATCATGACCGGGTGCCTGGTCACGCTGCTGCTGGTCGTCGTCACCGCACTGATCCTGCGGTGGCGGCGTCCCGCCTGGTACTGGATGACCTTCGGGGTCACCCTTGCCGCGTTGCGAGTAGCTGTCCGGTACGCCTCGGTCATGGACGCCTGCGGGCTCACCGTTCCGCCCGCGCGTTGGCGTCTCTCCCTCGCCCGGATGACGAACCGCCCCGTTCCTGAGTCGAGAGCCCCGCGCATTCTCCGGCTCCGCCCTACTCGTACTGGGCTGGTCCTGCGGATCAAGCTCCGACCCGGTCAGGATGCCTTCGACGTCGCTTCGGCCACCGACCGACTCCGGCACTCCTTCGGGATGTACGGAGTCACCTCCCGCGAACTTCGCTCGGGAATCGTGGAGTTACGGATGACGGGATACGACGTCCTTCGGCGGGTGCAGATGCCGGCCGAAACCGGCCCCGCGCCGATGCGTATCCCCGTCGCGCTGCGCGAGGACGGATCCGTCCACTACCGCGACTACCGGGCTGTGCCCCACGGGCTGACGCTCGGCGCGACCGAGTCGGGGAAGTCCGTCTACCAGCGCAACCTGGTCGCCGGCCTCGCGGCGCACGACGTCGCGCTCGTCGGGATCGACTGCAAACAGGGCGTCGAGCTCTTCCCGCTCGCCCGGCGATTCTCCGCCCTCGCCGACAACCCGGACTCCGCCCTCGAACTCCTCGAAGCACTCGTGCAGCACATGGAGGACGTCTACCAGCTCATCCGTTCCGCTCAGCGCATCACCGTGGACGTTCCGGACGCCGACATAGCTGCCGACATCTGGGACCTGCCGGCCGACATACGCCCGACTCCGGTCGTGGTTCTGGTCGACGAGGTTGCCGAGCTGGCGCTGTTCGCCACCAAGGACGAGGAGAGGCGCCGCGACAGGATCGTCACTGCTCTGGTCCGCCTCGCCCAGCTCGGCCGTGCCTCGGGGATCTACCTGGAGATCTGCGGACAGCGCTTCGGATCCGAACTCGGCAAGGGCATCACGATGCTCCGTGCCCAACTCACGGGTCGGATGGCCCACCGCGTCAACGACGAGTCCAGCGCCAACATGGCTTTCGGAGACATCGCTCCGGACGCCGTCCTTGCCGCGATCCAGATTCCCACCGACGTCCCCGGCATCGCGGTCTCGGGTGACTCGACCGGTGGATGGACCCGCATACGAGCACCGCACACCTCACTGCGCCAAGCAGTGAACATCTGCAACCGGCACGCCGACCGCACTCCGGATGTGCCCGCCCTCGCGGCCTTCCGGCCCGCCGTCGCACCCCTGGCCTCGGCCACCGCGCCGCGCACCAAAGCCGCGCCCACCACCGCCTGACCTCCCGCTCTCCGGTCGGTGTGGCCATTCCCGCGCCATGTCCCTACCCGTCCCATGCCGAAAAGGAGAAGTCCGATGGCCCGTCCCTCCGTGCGCGTGGACGCCGTACTGATCCAAGCCGTGATCGCTGGCGCGCTCTCCTTCGCCCACCTCCACGACCTCGCCGCCGCCGCGGGCCAGGACGGCTGGAAGGCATGGGCCTACCCGATCAGCGTTGATCTGCTCCTGGTCGCTGCCTGGCGGCGGTTACGAAAGGACGGCCCGTCCCGGCTCGCTTGGTGCTGGTTCCTGATCGCGCTCGTCGCCTCGCTCGGTGCCAACGTCGCCACCGCCGGATTCCTCGATCTCGCGCACCCTCCGGCCTGGTTGCGCTTCGGCATTGCTGGATGGCCCGCGCTCGCCTTCCTCGGCGGGACGCTCCTCGCCCACACCGAGACCCCGGTCGAGGACCGCACGCCCGTTCCGGCGGTGCCTACGGCTGATCCGTCGGCGCCGGAGCTCGTCACCGAGGAACAGGCGCCGGAGTTGGAACCAGCGCCGATTCCTGCCGCTGAGGAGTCTCCGGTCCTGCCTCCTGCCGACGCGTCTCCGCCCGTGCCGGCCGCGCTCGTCGACCACGCCCGGAAGGTCGCCGACGACCACCGCGCCCGTACCGGTTCACCGATCGACACCGACACGCTCCGCGCCCGCCTCGGAGTTCCGCCCCAACTCGCCGCCGCGATCGCCGCTCAGCTCGCCTGACACGAGAGGAGATCCACCATGCCCGCCCGCGACCACTTCCACTCCGTGATGCGGATCGGACCGGTGCAGATCGGTACCCACCGCGACCGGCACGGCCGCACCCAGCACGCCGCCGTGTGCACCGCCGATCGCTGCGGTTGGTCGTCCGACTTCAGCAGCCGGTCCGCAGCCCAGCTCGCCGCCCGCACCCACCGCTGCAAGGTCCGCTGAAGGAGACCCGCCATGGACGTACCGCTCTGGCTCGCCCTGATCGTCGTCGGCTGGCTCGGCGTGAAGCTGATCCGCCCGCCCTGGTGGCTCGTGCTCGTGCTGCTGCTCGGCGGCTATCTCCTCGCCGACAGCCTCCTGACCCCCGTGATCGACACCGCCATCAAGTAACCCCCACCGAAGGGAGAACCGCCATGCTCCGCCCGAAGGTCCCCACCAACCCGTTGCCGACCGGAATCGTCACTGGAACCGCCCGGAGCTACGTCCCCGCCGTGCCCCACCAGACCCCGGCCCCCACGGCTCCCGCACGTCCCACGGTTCAGCTCACGCCCGGTGCCGTCGTCGCCGTCATCGGGGGCGGCACGGCCGTGGTCCTGGTGGTCGGCGCGGTCCTGGTCTCCATGCTCCTCGCGGTCGCCGTCACCGCCGCGTCGCTCGCCATCAGCGCCCTGGTCGTTCGGTCGCTCGTGGCGTCGCAGAACCACCGCTGACCGGCTTCCGGGAGGCCTCGATACCGCCAAGCATCCGCCGCCCGGAAGCCGTGCTCCTGCCCGAACCACAGATCCGGAAGGAAGCACCATCATGACCGACCGCACCGCCCGCCGCCGGCGGAGTGCACATGCCTGAATCGCAGCTCGACCGGCTCACCCTCGGCGACCTGCTGAGGGTGGCCTCGGCCCCCGAGTTCCACCGCTGGGAGGACCAGATCCGCCGCACCCGTGGCTGCTCCGACCCGATCCACCTAACCGGTTGGACCCTCACCAAGGACAAGACCACCGGCGAGACCCTTCACCACTACTCGACCGAGATCGAGCCTGGCGGACGACTCCGCCTCGCCTGCGGGAACCGCCGTGCCTCCCGCTGCCCCTCCTGCGCCTGGACGTACGCCGGGGACACCTACCACCTGATCCGCGCGGGCCTGGCCGGAGACGACCGCCGCGATGTCCCCGCCACCGTGCGGGATCACCCCCGGGTCTTCGCCACCCTTACCGCCCCGTCCTTCGGCCCGGTCCACAACCGTCCCGAACGTGGCACTTGCCGTTGCGGTAGCCGGCACTCGGCAGACGCACCCGAGCTCGGTACCGCCCTGGACCCCGAGACGTACGACTACGCCGGATCGGTCCTGTTCAACAACCACGCCGGCGACCTCTGGATGCGGTTCACCACTCGCCTCCGACGGGAGATCGCGGCCCGCGCCGGACTCACGCAGGTGGAACTGAAGGAATCGGCTCGGCTCTCGTACGGCAAGGTCGCGGAGTTCCAGAAGCGCGGGGCGATCCACTTCCACGCCGTGATGCGGATCGACGGGCCGGACGGGCCCGGTACCCCTCCTCCGTCCTGGGCCACCGTCGACCTGCTAACCGACTCAATACGCGCAGCTGCTCGACACAGCTACACCTCGGTGTCCGCTCCCGCCGCCGATGATCAGCCCGCTCGTACCTTCCGCTGGGGCACACAACTCGACGTCCGCCCGGTCGTTGCCTTCGGCGACGGCTCCGATGTCACCGAACAGGCTGTGGCGTCCTACGTCGCGAAGTACGCCACCAAGGCGGCGGAGAACACCGGCACTCTGGACCGCCGCATCGGTGAACTCTGCGAACTCGATCGCCACGGCGTCCCTGACCACGCCCGCCGCCTCATCGCCGCGTGTCACCTCCTCGATCCGCTCTACCCCGAACGTCGGTTGTGGGCCTGGGCGCACATGCTCGGGTTCCGCGGTCACTTCTCCTCGAAATCCCGCCGCTACTCGACCACCCTCGGCGAGCTCCGCCAGGCCCGCGCCGACTTCCGCGCTGCTCAGGAACGGCAGTCCCTCGGCCTGGCGGCCCGCGTCCCGGACACCGTGCTCGTCCTGGCTGACTGGCAGTACGCCGGCCACGGTCACTCGCCCGGCGAATCCGTCCTCGCCGTGACCATTGCCCGTGGTCTCCAGCTCAATCGCGAAACCGCCCGTGAAGCCATGGCGGAGCTGGTCGACGAGGGGGAGTGGTGACCATGGCGCTTCCTCTGCCGAGTCGCTATCTGACGCCTGACGACCTGGTTGAGATGTTCGAGCTGCCCAGCGTCGAGACGGTCTACCAGTGGCGCCGGAAGCGGACCGGACCCCGCGGCTTCCGTGTCGGCCGGCACCTCCGCTTCGACCCCGACGACGTACGGGCCTGGGTCGACTCCCGCCGGAGCGAGGCGGTTGCCTGATGGCCGGACACATTCAGGACCGCTGGTTCGTGACCGTGACCGGTCCTGACGGTAAGCCGCGCAAGGTGAAGTCGGATCGCTACGGAGTGGGGTCCCGCTACCGCGCGCGCTACGTCGGGCCGGACGGCACGGAGAAGTCGAAGAGCTTCCCGGACCGACAGAAGCGGCTCGCTGATCAGTGGCTGGCCCATACCGAAGCGGACATGGCGCGGGGACAGTACATCGATCCCCGTGCGGCCCGGACCACCTTCCAGCAGTACGCGGAGGGCTGGGTGTCCACCCAAGGGGCGGACCCCAACACGCAAGCCTCGATGGAGTCGCAGCTCCGGCTGCACGCGTTCCCGTACCTCGGCACGCGTCCGCTTGGTTCGTTCCAGCCGGCGCACATCCGCGACTGGGTGCAGCAGCTCCAGGCGAACGGTGTCCGTGGCTCGTACGCCCGGACGATCTACTCCAACGTGCGGGCGGCTCTCAGTGCGGCCGTGGACGACGGGCACCTTCCTCGGAACCCTTGCGCTGCCCGATCGGTGCGGCCGCCGACCGTGGATACGAAGCGCGTCACGCCGTGGACGGCGAAACGGCTCTTCGCTGTGCGAGCGGGCATGCCGGAGCGGTACCAAGCGATGGTCGACCTGGGCGGCGGCTGCGGCCTCCGGCAAGGCGAGATCCTGGGTGTCGCGGTGGACGCGATCGACTTCCGGTTGGACACGTTGCACGTAGTCCAGCAGCTCAAGCTGAGCCGCAGCAAGCCCGTCTTTGCTCCGCCCAAGGGCGGCAAGCTGCGGGACGTGCCGCTCCCCGGGCCTGTCGCTGACGCGCTGCGGGCCCACATGAAGCAGTTCCCGCCGGTCGAGATCACGTTGCCGTGGAAGGTAGCGGGCGGACCGCTGGTGACCAAGCGGCTGGTCTTCACGGGCCCGCGCGGGGGTCACGTCTGGCGCACCTCACTGAACGAGGAGGCGTGGAAACCGGCTCTGGCCTCGGCCGGGGTCATCCCGGTCCCCGCGGCCGGTGCTTCGCACGCCGAGTCACGCGAGAACGGCATGCACGCGATGCGGCACTTCTACGCGTCGGTGCTGTTGGACGCCGGGGAGAACATCAAGGCGCTCGCCGAGTACCTCGGGCACTCCGACCCTGGCCTGACGCTCCGGGTGTACGCGCACCTGATGCCGTCGAGTCAGGAGCGGACTCGGAACGCTGTCACGCAAGTATTTGGCACGGTTGGAGAGCGGAAGCATGTAGGCGACTACCGGCAGGGTTAAGGTGCGCGGTTAGTAGAGGCGCTTAGAAGAAGCCGTTAGTAGAAGCGGTTAGTGGAAGCGTTAGTAGAAGTCGTTAACAGAAGCGATTAGTGGAAGCGATTAGTGGAAGCCGTTAGTGGAACCGCTTAGATAAGCGGATAGAGGGAAGCGCTTAGAGAAGGGGCTCACCGATCGACTTACGGAGAGTGGCCACCCTGCTCGCTCCCTGGTCAACTCTCTGTTGGGCGTGCATGCATGCAAGCCAAGCTCGTACGCATGCCGGGGGTTGGCCGGACGGAGGAAGGGGCTCCGGACACGCGAAGTCGCCACCCGCAAACTAGGCTTTTGGCGACCCTCATTCAATACCCCGCATGCCCTCACCTGGCGATTTGCTGAAGGGTCACTCGCCTTAATAGGGTTCACATGCAATTCAGGGCCGCTCCCGTGCCGGGGAGCGGCCCTGTCTCCATCAATGCGCCAGCGGAAACCAGCACCTGGAGGACACCTATGCTCGCACGCGCGAGTCTCACTATCCACATCGTCCCGTATGCGTTGCCGATGCCCTTGATCGGTTGCGCGGCGGCGGTACTGCCCATCTGGGTCGACATCCCGCTGGGTACGGCCGCCCTCGCGGGATTCTTCATCGCCTTCCGTGTGCGCGTGCGCCTGGCCCGTGGGCCTTCCCAGGTCTGACGGCCCACAGACGGCCCAGCCCACCAAAAAGCCCCCCACCACGCGGAGAACCCGCAGGCGGGGGGCTTCTTCAACTCTGCTTACTTCTTCTTGCCCTGGTTCTTCACAGCCTCGATCGCAGCCTTCGCCGCGTCCGGGTCCAGGTACGTGCCGCCCGGCTTCAGCGGGCGGAAGTCGGCGTCCAGCTCGTAGGAGAGCGGGATGCCGGTCGGGATGTTGAGGCCCGAGATGGCGTCGTCGGAGATGCCGTCCAGGTGCTTCACCAGGCCGCGGAGGCTGTTGCCGTGGGCGGCGACCAGGACGGTCTTGCCGTCGAGGAGGTCCGGGACGATGCCGTCGTACCAGTACGGCAGCATGCGCTCGACGACGTCCTTGAGGCACTCCGTACGCGGGCGCAGCTCCGTCGGGATCGTCGCGTAGCGCGGGTCGGCGCTCTGCGAGAACTCGGCGCCGTCCTCGAGCGCCGGCGGCGGGGTGTCGTACGAGCGGCGCCACAGCATGAACTGCTCCTCGCCGAACTCGGCGAGCGTCTGGGCCTTGTCCTTGCCCTGCAGCGCGCCGTAGTGGCGCTCGTTCAGCCGCCAGGAGCGGTGTACGGGGATCCAGTGGCGGTCCGCGGCCTCGAGCCCGAGCTGGGCGGTGCGGATCGCGCGCTTCTGGAGGGAGGTGTGCACGACGTCGGGGAGCAGGCCGGCGTCCTTGAGCAGCTCACCGCCGCGTACCGCCTCCTTCTCGCCCTTGTCGGTGAGGTCTACGTCCACCCATCCGGTGAACAGGTTCTTCGCGTTCCATTCGCTCTCGCCGTGGCGGAGGAGGATCAGCTTGTACGGTGCGTCGGCCATGGGTCCGAGCGTAATCGAACCCGTACGGGCTCCGCGCGCCCGGCCAAGGGGCGGACCGCGGCCGCCGTGAGGCCGTGACGATTGACGGGCGGCGTCAATTGAGTGGCGGTCGGAGATTTCACCTTCGTAATGTTCGGACAGCTGCGGTACCGCTTACAGGTCCGCGTCCATTTCTTACGTCCCTGGGGGGAGCTCCTATGTCCGTCGCCGGTCTCAGAAAGGCGGCACACGAGACGGTCGCCGGCTTCCCCAGGGAGTTCTGGTGGCTGTGGACCAGCACCCTGGTCAACCGTCTCGGGGCGTTCGTCGCCACGTTCATGGCGCTCTACCTGACCCTGGACCGGGGCTACTCGGCCTCGTACGCCGGTCTCGTCGCCGCCCTCCACGGGCTCGGCGGGGTCGTCTCGTCGCTGGGTGCCGGGGTGATGACGGACCGGCTCGGCCGCCGCCCGACGATGCTGATCGCGCAGTTGTCGACCGCGGTGTCGGTCGCCGTGCTCGGGTTCATGGTGCATCCGGCGGCCATCGCGGGTGTGGCGTTCGTCGTCGGTATGGCGAGCAACGCCTCACGCCCCGCCGTGCAGGCGATGATGGCGGACATCGTCCGCCCCGAGGACCGGGTGCGGGCCTTCTCGCTCAACTACTGGGCCGTCAACCTGGGGTTCGCCGTCTCGTCGGCCGGTGCGGGGTTCATCGCCGAGTACAGCTACCTGGCCGGTTTCCTGTGCGAGGCCGCTCTGACCCTGCTGTGCGCCGTCGTCGTCTTCCTCAAGGTGCCGGAGTCCAGGCCGGAGCAGGCGCCCCGGGTCGCCGGGGTCCGGCCGCCGGACGACGTGCGGCTGAGCACCGTCCTGCGCGACGGCCGTTACATGGGCGTCGTCGGGCTGTCGTTCCTCGTCGCGCTGATCTTCCAGCAGGGGTACGTCGGGCTGCCGGTGGCCATGGGCGCGGACGGGCTGTCCGCTTCGGACTTCGGCACGGCCATAGCCGTCAACGGTGTGCTGATCGTGGTCCTGCAGATCCCCGTGACCCGCTTCATCCAGCACCGCGACCCGCGCCGCCTGCTGATCATCTCGTCCCTGCTCGCCGGGTACGGATTCGGGCTGACCGCCTTCGCCGGCTCCGTCGGCGTGTACGCGCTGACCGTCTGCGTCTGGACCCTCGCGGAGATCGTCAACGCGCCGACGCAGACGGGCATCGTCGTACAGCTGTCCCCGTCCCACGGCCGTGGCCGCTACCAGGGGATGTACACGATGTCCTGGTCGGTGGCCGCTCTGATCGCCCCGCTGATGTCCGGTTTCGTTATCGACCACTACGGTGCCGCCTGGCTGTGGGGGACCTGCGCGGTGCTGGGCACCGTGACCGCGGCCGGCTACTGGCTGCTGATGCGGAGCCTCGAACTGCCCGGTTCGGTGAAGTCCGCGCAGGCGGCTCCCGTCGCACCGGCCGCGCCCGCGCCCCAGACGTCACTCGCCGCACCGGCCGTCACCGTCGAGCACGGGGCGCCGCCCGTCGACCACGAGGCGCCGCCCGCCGAGCGGGCCGTGGCGGCCGGGGGCACCGGACCGTCCCTCTGAGAGCGCGACGGCGGTGCCCCGGCACGGATACGCGTCCGTCGCCGGGGCACCGCCGTCGCGCTGCCGGGGCCGGGTCAGCCGCCGCACTGGCAGGGAGCGCCGGACTGGCAGCCGCACCCGCAGCCCGAGCCGCAGCCGCAGGCCCCCAGCACGGTGAGATGCACCACTTCGGTCGGGGGTTCCTGCTGGGGTTCGGTCACGGGGGAATCGGCCATGGTCCCTCCTCAGGGAGTACGGGAGTGCGACTCGACGGCGTACGGCACATGCGCGTTGTGCAGGGCGCGCACATGACGACGGCGGGGGATGTACGGCATGGCGCGCCGCCCCCGCACCCATTGCATGCCCCGTAAGGAGGGCGCATCAACGGCGCACGAAGGGGAACGGACGTACGGGCGCGGTGTTCGCCGCGCCCTTCGCGCCCCCTCCACCGAGGCCGGAGCCCCGTCCGCCCCGCCGAAGCGGAGCCTGCTCGTCCGAGCCGGAGCCCGTCCGCCTGGGCCGGAGCCCTACGCCCCTTCCACCGAGGTCGGAGCCTGCATCTCGTCCGCGTGCTCGCCCGTGACCAGGTAGACGACGCGCTTGGCGACCGACACGGCGTGGTCGGCGAAGCGCTCGTAGTACCGGCCGAGCAGGGTCACGTCGACGGCCGTCTCGATGCCGTGCTTCCAGCGGTCGTCCATCAGGTGCTGGAACAGCGTGCGGTGCAGCAGGTCCATCTCGTCGTCGTCCTGCTCCAGCTGGAGGGCCAGGTCGACGTCCTTGGTGATGATGACCTCGGCCGACTTCGCCATCAGCCGCTGTGCGAGCTGGCCCATCTCCAGGATGGTCGCGTGCAGGTCGTTGGGCACCGCGGTCGCCGGGAAGCGGAGCCGCGCGAGCTTGGCGACGTGCTGGGCGAGGTCGCCCGACCGCTCCAGGTCGGCACTCATGCGCAGCGAGGTCACCACGATCCGCAGATCGGTGGCGACCGGCTGCTGGCGGGCCAGCAGCGCGATGGCGCGCGCCTCCAGGTCGTGCTGCAGGTCGTCGACCTTCTGGTCCGCGGCGATCACGCTCTCGGCGAGCTTGAGATCGGCGTCGAGCATGGACGTCGTCGCCCGTCCGATGGCCGAGCCGACGAGGCGGGCCATCTCGACCAGGCCCTCGCCGATCGAATCGAGTTCCTCGTGATAAGCGTCGCGCATGGAAGTCCCTCTCCAGATCCTTGCTGAGGCCGGGGTCACTGGGCCGACCCCCACGCTGCCACGGTGCGGCCCCAACGCGTCGGGATCCGGCCTCCTAAGTGAACCGTCACTATCCCCTTGGTGAACTCTGGGCGACGAGTGTTCGAGATGGCACTCGGATGGCTGGGAGAGTGTCGGCGAGCCCGCATAACCTTGAAGCATGGACGTGAACGCGGCGGTCGCCGCAGCTGCCGCGATCGCCGGGCTCTGTACCGGTGTGATCGCTGTGCTGGCGTTCCGCTGGAGCGAGCGCGAGCAGAAGCGCCCCACGCGCACGTCCGTGCGGCCCGACAGCAACGCTCCGCTGCCCCCGGGGGTCGACACCGTCCTCTCCGTGCTCAGCTCGTCCGCCGTCGTGCTCGACGAGAGCGACAGCGTGGTCAAGGCCAGCTCCGCCGCGTACGCGCTGGGGCTGGTCAGGGGCGGACGCCTGGCCGTGGAGCCGATGCTCCATATGGCCAGGGACACCCGCCGGGACGGCGAGATACGCCAGGGGGAGCTGGACCTGCCGCGCCGGGGCACGGGACGCGGTGAGGCCCTGGCCGTCTCCGCCAGGGTGGCTCCGCTGGGGTCGCGCCTGGTGCTGCTGCTGGTCGAGGACCTCACGGAGGCCCGCCGCATAGAGGCGGTCCGGCGCGACTTCGTGGCCAACGTCAGCCATGAGCTCAAGACCCCCGTCGGCGCGCTCTCGCTGCTCTCCGAAGCCGTCATGGACGCCTCCGACGATCCGGAGGCGGTGGAGAGGTTCGCCGGCCGCATGCAGATCGAGGCGACCCGGCTGACCAACCTCGTCCAGGAGCTCATCGACCTCTCCCGGGTGCAGAACGACGACCCGCTGGAGGACGCCGAGCCCGTACGCGTGGAGGAGCTGGTCGTCGAGGCCATCGACCGGTGCCGCCAGCAGGCGGGCTCCAAGCAGATCACCATGGCGTCCGGCGGTACGGACGATCTCTTCGTCTGGGGCAACCGGGGCCAGCTCGCGGCCGCGCTCGGCAACCTCGTGGAGAACGCCGTCAACTACAGCCCCGCCCGTACGCGCGTCGGTATCGCCGCCCGTCGGCTCGCCGCGCCCGGCGGGGATCTCATCGAGATAGCCGTGACCGACCAGGGCATCGGCATCTCCGAGAAGGACCGCGAGCGGGTCTTCGAGCGGTTCTACCGCGTCGATCCGGCCCGCTCACGGGCCACCGGTGGCACCGGTCTCGGCCTCGCCATCGTCAAGCACGTGGCCGCCTCGCACGGCGGGGAGGTCACCGTCTGGAGCTCCGAGGGACAGGGCTCCACGTTCACCCTGCGACTGCCCGAGTCGGGTGTCGTCAGGGGTCGTACCAACGGCGGACCGTTCGTCCTCGACGACGCAGTCGACGACGAGGGGCCGTACGAGACCGATACTTTTGAACCATTTCCTGCCCCGGAGGCTCTTCCGTGACCCGAGTGCTTGTCGTCGAGGATGAGGAATCCTTCAGCGACGCCCTGTCCTACATGCTGCGCAAGGAAGGCTTCGAGGTGGCCATCGCGGCCACCGGCCCGGACGGCCTCGACGAGTTCGAGCGCAACGGTGCCGATCTCGTGCTCCTCGACCTGATGCTGCCGGGCCTGCCCGGTACGGAGGTCTGCCGCCAGCTCCGTGTGCGGTCGAACGTCCCGGTGATCATGGTCACCGCCAAGGACAGCGAGATCGACAAGGTCGTCGGCCTGGAGATAGGAGCCGACGACTACGTGACCAAGCCCTTCTCCTCGCGGGAGCTGGTGGCCCGCATCCGCGCGGTCCTGCGCCGCCGCGGCGAGCCCGAGGAGATCACTCCGGCGGCCCTGGAGGCCGGCCCGGTCCGGATGGACGTGGACCGTCACGTCGTCACCGTCTCCGGCGGCAAGGTCGACCTCCCGCTGAAGGAGTTCGACCTGCTCGAGATGCTCCTGCGGAACGCCGGCCGGGTGCTGACGCGCATGCAGCTGATCGACCGGGTGTGGGGCGCGGACTACGTCGGGGACACCAAGACCCTGGACGTCCACGTCAAGCGGCTCCGGGCGAAGATCGAGCCCGATCCGGGGGCGCCGCGTTATCTCGTGACCGTGCGCGGCCTGGGCTACAAGTTCGAGCCGTAAACCGGGGGCCGACAGCGACGTGGGGGGTGTCTCCGGCCGGAGACACCCCCCACGTGCGTGCGCCCGCCCGTGAGGGCGGGCGCTTACGCGTCCTCGGAGGCGGCGGACGCCTCGTCCGACCGCGTACGTGTCACTCGGAGGCGGACGCCTCGTCCGACGGGGTGGCCGATCCGTCCGCCGGTGCCGACGGTTCGCCGGACGCGGACGGGCTGCCGGACTCGGCACCCGGAGTCGCGGACGCGTCGCCCGAGGGGGTGGGCTTCGGCGTCGGCAGCGTGCTGGGGCCGAACTTCTCGAAGAAGCTGGTCGCCGGCACGACGGAGGCGCCGAGCTCGATGTCCCCGGTCTCGCTGAACGTGAAGGCCACGTTCTGCACGCTTCCGTCCGCGCCGACCTGACGGCCGTTCTCGATCACGGCGGAGGCGTTGTTCTTGCCGCCGAGCACGAGCCGTCCGCCGGCCGGGAGGACGAGCGGGCCCTTGCCCTTGGCGGGCTGGAGCTTCACCGTGGCGTTGCCGCCGGGCAGCGTGATCTTCTCCAGGACCTCACGCTTCGTCGTGTCGTTGAAGAGGGTGGCGGTGATGACGGCCGGGCCCTCTGCCTCGTGATCCGGCTGCGTGATCACGTTGAGGTTCTGGATCTTGATGCCGTCGACAGCGGTTGCTGCGTTGTCTGGCCTGACCTGGAGCGTCTGCGCGTTGTTGCCGGCACCGCAGGCGGACAGGGTGGCGATCGAGAACACGAGGGCAGTGGCGGCGAGGGCGCCGTGTCGAAGGCTGCGGCTCACGGCGGCGGCAACTCCTTGAACGTTCGGACTGCGGACTTCGGACTCTGCGGACAGGAAGGCCCGAGCGGCCGTAAAGCCGCCCTAAGTGTGTGTCAGCGGGCTTCAGGTTACCGAGCCGTCGTCCCAGGCCCGCACCCGACCCGCCCCCGGGGGAGGTCGGTCTGCGGACCGCCTACGCCGATGCCGTGGTGCCCGGCGGGCCGACGCGCCCGGCCCGCGCCCGGCCGTGGCGGATCCGCGAGGTTCCGCGCGGTCCCGGCGGCGCCCCGCCGGGCCGGCGGCTCCGCGACCACGTGGATTCGCACCGCGTTCACATAAGGCGGTCGGACGGCGCGTTGAGCGCGTGGTGATCCAATTCCCCGGGGCGGCGTATTTCCCGCGCATAATCCACCCGGCCGGTGCCCGTTGATCAATTTCATTGACCATGGAGGCTAAGACCCGTACGGGTGATCGATGTCCGAACGGAGCAAGGAAAGTTCACCATCCGGAACGCGACAAAACGGGACGTTCGGCTCCTTCTGGAGGGCTTCCGGGGCGTGTGACGGGCACGTTTCAGCTCGCCCGTACGCCCGCTCCGACCTGCGAATATCTTCTTCCGCAAGCCTTCCGCAGCACGTTCGTGTTGCTGTTGTCAAGCCCCGAGATATGCCCTGACCTGCGAAAACGCCATTCAGGAGAAGCTGTTCTCGTGTTACTCTGGATAGCCACGGAAGGGGTACCTGTCACATGACGTTCAAGGTTGGCGACACCGTGGTCTATCCCCATCACGGGGCCGCGCTGATCGAGGCTATCGAAACTCGCCAGATCAAAGGCGTGGACAAGACCTACTTGGTGCTCAAGGTCGCCCAGGGCGACCTGACGGTTCGTGTGCCGGCGGACAATGCGGAGTTCGTCGGTGTGCGTGACGTGGTCGGGCAGGAAGGCCTGGACCGGGTCTTCGAGGTGCTGCGCGCACCGTACGCCGAAGAGCCGACGAACTGGTCCCGACGCTACAAGGCAAATCTCGAGAAGCTCGCCTCCGGCGATGTCATCAAGGTCGCCGAAGTGGTTCGTGACCTGTGGCGTCGCGAGCGCGAGCGCGGTCTCTCCGCAGGTGAGAAGCGCATGCTCGCCAAGGCCCGCCAGATCCTGGTGAGCGAGCTCGCCCTCGCGGAGAACACGAACGAGGACAAGGCCGAGGCCCTTCTCGACGAGGTCCTCGCGTCCTGATCCGGACGACACCGATGACCGGATGACACCGGCGAGAAGTGTCCGGTCCGTGCATATGTGCCGCGGTGCCCGCTGACAAGTCGTTCTGACGGCGAGTCACCGGGCACCGCGGCATGTCCGTCTCCTGGACGGCGCGAAGCCGACCAGGGCAGCGTCCGGTGGCGAGATCCGGGAGATCCACCCCGGCCGCGTCCCGGTGTCGTCGCCCTCGATAACCTCGCACCCTCTTCACGTTCAAGCCCCGTCGGCGGCTCGGCCGACCAGGGGTCACGGAAGGGGTCCCGGTCAGGTCGAGGCGTCGCGCCCGGCTCACTGGGCCCACTACCCATGTCGGCCGTGGAAACAAACCTGCCGAAGCTTCGGAGTGCAACCGATGTCACCGATGTCCCCGACGCCCGCCGAACCGAGTACCGGACGCACCGCGGCGGTCATCCCCGCCGCCGGCCGAGGGGTGCGGCTCGGCCCGGGTGCTCCCAAGGCGCTGCGCGCCCTCGGCGGTACCCCGATGCTGATCCACGCGGTACGGGCCATGGCCGCGTCCCGCGCCGTCTCCCTCGTCGTCGTGGTCGCGCCTCCGGACGGGGCGCCCGAGGTCAAGAACCTCATCGACGGCCACGCGCTGCCCGAGCGCACCGACTACGTCGTCGTCCCCGGCGGTGCGACGCGCCAGGAGTCCGTGAAGCTGGGCATCGACGCGCTGCCGGAGGATGTCTCCGTCGTGCTCGTCCATGACGCCGCGAGGCCGCTCGTGCCCGTCGACACGGTGGACGCCGTGATCGAGGCCGTACGCGACGGGGCCCCCGCGGTGGTCCCCGCGCTGCCGCTCGCCGACACGGTCAAGGAGGTCGAGCCGGGAGAACCGGGTGCCCCCGAGCCGGTGGTCTCGACTCCCGTCCGGGCGCGGCTGCGGGCCGTGCAGACACCTCAGGGATTCGACCGGGCCACGCTGGCCGGGGCGCACGAGCGTGTGGCCGTCGACGGGGACGGCGCGACGGACGACGCGGGCATGGTCGAGCGGCTGGGCGGGACCGTCGTCGTCGTGCCCGGCCACGAAGAGGCCTTCAAGGTGACCCGGCCGCTGGACATGGTCCTGGCCGAGGCCGTTCTCGCACGCCGGAGGGCGAACGATGGGTTCTGAAGCAGCACGCGAGCAGCCCGTGCCCGTGATTCCGCTCGTGGGGATCGGGACCGACATCCACGCCTTCGAGGAGGGCCGCGAACTCTGGTGCGCCGGTCTGCTCTGGGAGGGAGAAGGGCCCGGTCTGGCCGGGCACTCCGATGCCGACGTCGTGGCCCACGCCGCCTGCAACGCCCTGTTCTCGGCTGCGGGACTCGGTGATCTGGGGCAGCACTTCGGCACCGGCCGCCCCGAGTGGTCCGGGGCCTCCGGGGTCACCCTGCTCACCGAGGCCGCCCGGATCGTGCGGTCCGAGGGCTTCGGGATCGGCAACGTCGCCGTGCAGGTCGTCGGTCTGCGCCCGAAGATCGGCAAGCGCCGGGAGGAGGCGCAGAAGGTGCTCTCCGACGCGGTCGGCGCCCCCGTCTCCCTGTCCGCGGCCACCTCCGACGGCCTCGGCTTCACCGGCCGTGGCGAGGGCATCGCGGGCATCGCGACCGCGCTGGTCTACCGCACCGCGGGCTGATCCCGGAGCCGGGGCCCGCCACGGCGGGCCCCGGCGCGGAGGCCGTACGCCCCGCCCCACGCGGCCGCGGGGCGGCCAGTCGGCCGGTGCGCCCGCGATCAGTTCTGACACGTTTTCCACAGGGGGCGCTGGGCACTGGTGCGGGCCCACTACCCTTGAGGGGTGACTATTCGCCTGCACGACACCAACGCCCGGCAGATCCGTGACTTCACCCCGCTCACCCCGGGCTGCGTCTCGATCTACCTCTGTGGCGCGACTGTCCAGGCCGCCCCGCACATCGGTCACATCCGGTCGGGGCTGAACTTCGACATCATGCGCCGCTGGTTCGAGTACCGCGGCTACGACGTCACGTTCATCAGGAACGTCACCGACATCGACGACAAGATCATCAAGAAGTCGGCCGAGCAGAACCGCCCCTGGTGGGCCATCGGCTACGAGAACGAGCGGGCGTTCAACACGGGTTACGACACCCTCGGCTGCCTCCCGCCGACGTACGAGCCGCGCGCCACGGGCCACATCACCGAGATGGTCGAGATGATGCGCGGCCTCATCGAGCGCGGCCACGCCTACGAGGCCGACGGCAACGTCTACTTCGACGTGCGCTCGTTCGAGGGATATCTCGAGCTGTCCAACCAGGACCTCGACGACCTGCGCCAGCCCTCCGGGGACAACGAGACCGGCAAGCGCGACCTGCGTGACTTCGCCATGTGGAAGGCCGCCAAGCCCGGCGAGCCCAGCTGGGAGACCCCGTGGGGACGCGGCCGCCCCGGCTGGCACCTGGAGTGCTCGGCGATGGCCCACAAGTACCTCGGCAGCGCCTTCGACATCCACGGCGGCGGCATCGACCTGATCTTCCCGCACCACGAGAACGAGATCGCCCAGGCCAAGGCCTTCGGCGACGAGTTCGCGAAGTACTGGGTGCACAACGGCTGGGTCACCATGTCCGGCGAGAAGATGTCGAAGTCCCTCGGCAACTCCGTCCTGGTCAGCGAGATGGTGAAGGCCTGGCGCCCCATCGTCCTGCGGTACTACCTCGGCACCCCGCACTACCGCTCCATGATCGAGTACAGCGAGGACTCCCTGCGCGAGGCCGAGTCGGCCTTCGCGCGCATCGAGGGCTTCGTCCAGCGCGTGGTGGAGAAGGCCGGGGGGCCGGTCGAGGCCGCCGCCGAGGTGCCGCCCGCGTTCGCCGAGGCGATGGACGACGACCTGGGTGTCCCGCAGGCGCTCGCGATCGTCCACACCACGGTCCGGCAGGGCAACTCCGCTCTCGCGGCCGACGACAAGGAAGCCGCCGTCGCGCGCCTCGCCGAGGTGCGCGCCATGCTCGGTGTCCTCGGTCTGGACCCGCTCGACCCGCACTGGGCCGGCGAGAGCGACCGGGGCGAGGACCTGCACGGCGTGGTCGACACCCTCGTACGGCTCGTCCTCGACCAGCGGCAGTCGGCACGCGAGCGCAAGGACTGGCCCGCCGCCGACGCCATCCGCGACCAGCTCAACCAGTCCGGCCTCGTCATCGAGGACGGCCCCACGGGGCCCCGGTGGACGCTCGGACCGCGCTGAGCGGGTCCTCGCACCATGCGTGAGCAGCGCAAATGTGCCGCCCGGCCGTCCGGGCGGCACACTTTCACTTGACGACGTTTTTCTGAAGCAACGAAACAGGTAGGTCATGGCCGGGAACAGCCAGCGCAGGAACCGCCGCACGTCCAACAAGAAGGGCATGCAGGTCGGCAGCGGTGGCCAGCGACGCCGTGGTCTCGAAGGCAAGGGACCGACGCCGCCCGCCTCCGCCCGCAAGGGACACAAGAAGAACAGGGTGGCGAGCGCCCAGGCCAAGCAGGCCGCGGCCCGCCGTCCGGCCCCGCGCCGCGGTGGCGTCAAGGGCACGTCGGAGATGGTCGTCGGCCGCAACCCGGTCTTCGAGGCGCTGCGCGACGGCGTTCCCGCGACCACGCTCTACGTCCAGCAGTACATCGACAACGACGAGCGGGTCCGCGAGGCGCTGCAGCTCGCCGGTGAGCGCGGCAACATCAACCTCATGGAGGCGCCGCGCCCCGAGCTCGACCGGATGACGAACGGCCTGAACCACCAGGGCCTCGTCCTCCAGGTCCCGCCCTACGAGTACGCGCACCCGGAGGACCTCACCGCCGCCGCGTACGACAACAACGAGGACCCGCTGATCGTCGCCCTCGACGGTGTCACCGACCCCCGTAACCTCGGTGCGATCGTCCGTTCCGTCTCCGCCTTCGGCGGCCACGGCGTGGTCGTCCCCGAGCGCCGGGCGGCCGGTATGACGGCCGGGGCGTGGAAGTCCTCGGCCGGCACCGCGGCCCGTACCCCGGTCTCACGCGTCACCAACCTGACCCGCGCCCTGGAGGGCTACCAGAAGGCCGGTCTCACCGTGGTCGGCCTCGCCGCCGACGGAGAGCACACCGTCGAGGACCTGGAGGAGCTGGCGGGCCCCGTCGTCATCGTCATCGGCAGCGAGGGCAAGGGCCTCGGCCGCCTCGTCGGCGAGACGTGCGACTACCGGGTGCGGATCTCGATGCCGGGCGGCGCCGAATCGCTGAACGCCGGTGTGGCCGCGGGCATCGTGCTCTACGAGGTGGCCCGCCGCCGGGCGTGAGACGCGGTGGCGGGGGCGGGCCGGCCGGGTTCTCCCCCGACGCCGCGCCCACGGCCCCGCCTGTCCGAGGCCGCGCCCCTGCGGTCCTACGCCCGCGCCCCGTGAGTCCCGCCGTCCCCGCGTGTCCCTCCCGTGCCCAACGAGGCGCGGTACGCGGAATCCATGACACCGGGTCGCCGCCGGGGCAGGCGGAGTACGCCACACGTCTGCGCGGCGCTGCCCCCGAGGGGGTGGTGGATCTCCGTACGGGCGCGCCCCGGCGGGGGTTCGGGAAACCCGCCCGGCCCGCTCGGTCACGGGCTCGCCGCCGGGCCGGTCGACGCCGTCAGCCTGCCGTTGCCCGAAGGGCACGGCCCCTTCCACGCTCCGCCGCGCCCGCGGGGCGGGCACCCGGCATCCCGCTCCGGGGGCCGGGATTCGGCGGACTCGACCGGTGTGGACGGATGTTGACGGGTCTCGGACACTTCCGATGCGTCAAGGCAGTGTCCTAATCACACATCACTCGGTTAGATGAGTGTGGACACCAGAACGCCTCGGTTCGACGACCAACCCGCCCTGAGCATGACGAAGGTGGACAGCGACCCCGCGCAGGTCATCGTCAGCCACGCCAGCTTCCGGGTGCAGCTCGCCCCGGGTCAGCGCACACGTCTGCGCCCCCTGGGCTCCGCCGGGCCGGCGAGGATCCCCGCCATGAGCGGTGCGGGGGCCCGCAGGCGGGCTCCCGTCGTCTGGAGCGGCAGGTCCGAGCCGGGCGACCCCGGCGCGACCGGACTGCTGCAGGCCGTACGGAACTCCACCGCCGGCCACCTCGACACCCGCCCCGGCGGCGACTTCGGCGCGGGCTACGACGACGCGGGCGGCGGCACCCAGGTCATCCCGCGCCTCGACGAGACCCAGCCCAACCCCGTGGTCCCCGCGCCCCACCGGCACGGCGGCGGCCGGAGCGGCCCCCTCCTGCCCCCCATGCGGCAGGCCGTCGGCGCCTACGACTCCGCGGGCACACCGCCGTACGACGGATACGACACCGGCTACGGCGACGATGCCCAGGACGGCGAGGGCCGTGACGGCGCCACCGCCGGGGAGCGCCGCCACGCCGGCGACAACGTCCGGCACGCCTACTACCCCGACCGCCGGATGAACCTCGGGGTCGTGCTCCTCCCGCTGCGCGTCCTGCTCGGTTTCATCTCGATCTACGCCGGCATGGGCAAGCTCTGCGACCCCGCCTACTTTGAGGGCGGCGACCGGGGCTCCATGGTCAAGTGGCTGACCTCGCTGCACCCGTGGTCCGCCGCGGAGCCGCTGCGCGACTTCGCGCTGGCTCACCCGGTCGGCGCCGGTCTCCTGGTCGCCTTCCTGCAGGTCGTGGTGGGTGTGCTCACCGTCCTCGGCCTGTGGCAGCGGGTCGCCGCCGCGTTCGGCGCCCTGCTCTCCGCCGCCCTCCTGGTGACGGTCAGCTGGCGCAGCGTCGCCACGTACGGCGTCTCGGACATCCTCTTCCTGGCCGCCTGGAGCCCGCTGGTCATCGCGGGTGCCCCCGTCTACTCCCTGGACGGGCGCCTCGCCGGCGAGGCCTGGCGCACGCTGGGCCCGCGGTCGGAGATCCGTGACCTCCGCCGCCGGGTGCTGCGCCGCGGCTCCGCGGTGGCCACCGTGGTCGTGGGTCTGACGCTGCTCGTCGGTTCCATGCTGGGCGGAGCGGTCCGCTCCAGCGAGGTCGTCACGGTGCCGGGCCCGGACAGCTACCCGACCAACCAGCTGCCGGGCTCCCCGCTCCCGGGCGAGTCCAAGGCCAAGAAGCGCAAGCCGTCCAGCACCCCGGAGGGCCGCCGTCCGGAGACGTCTCCGTCCAGCGCTCCCGGTACCCCGTCGGCCAAGGAGTCCACCCCGGGTTCGGGTTCCTCGCGTGAGTCCGGTCCCACCGCCGGGGCGAGCACGGGACAGCCCAGCCAGACCCAGGGCACCGGTCAGGCTCCGCCGCAGGAGCCGGAGCCGCAGGAGCCGCCGTCCGGGGACCCGGGCCCCAGCTCCTCGGGTTCCAGCAGTTCGGGCGGCGCCACCGGCGGTTCGGACGGCGGCGGTTCGGACGGGGGTTCCGGTGGCGGATCGTCCGGCGGTCCCGGCCAGAACCCGATCGGCGGTCTGCTCGGCTGACCGACGCACCACACGCCGTGAGGGCGGCCACCGGACATCCGGTGGCCGCCCTCACTCATGGGCAGGGCGTGCGCGGGGTCTCAGTCGCCCGCGTGGGCGCCCAGTTCCTTCGCGGCCTCGGTGAGGTCCTTCGCCGTGTCGATGGCACGCCAGTAGGCGCCCTGCGGCAGCGGGTACCCGGCCAGCCGGCGTTCGCGGGCCAGCCGGGGGAACGTCGTGCGCTCGTGGTCGCCCCGGTCCGGCAGCATCCCCGTGAAGGAGGGTGCGAAGACGTACACGCCGGCGTTGATCAGGTACGGCGACGGCGGCGATTCGATGAAGTCGGTGATGTGCCCGAAGGCGTCCGTCTCGACGGCGCCCCAGGGGATGTGCGGCCGGGCCAGCGCGAGTGTCGCGGTGGCGTCCCGCTCCGCGTGGAAGGCGGCCATCTCGCGGAGGGAGAAGCGGGTCCAGATGTCGCCGTTCGTGGCGTACCAGGGCTCCGACGGATCGGGGAGCCGCGTGGCGGCGTGCTTGAGACCGCCGCCCCGGCCCAGGGGCTCGGTCTCGACGACGGTCGTGACGCGCAGAGGAAGCGCGGCGGAGTCCAGCCATTCCTGGAGGACACCCGCGAGATGGCCGCACGAGATCACGGCATCGGTGACGCCCTCGGAGGCCAGCCAGGACAGCTGATGGCCGATGATCGGCGTCCCCGTCCCGGGGATCTCGACCATCGGCTTGGGGCGGTCATCGGTGTACGGGCGCAGCCGTGACCCCTGGCCACCCGCCAGGATCACGGCCTGCGTCGGATACGTATGCATGGCAGGCACGATATGCCGTGCCCGGACATGCCCCGCTCAGCTGAACTGCGCGACCCCCGAGGCGAACGAGGTGTCGCAGACCGGACGGGAGAAGCGGTGGGCGCGGGTCGGGCCGTACTGGTCGACGGCCGCCTTGCCCAGGGCCCTGGCGAGTGACATGCAGTGCCTGGCGAGCGACGGACGCCCCTCGACGGCACGCTGGAGGCTTGTCAGGGCGACGCCCGGGTCCTTCTCGCGGAGCTCCAGCAGGAGCTTGTCCCGCAGGACGTCCTGCGGTGCCCGTGCCTTGGCCTGCTTGGACACGGTCTCCGAGGCGGCGGTCAGCAGCTGGGTCTCGGTGTCCTGTCCCGACCACTGCACACGGGTGACCGCGAGGGTCCCGGACAGGACCATGACGACGGGCAGTACGAGAGCTAGGGTTCGGCCGATTCGGCGCGCGGTGTGGGTCACGCAGGCGAGCGTAGCGGGCAGTGATGACTCGGCGACATTTCGTCACCCTTGCGGGGGATGGTTCGACGAGGCTTTTCGAATCACACGTTGACGCACCGAGGTGAATTGCCCGTTCTGTCGGGGTATTTGGTGCCCGGTCGACGCGAAACCCGAAGCCGCGACACGACACGCGAACGGCCCCGGTTCCTCGGAGGGAACGCGGGGCCGCGGCGGGATGATCAGGTGATCGGCCGGTCGGGACGTCAGTCGGTCAGACGCTCACCGGTCGAGGTGGCGAAGACGTGCAGCTCGTCCGGACGCGGCACGACGTGCAGCTCGGTGCCCTTCTCCGGGACGGCGCGGCCGCCGACACGGACGACCAGGTCCTTGTGCTCGCCACCGACCTGCGCGGCACCGTAGACGAAACCGTCGGCGCCGAGCTCCTCGACGACGTTGACGGAGACGGCCAGGCCGGCCGGGGCGTCGGCGGTGCCCTTGGAGAGGCCCTGTGCGGCGGCGCCGCCGTGCTCGACGATGTCGAAGTGCTCGGGGCGGATGCCGACCGTGACGGTGCGGTCACCGCGGTCGGCGGCGGCGGAGAGCGCGGCGCGGGAGACCGGGACGACGCTGTTGCCGAACTTCACGCCACCGTCGGTGATCGGGACCTCGACGAGGTTCATCGCCGGGGAGCCGATGAAGCCGGCCACGAAGAGGTTCGCCGGGCGGTCGTACATGTTGCGCGGCGAGTCGACCTGCTGGAGCAGACCGTCCTTGAGGACCGCGACGCGGTCGCCCATGGTGAGGGCCTCGACCTGGTCGTGGGTGACGTACACGGTGGTGATGCCGAGGCGGCGCTGCAGCGAGGCGATCTGCGTACGCGTCGAGACACGGAGCTTGGCGTCGAGGTTCGACAGCGGCTCGTCCATGAGGAAGACCTGGGGCTCACGCACGATGGCGCGGCCCATGGCGACACGCTGGCGCTGACCACCGGAGAGGGCCTTCGGCTTGCGGTCCAGGTAGTCGGTGAGGTCCAGCATCTTGGCGGCCTCTTCGACCTTCGCCCGGATCTCGGTCTTGTTCACACCGGCGATCTTGAGGGCGAAGCCCATGTTGTCCGCGACGGTCATGTGCGGGTAGAGCGCGTAGTTCTGGAACACCATGGCGATGTCCCGGTCCTTCGGGGGCAGGTGCGTGACGTCGCGGTCGCCGATGCGGATCGCGCCGCCGTTGACGTCCTCGAGGCCCGCGAGCATGCGCAGGGAGGTCGACTTGCCACAACCGGAAGGACCGACGAGGACGAGGAACTCGCCGTCCTCGATGTCGATCTCGAGCTGGTCCACAGCCGGCTTCGTGGAGCCGGGGTAGACGCGGGACGCCTTGTCGAACGTGACACTGGCCATGGCAGTACTTCTCCTCACCGGCAGGAACGTGCCGGACGATCCGAGTAATGGAGTGGTGTGGTCCACCGGAGTGAACCTGGAGTGACGCTACCTGGCGATTTCGGATCTGTCAGTAGTCCAAGGTCCCGAATATTGGGCGTGACCAGGCCGTGAGGTTGGTTAGACTGCTCCGGCACGCCTCCTTAGCTCAGCTGGCCAGAGCAACGCACTTGTAATGCGTAGGTCATCGGTTCGAATCCGATAGGGGGCTCGGGGAGAACCCCAGGTCACACAGCCCGTGACCTGGGGTTCTCTGCTGTCCGGGGTGTGACGTGTCGCACGGTCGAGGGCTATGCACGACAAATGCGCAGGTCTGAGGTCGAATGCCCCGTTTTCTCGGGGCGGCAGGCGGTTCACCCAGTCGTGGGTGTACGTGTTCATGGCGAAACCGGTCGTCGTCTTCGGTGTCTCGTCGCCGTTGAGCTCGTGCTGCTCCTGCGTCCGGTCGGCGGTGTGAAGCGTGATGGGTGCGGCGCCCACCTCTGATCACCCGTCAGTGATCACTCCACCGCCTCGGCGGCGTGGCGCTCGGTACCCAAGTCGCATGGGGGGATGGGGGAAAGAGTGATCATTTCGAATTCCGGCTGATCAAGTGTGACGGCCCGTCCGGAGTGGAAATAAATGATCAAGATTGAGGAATGGTCCCCCGGTTCACTCGCTGGCTTTAGTTTGTATAGTGAGCGGGTCCGAAAACGGGCCACGACATACAAATGAACACGGGTGGCAGCAGACGATGGCACGAGGCCAACGGTCAAGTCGCTGGTGACGCCGTGCCCGTGGGGGGCATGCGCCACCCCGGGAGAACAGTGCGCAGAATAATCATGAAGCGATGGCTGCGGATCACGGCTTTCGCCGTGGCCCTCGCCATCGGTGTCGGCATAGCGTCGCCCGCTTATGCGGGTCAGCCGGGAGAGTCCAACTACTGGAGCCCTGAGGTCTCGAACGGCCAGAACGTCCAGGGCAGGGGCGAGGACGAGGCGAGGGCGCCCAACGGTGACCTCGTCGAGGTGTGGCGGGGGTGGACCAACGACGAGATCTACCTGTCCGTGAACAACGGACCGGCCAGGCGGTGGCAGTCCACGCTGTCGGGCAACGTTGCCCGCACCTACGCCCGCCCTCGTGTGGTGTGGACCGATGCGGGGTGGCGGATCTGGCACACAGGTGTCGATGGACACATCTAT
This sequence comes from Streptomyces sp. NPDC001822, assembly GCF_042892135.1. Lineage (NCBI taxonomy): Bacteria > Bacillati > Actinomycetota > Actinomycetes > Kitasatosporales > Streptomycetaceae > Streptomyces > Streptomyces sp. NPDC001822. The sequence continues at coordinate 36,735 of NZ_JBIATW010000002.1, forward strand.
TACGGGGGAATCTCGGTATCCGGCGGTCAGCTCGTCGGCTTCGGTGAGTTCTGGCAGGTACCCAACAATGCGGTGACGCGTCCGGATCAGCCGCCGGCCGTGGTCGCTCTCCCGGGCGGCGAATCCGCTTATCTCGCCTGGGTCGGCAGCAATAGCAACCAGATCTACGGCCTTTACTACAACGGCGGGGTGAGCCCCACGGTGTGGGGCCAGCCGGTCGCCATCCCGCATGCCACGAGCGCGACGGCGCCGAACCTCGCCTTCAACCGGAACTGGGGTACGGATCAGCTCGGCCTCACCTGGGCCGGTGAAGATCACGGCGTCTATCTGGCATGGCAGACGTACGGAACGAGTTCGTGGTCGACGTTCCACCTCTACGGCCGGTCGACCAACGTGACACCGAGCATCGTGTTCACCGACAACGGAACGGGCCAGCTTGCCATCATCCCGTACGTGAACGGTTCCAGCTCCGGTGCGACCGAGTACACGACGCTCCGGAGCGACAGGACCTGGGGCGGACAGTGGACCACTGAGAGCCAGCAGCTCGCCACCTGGAATCACCTCCCGCCGACCCTCGCCACCTACAACAACGTGGTGTACTCCATCGCCATCGCGCTCAACGGGTACATGTACTGGAAGGCGTCGGGCGACTACAGCAAGTAGTGGCCTGAGCGGCGCGACGTATGTGCGCGCCGCCGACGGCCCGCAGGCCGCCGGAGCGCAGGCCATCGGTCGGAATCCGGTGGACGGCTCAGCGGAAAGCCCGGCTCGGATTCGTTCCGAGCCGGGCTTTCTTCGTCGCCCGGGGGCTGTCGCCGAGGTTCAGTCACCGGTTCGGCCGTCGTCCTCCGGGCCGAGAGCCTGCTCGAAGTCCTCTTCCGCGCGGCGCTGGATCTCGTCGGCGTCGGCCAGGAGCCGGTCGACCCGTTCCGCGCCGCCGGGTACGGGCGGGGGCACGTCCGTGAGGGTGGCGTAGAGGTAGCCGCACGCCTCCGCCTCCGTGCCGAAGCGCTCGATGACGCTCTCCTCGCCCCGTTGGCGCATGAGGACCGGCCACGCGTCCGCCTCCCGGCGCAGGACGTAGTACGCGTCCAGCTGGAAGGGGACGCCGTGGACGCCCGGGATCTCGTACAGCGCGTCCGGGACCCCCTCGCGGCGGAGGCGTTCGGCGAGCTCGGTCCTGTTCATCGGGTCGGTTCCCCCTTGCATGCGCCCGGGCGGGCTCCGGCCGTGCCGGAACCCGCCCGGGGGAGTGCGGCTGCGATCAGTTCAGGGCTTCGAGCTTCTGGGCGGTGACCAGCTCCGAGACCCGTTCGGTCGTCTTGTACTGGATCCCCAGGCCGGGCTGCCCGAACCAGGGCCGGATGCGGCCGGCCTGCACCGTGAACGCCTCCGTCACCCGGTAGAGGTGGTAGCTGTAGGGGTAGTCGTCGGTGTACCGGACGAGGTTGCTCGGCGGGATGGCGCGCTTGGCGTACGGCGTGCCGGCGGGGGCGAGGAAGTTGCCGCGTCCGCTGCCGAAGAGGTCGACCAGCTGGCCCACGCGAAGCGTCAGCGGCTTCTGAACCGGGTTGCCCGCACGGTCGAGGACGAAGCCGTCGTGGTCCGGGTACCACCAACCGGACTCGCCGGTCACGGGGTTGGTCTGCCAGTAGCACCCGAGGAACCAGTACGCCGATGTCGGGCCCGTGCGGTCGTAGCCGCGCAGCATCCTGCCGATGGCACCCGTCTTCGGCAGGACGCGGGGGCCGAGCCGCCAGTCGTCGAGGTAGTACTGCTCCAGGGCCGGGTTGGGCGCTCCGTTCGTGCCGCGCGTCCGGCCGTCGGTCGGGCAGTGGGCTCCGGGGCGTGCCCTGTCACCGGTGTCGGCGTGGGCGGCCGTCGGTGCCGGGCCGACGAGGAGCAGCAGCGAGGCGATCGCACTCCAGGCGATATTCCGCAGCACCCGCATAGAGATGGTCCCTTCCCATGGCCCGCGCAGGCCGAAGGGGCAGGCGGGCGTCGAGGTCGCGCGAGGGCGCCCCGGAGGAGGGCGCCGCGTTGTGGTGACCCTCAGTCAATTCCGCCTGCGGCGCCGGGTGCGGGCAGGGATACGCGCTGTCACCCGTACGGAGCCGGACGTTCTCCTGATCGGCCTAGCTGTATTGCCCTGTGAGGTTGGGGACGGGGCCGGCCGGACGGTCCCGTGGTGGCGGGACCGCCCGGGCCGGTCATCGGTGGTTCGCGGTGCTCAGTGGCGTCCGGCGATGCGGTCCGCCACCTTCGCGACCCGGTCGGTGCCGGCCCGGGACGAGGCGGCCTCGCGGCGGTCGGCGGCCCGGTAGGCGGCGTAGAGGGTGTGGACGCCCAGCCACCGGAAGGGTTCGGGTTCCCACCGGCGCACCTTGTGGTTCACCCAGGGCAGGGCGGTCAGTTCGGTCGGGCCCGCCTGGCCGGAGTCCTGCTGGATCAGGTCCCGCAGGGTGCGCGCGGCTAGGTTGGCGGTGGCGACGCCCGAGCCGACGTAACCGCCCGCCCAGCCGAGGCCGGTGCTGCGGTCCAGGGTGACGGTGGCGCACCAGTCGCGGGGTACGCCGAGCACCCCGGACCAGGCGTGGTCGATGAGGGTGCCCGCCGTGGTGGGGAAGAAGCGGATCAGCAGGTCGCGCAGGGCCTCGATCGTGGCGGGCTGTGTACGGCCGTCGTTGTCGGTGGCGGAGCCGTAGCGGTAGGGGATGCCGCGGCCGCCGAGGGCGATGCGGCCGTCGGCCGTGCGCTGGGCGTACATGTAGGCGTGGGCCATGTCGCCCAGGGTCTCGCGGCCGTCCCAGCCGATGGTGTCCCAGAGAGTCTCGGAGAGGGGCTCGGTGACGATCATGGAGGAGTTCATGGGGAGCCAGGTGCGCGCGTGGCCCTTGAGGCCCGCGGTGAAGCCTTCGGTGCAGCGCAGGACGTAGGGGGCGCGCACCGTGCCGTAGGGGGTGACGGCGTGCTTGGGCCTGATCTCGGTGACGGGGGTGGACTCGTGGATCGTGACGCCGAGGGCCTCCACGACGTCGGCGAGGCCCTTGACCAGCTTGGCCGGGTGCAGCCGCGCACCGTGCGGCGTCCAGCTGGAGCCCACCGCCCCGCTGACGCGGACGTGCTCGGCCGTCTCCCGGGCACCCCGGAGCACGCGGTCGGTCTCACCGAAGGCGATCTCGACGGAGTGGAAGTCCTTGAGGCGCGCCAACTGGGCCGGAGTGCGGGCGACTTCGAGGACACCGCCCTGGTGGATGTCCGCCTCGATGCCCTCCTCGTCGGCGGTGCGGACGACTTCGCCGACGGTGTCGTTCATGGCGCGCTGGAGGCGTACGGCGGCGTCGTGGCCGTGGAGTCTCGCGTAGCGGTCACGGCCCGCGATGCCGTTGTAGAGCCAGCCGCCGTTGCGTCCGGAGGCGCCGTAGCCGCAGAACTTGGCCTCCAGCACGGTGATGTTGAGGAAGGGCACCGCCTTCTTCAGGTAGTACGCGGTCCAGAGTCCCGTGTAGCCGCCGCCGACGATGCAGACGTCGGCGGTGCCGTCGCCGGGCAGCGGCTCGCGGGGGGAGGGGGTGCCCTCGTGGGCGTACCAGAACGAAATGCCGCCGTTGACGGTACTGACGGTGCTCATGAGTTCCCTGCTTGTCCGTGTGCAGCCGAGTCGCTGGAGGGACGGTACCCCTACGCTCGGGGTGTGATCGAGGTTCCGGACGAGCTGGTCGAGAGTCTTCGGGTCCACGGCGGCACGAGGGGGCGGGAGTTCGCGGACGCGCTGCCCGGGCTGGCCGCGCGGTTCCTGGAGGAGTGGGGTCTGCGGCTCGACGGCCGCGCGATGTACGGCATGTGCGCGCTGGTGCTTCCCGTGGCGCGGGAGGACGGCACGCGGTCGGCGCTGAAGCTCCAGGCGCTGGACGAGGAGACCGCGGGGGAGCCCGTCGCGCTGCGGGCCTGGGGCGCCGCGGGCGCCGGTGCGGTGGGTGTCCTGGAGTACGACGCGGGCACCGGGTCGATGCTGCTGGAACGCCTCGACGAGCGACACCCGCTGACCGGTGTCGCCGACGCGCGCGAGGCTGTGCGGATCCTCGCGGGGTCCCTTGCACGGCTCGTCGCCGTACCCGCTCCGGCGGGGATGCGGAGGCTGGAGGACGTGGCCGCCCGGATGCTGGACGCCGCCCCCGCGACGGTCGCCGGGCTGGCCGCGGAGCACGAGCGGCGGCTGCTGCTGGACTGCGCGGCGGCGGTGCGGGAGGTGGCCGGGGAACCCGGGGACAGGTTGCTGCACTGGGACCTGCACTACGACAACGTCCTCGCCGGCCGCGCGGAGGACGGGCGCGCCGGGGAGTGGATCGTGCTGGATCCGAAGCCGCTGGCGGGCGACCCGGGATTCGAGCTGTTCCCGGCACTGGACAACAGGTTCGACGCGGCCGAGGTGCGGTGGAGGTTCGATCTGCTGACGGGAGTGCTGGGGCTCGACCGGGAGCGGGCCCGGGCGTGGACGCTGGGGCGGGTGCTGCAGAACGGGTTGTGGGCGGTCGGCGAGGGGCGGACGCGGCTGTCGCCGGATCACGCGGAGATCGCCCGCCGGCTGCTGGGGCGGGGGTGATGCGCGCGCCCGCCAGGGATGACGGGACAGCCCTTACGCTGCCCCCATGATTCGTGAAGCGAGCCCCGCCGATGTCCCCGCGATCCACGCCATGATCCGTGAGCTGGCCGACTACGAGAAGGCGCTGGACGAGGCGAAGGCCACCGAGGAGCAGTTGCGCGAGGCGCTCTTCGGGGAACGGCCCGCCGCCTACGCGCACATCGCGGTGTCGGACGAGGACGGCGAGGTGGTCGGCTTCGCGCTCTGGTTCCTCAACTTCTCGACGTGGCGCGGGGTTCACGGGGTGTACCTGGAGGATCTGTACGTGCGTCCCGAGCGGCGCGGCGGAGGCCACGGCAAGGCGCTGCTCGCCGAGCTGGCACGGATCTGCGTGGAGCGGGGGTACGGGCGCCTGGAGTGGTCGGTGCTGGACTGGAACGCCCCGTCCATCGCCTTCTACGAGTCGCTGGGCGCGCGTCCGCAGGACGGGTGGACGGTGTACCGGCTGACGGACGGTGCGCTGGAGCTGCTCGGCGGGGCCTGACGGGCGCGGCCGTCGGAACGTCTCCGCCGGCCCGAAGGCGTGGAGGCGGATGGCGTGCACGGCGGGATCCCCGGGATGTGGGTGGTGGCCGGTTCGCCCGCCCTGGGACCTCACGTGCTTTCGAGGTCGAGCCCGGTCGCGGTCGGGCGCCCGGTTGTTCCCAGGAGCCGCACGGCCAGGACCGCTGCGGCGATGCCGCTGTTGAACGAGACCTCGCTCAGGAGCCCCGGGGCGGCGACCATGTCACCCGCGAGCAGGAACCCGTCCCCGCGGTCGACGGCCGGACGGTCGCGCCAGGTGGTGCCCGGAGGGTCGACGGCGCCGGTGCGCCCGGAGGCCAGCGCCTCCCGGCGCCAGGTGGTGCGGTCCCGCCAGCCGGGGAAACCGAGGTCCAGCATGTCCTCGGCCCGGCGTACGGCTTCGTCACGGGGAGCACCGGGGGCGAGGGGGATCTGCGCCTGTACGAGCTGTTCCCCGGCCGGCGCGAGGGTGGGGTCCTGGGCCGTGAACCGTTCGATCCAGCCGGGGGCGTCGAGGTCGGACACGACGAACGGGTCGCCCCTGCGGGTCCTCAGGGCCAGGTCGAGGAGCGCGGTGCGGCCGCCCGTCCAGGTCAGCGAGGGATCGTCCAGCAGGGACCGGGCCGAGTCCAGGTGCGTGGCGACGATCACCGGACCCTGGCTCCGCAGCCCGGCCAGGTCGCCGGGGCCCACCCGGGCGCCGGGCTCGATGCGTACGCCGATGTCCCAGGCCCGCGAGGCCATCCGGTCGACGAGCCGGCCCCAGCCTCCGACGGGGTAGCGGGCTTCGGGCGGAAGTGCGGCGGCCCGGCGGAGCCGTTCCTGCACGAAGGCGGCGGACAGTGATCCGGGATCGTGGTGGAAGAGCGCCACTCCCATGTAGTGGGCCGCCGCCCGGGCGCCGTCCTCGCCCACCCGCCCGGTGGCCCAGCCGAGGAAGTCGGTGCCGACGGGGGCCCGGCGGGCGCTGCGGCGGGCGAGCCGGAGCAGGGCGAGGGGCGGGGTCCTGCGCAGTGCGCCGCCCCGGCGGAAGAAGAAGCGGGTGCCTTCGAGCGGCGGCACGGTGGCGAGCGGGCCGAGGAGACCCCGCTGTTGGAGCCAGTTCCGGTGCGGGCCGCCGTGGTAGAGCGCGTGCGGTCCCTCGTTGGTGAGGTAGGGGCCCTCGGCGGTCCTCGCCCGTCCGCCGAGGGTGTCGTGTGCCTCGTGGAGGGTGACCGGGGCCCCGGATTCGGCGGCGGTGATGGCGGCGGTGAGCCCGGCGAGCCCGCCGCCGACGACATGGATGCGCTGCATGGCTGGTCTCCTTGCGATCGGCGCTTCTGCGGGGTTGACGGATCGGAGGGCCTGTCCCGTGACACCGGGCCCGGCTGTTGTCAGTGGTGTGCGTCACGATGGGGGGCATGGCACGTACAGGCAACAGGAGCAGGGGCGCGAAGGGCGGGGTGGCGGAGGCGAGACGGCCGGAGGTCCGGCTGCCCCCGCTCGTGGACTACGACGGGGAGGGCCTGGAGCCCGACGGGGATTACGACGGGGTGCGGTTCGAGGGGACCGGTCTCGCCGACGCCTCGGGTCCCGGCGCCCGCTTCATGGACTGCGAGCTGCGCGGGTGCGCCCTGGACCGGACGGAGCTGGTGCGTGCCCGGTTCATCGACTCGGTGCTGACAGGCGTGCGGGGCGTGGGCACCGATCTGGCGGGGGCGTCGCTGCGGGACGTGGAGGTCGTGGACGCCCGGCTGGGAGGGGTGCAGCTGCACGGCGCGGTGCTGGAGCGGGTGCTCGTGCGCGGCGGGAAGATCGACTACCTGAATCTGCGCAAGGCCAGGCTGAAGGACGTCGTGTTCGAGGGCTGTGTGCTCTCGGAGCCGGATTTCGGTGAGGCCCACCTGGTGCGGGTGGAGTTCCGCGACTGCGTGCTGAAGCGGGCGGACTTCACCGCCGTACGCATGGAGGACGTCGATCTGCGCACGGTGGCGGAGCTGGACATCGCGCGGGGCGTCGAGCGGCTGGCGGGGGCGGTGATCAGCCCGGTGCAGCTGATGGAGCTGGCCCCGGCGTTCGCGGCGCAGATCGGGGTGCGGGTGGAGGCGTAGCCGGGGCGCCGCGCAGCGGCTTCGGGCCGCCCGTCTGCCCCCCGCCGGTCGTTCAGAGGCGGGGGAAGCGGGCCTGGAGGTCCCAGATCACGGGGTTGTCGGCGAGTCCCTCGTGCATGTCGGCCAGGTCCGCGACGAGGTCGTGGAGGAAGTCGCGGGCCTCGCGGCGGAGCAGGGAGTGGTTGAAGGTCAGCGGGGGCTCGTCGCCGGGCATCCAGTCGGCCTCGACGTCGACCCAGCCGAAGCGGCGCTCGAACAGCATGCGGTCGGAGGACTCGGTGAAGTCGAGTTCGGCGTACTGCCGGCGGTGCGAGCGGTTGCCGCGGGGGTCGCGGTCGATCTGCTCGACGATGTCGCAGAGAGCCCAGGCGAAGTCGAGCACGGGGACCCATCCCCAGGCTGTGGACACTTCGCGGTCGGCCTTGGTGTCGGCCAGGTAGACGTCCCCGGAGAACAGGTCGTGCCGCAGCGCCCTGACGTCCGCGCGGCGGTAGTCGGTCTGCGGGGGGTCCGGGAAGCGCCGGGAGAGGGAGTAGCCGATGTCGAGCACGGTTCGATGGTGTCATGCCGCACGGACGCCCTGCGCCGGGCGGCCGGGGCGGTCCGTGGGCAGGGCGGTCGGGACGGTCCGGGCGGTCGGGACGGTCCGGGGGGTGGGCCGGTTCGTGCGGGCGCGTCGACGTCCGTCCGCGCGCGACGGGCCCGTGGCCGTGGTGGGGGCGGGCGGGCCTCAGGGGAGCAGCCCTCAGGGGAGCAGCCGTTGTTCCTTGGCCACGGCGACCGCGCCCGACCGGGTCTCGACCCCGAGCTTCTCGTAGATCCGGCCCAGGTGCGTCTTGACCGTCGCCTCGCTGATGAAGAGGGCACGGGCGATGTCGCGGTTGCCGAGCCCCTGGGACAGCTGGCCGAGGATGTCGAGTTCGCGCTCGGTGAGGGTGGGCCGGGGGCTGCGCATCCGGGCCATGACCCGGCCGGCGACCGGGGCGGACAGCGTCGTGCGGCCCTGCGCGGCCGCGCGGATGGCGGCGAACAGCTCCTCCGGGCGTTCCGCCTTCAGCAGGTAGCCGGTGGCCCCCGCCTCGATGGCGCGGGTGATGTCCTCGTCCGTGTCGTACGTCGTGAGGACCAGGACGTGAACGGCGGGGCCGGTGCCACCGGTCCCGCTCGCGGCCGCGATGCGCCGGGTCGCCTCGACCCCGTCGATGCCGGGACCGAGCTGGAGGTCCATCAGGACGACGTCCGGCGTGAGCCGGGCGGCGAGGGCGACGGCCTCCTCGCCACTGCCCGCCTCGCCCACCACCTCGATGTCCGGTTCGCCGCCGAGGAGGGCGAGCAGACCGGCGCGCACGACCGCGTGGTCGTCGCAGAGCAGGATCCGTACGTTCGTGGTCATGCGCGGTCCTCCGGGACGGGTGGCGCGGTGGTGTGGGGCAGGGGCACGGCGGCCGACAGGACCGTCCCCTCGCCCGGTGCCGACTCGACGGTCAGTGTCCCGCCCAGCTGCCGCACCCGGGCGCGCATCGCGGGCAGCCCGTGTCCGCGCATCCCCTCGGGCGCACGCTGCGCGGGTGCGAAGCCGCGCCCGTTGTCGGCGACGTCGAGGACCACACGGTCGTCCAGATGCGTCAGCGTCAGGGCGGCGACGCTCGCCCCGGCGTGCTCGGTCACGTTCGCCAGGGCGCCCTGGGCGATCCGCAGCAGAGCCGACTGCACCCGGTCGGGAAGGGCGGCGGCGGGGGCTCCCTCCACATGGCAGCGGACGGTGAGGCCGCGCGCCTGAGAGGTCTCACGGTCCGCGAGGGTCCGCAGGGCGGCTTCCAGACCTCCGCCCTCCGCCAGTTCGGCCGGGGCCAGATCGTGCACGAAGCGCCGCGCCTCGGCGAGGTTGCGCTCCGCGATGCCGGTCGCGGTCAGGACGTGGCGGCGCGCTGTGGCGGGATCGGAGTCCCAGGACCGGTCGGCCGCCTGGAGCAGCATCTGCTGGCTGGAGAGCCCTTGGGCCAGGGTGTCGTGGATCTCCATCGACAACCGCTGGCGCTCGGCGAGGGTCCCTTCCCGGCGTTCGGTGGCGGCCAGTTCCCGTCGTGTGCGCAGCAGGTCGTCGATCAGTTCGCGCTGACGCTGGGCCTGGCGCCGCATGTGGACGAAGACGGCGGTGGCGACGGCCGCGACCGCGGGCGGGGCCAGTACGAGATTGGGGTCGAAGCCCGTGGCGAGCCGGAGTTGCGCAGCCACGACGAACACGGTCAGGAGGGCGACCAGCGCCAGGGCCGCGCGCGGCGGCAGGATCCGCAGACCCGTGTAGAAGAGCGGCACGGCACACCAGGCGAAGCTGGGCGCGAGGACGACCAGGACCATCCACACGACCACGAGGACGCCGAGCCACGTCAGCCGACGGGGTGTGGGGCGGGATCCGAGCACCGGGCCGAGGAGGTACAGCACGGCGAGCACGGCCGACAGGGCGATGATCCACGGGGTGCGGGTCTCGCCGGGGTGGCGCATCAGGAAACGCGCGAGCGAGGCGCCGAGCAGCAGGAAGAAGGCGGTGTGCATGAGCAGGGTCAGCCGGCGGTCGTCCGGACCGTCCGCCGCCGGGTCCGGACCGGTGCTCCCGGCCGCGGCCGCCCCGGCCCCGTCCGCCCGGTCCGCGTCCGCCCGGTCCCGGCTCGCCCGCTCCGCGTCCGGCCCGGTTCCGTTCCGCCGCACCTCGCACCCCGCGTTTCCCTCGACCCGTGGACCCGTCCCGTCGCGCCGCCGCTGACCTGCGGGGACACCCCATGGTCACCCCGCCGGGCCACCCCCGCATCAACCGATCGGCCGACAGGGCGGTCAGCCGACGCGCATGCCGCTTCCACCCGGTACGCCGACGGTACGGCCCCGGATCCGGCCGGAGGATCGACAACGGAAGCAGAAAGGCTCGATCCGGGCCGATCGATCCGAGCGAACGATCCGGCGAAACGATCCGACGAAATGATCCGAGGAGTCCCCATGAAGAAGATGTCGCTGCGCACCCGAGTCCTGACCGGTGCCGTCGCCGCCGCCGCCCTGGGCGCCGGCACCTTCGGCGCGATGTCCGCGAACGCCTCGACTCCGGCCGCCGCGCCGGCCGCGGCCGTCAAGGCCGACACCGCCGACCGGAACCTCCAGCAGACCACCCACCTGACCGTCTCCGCCGCCACGAAGGCCGCACAGGCCGCCCTGGACGCGGCGAAGAAGGAGAACCAGCGGGTGTCGGTCGCCGTCGTCGACCGCGACGGCAACACCGTCGTCACGTTGCGCGGCGACGGCGCGGGCCCGCAGTCACCCGAGTCCGCCGTGAAGAAGGCGTACACCGCCGTCTCCTGGAACGCGCCGACCTCCGAGCTGGTGAAGCGTCTGCAGCAGGCCCCGAACCTCAAGGACATCCCCGGCACCCTGTTCCTGGCCGGTGGTGCGCCGGTGCAGGTCAAGGGCGCCCCGGTGGCGGGCATCGGAGTGGCCGGCGCACCGAGCGGCGACCTCGACGAGAAGTTCGCGGCTGCGGGTGTCGCGGCCCTCGGCCGGTAGCCGGTACCGCTCGCCGGTCTTTTCACGGGACGGCCCGGCGACGCCGTGGCCCGAGGCGCGCCCCGGAGCCGCGCCCGGTCCGCCCGCGTGTACCTAGGATCGCGGGGTGGACCAGCGAACCGTGCCCGCGCGCCGTGCCGTGCCCGGCGCCGCCCTCCTGCTGGCGGCGGTCGTGCTGGTCACCGCCTGCACGGACGGCCGGGGCGCCGTCGTGGGCACGCCGGGTGCGGCGGGTGTGCGCGACCCGTACTTTCCCCGCCTCGGCAACGGCGGGTACGACGTCACGCACTACGACCTGTCGGTCGCGACGGACGCCCGCGCGGAACGGATCAGCGGCACCGCGGTGATCACCGCCCGGGCGACCCAGGACCTCAGCGCGTTCAACCTGGACCTCGCCGGACTGGAGGTCCGCTCGGCCACGGTCGAGGGCCGTCCGGCCGCGGTGAACCGGGCGGGCTGGGAACTGACGCTGCGTCCGGCGGCCGACGTCGCGGACCGGCTCCGCGCGGGCCGGACCTTCCGCACGGTCGTGCGCTACTCCGGTTCGCCCCCCACCGTCACCGACGCGGACGGCTCGGAGGAGGGCTGGCTGCGGACCGCGTACGGGGCGGTGGCGCTCGGGGAGCCGGCCGGCTCCATGACCTGGTTCCCCGGCAACCACCACCCGGGCGACAAGGCCTCGTACGACATCCGGGTCACCGTCCCCGAGGAGCGGAGCGCCGTCTCCAACGGCGAGTTGGCGTCCCGCCGTACGTCGGGGGGCCGCACCACGTATCACTGGCGCACCCGGGAGCCCATGGCGAGCTACCTCGCGACCGTCGCCGTCGGCCGTTACGCGGTGAGGCGGACCGTCACCGGCGACGGCCTTCCGGTGGTCACCGCGGTCGATCCGGAATCCGCCCGGGCGAGCGCACGCGTGCTGGCCCGGATTCCCGAGGTGGTCTCGTGGGGCGAGGAGAAGTTCGGCCCGTACCCCTTCTCGTCGGCCGGGGCGATCGTGGGCCGGCCCGACGACGCCGGGTACGCGCTGGAGACGCAGAACCGGCCGTTCCTCCCCGGCCCGCCCGGCCTGGAGCTGCTCGTCCACGAACTGGCGCACCAGTGGTTCGGGAACTCCGTCACTCCCGCGAGCTGGCGCGACATGTGGCTCAACGAGGGCTTCGCGACCTACGCGGAGTGGCTGTGGAGCGAGGACCACTCCGGCCCCACCGCCCAGGAGAGTTTCGAGGAGGCCTACGCCGACGAGGCCAACTGGGCCTTCCCGCCGTCCCGGCCGCCGGGCGCCGCGGATCTGTCCCGGCCCCCGGTGTACGGACGCGGGGCGATGGTCGTCCACCGCATCCGTCAGGAGATGCGCGACGACGCGGCCTTCTTCGCGCTCGTCAGGGGCTGGCTGGAGCGGCACCGCCACGGCAACGCCTCGACCGCGGACTTCACCGCGTACGCCGAGGAGGCGTCCGGCAGGGACCTCACGGAGGTCTGGGACGCCTGGCTCGACGGCGGGAGCCGGCCCGCACGCGGCTGACCGGCTCCCGCGTCCCCGTGTGGGGCTACTTGACGGCGACCCCGGTCCAGGCGGCGTCGACGGCCGCGAGTTCGGTGCTGCCGGCCCCGAACAGGTCGGTGGCCGCCTTCTCGGTCGCGACGCGGGCTCCGGCGTAGTCGGTGCTCGACGTCATGTAGACGGAGAGCGCCTTGTACCAGATCTGGTAGGCCTTCTGGCGGCCGATTCCGGTGACCTCGGAGCCGTCCGAGGTCGGGGAGTCGTACTCGACGCCGCCGATGGTCTTCGCGCCGCTGCCCTCGGCCAGCAGGTAGAAGAAGTGGTTGGCGACCCCGGAGGAGTAGTGCACGTCCAGGTCGCCGACGCCGGCGTCCCAGTAGTCCGCCGAGGCGCCGTCCTTGCTGGGCTTGTCCATGTAGCGCAGCGGGGTTCCGTCGCCGTTGATGTCGATCTTCTCGCCGATGAGGTAGTCCCCGGCGTCGGTGGTGTTGTCGGCGAAGAACTCGACGGAGGTGCCGAAGATGTCGCTGGTGGCCTCGTTGAGCCCGCCGGACTCGCCCGCGTATTCGAGGTTGGCGGTGGCGGCGGTCAGGCCGTGGCTCATCTCGTGGCCCGCGACGTCGATCGCGGTGAGCGCGCTCTTGTCGTCTGCCCCGTCGCCGTAGGTCATGCAGAAGCAGCTGTCGTCCCAGAACGCGTTGACGTAGGCGTTGCCGAAGTGGACGCGGGAGTAGGCGGCCCGGCCGTCCCCGGCTATCCCGTCGCGGCCGAGCTCGGACTTGTAGAAGTCCCAGGTCTTGGCCGCGCCGTAGTGGGCGTCGACGGCGGCGGTCTGGCGGTCGTCGCCGGTGCCGTCGCCCCAGGTGTCGTCGGCATCGGTGACGAGGGTGCCGGTGCCCGTCTGCCCCTGGTCGAGGTCGTAGGTCTTGTGGCCGCCGCGCTCGCCGTCGGTCAGCTCGAAGCCCGAGGCGCCCTTGGTGGTCGAGAGGGCCACCTCACCGCTGTACTGGCTGTTGCCGGTGCCGGTCTCCACGGCCTCGAAGCTGTGCAGCTTCTCACCGGTCGTGGCGTCGGTGATGACGTGGAGCCTGCTGGGGGTGCCGTCCTTCCGCACTCCCTTCCGCACGGTCTCGAAGGCGAGGACCGGCTTGTCGCCGCGCGCCCAGACGACCTTGCGGGCGCTCGCCGCCGCCTTCACCTCGGGCTGGGTCGACGGCACGGATATGCGCGCCGCGGCGGCCTTGTCCACGCCCTTGGACGTGCCGTCGGCGGCGGTGTGGGTGACCAGGTCGCCGCCGAGGACCGGCAGTCCGGCATAGGTGCGCTCGTAGCGGGTGTGCACGGTGCCATGGGCGTCCTTGATCACGTCACGGACGATCAGCTTCTCCTGGCTGCCGAGTCCGAGGGCGGCCGCGGCGGCCGGCGCGTCGCTCTGTGCGGCACGCAGGGCGGTGGTGCGCAGGGCCGCGGTGTTCACGCCGAGGGCGGCGGCTCCGGACGAAGAGGCGGTGCTGTCACCCGCGTTGGGGCCGGCCGAGGCGGTTCCGGTCTGTACGCCGACGACGACCATCGCGGCAACTGCGGCCAGGGCGGCGGCGCGAAGGGTGTTCATGTGGGGGGTCATGCCTTCTCCGTTGCTCGTTCCTGTGGGGGTTACGAGCGGAGAGCGTGCCATCGAATGAACGGAATTGACGGGACGCCGACAATTACCTCACAAGTCTTTGACCACTTCTTGTCCGACTGGAGTGCGCGTGTGTCCGCTATGTGACGCACGGGAGCCCCCGTCCGAACGTGCTCGGACGGGGGCTCCCGGTGGGCGGATTCCGTACGTCAGAGGTTGACGCCGAAGTCCTGGGCGATGCCGCGCAGGCCCGAGGCGTAGCCCTGGCCGACCGCGCGGAACTTCCACTCGGCGCCGTTGCGGTAGAGCTCGCCGAAGACCATGGCGGTCTCGGTCGCGGCGTCCTCGCTCAGGTCGTAGCGGGCGATCTCGGTGCCGCCGGCCTGGTTGATGATGCGGATGAAGGCGTTCCGCACCTGGCCGAAGTTCTGGCTGCGCGCCTCGGCGTCGTAGATGGAGACCGGGAACACGATCTTGTCGATGTCCGCCGGGAGGCCCGCGAGGTTGACGTTGATCTGCTCGTCGTCGCCCTCGCCCTGGCCCGTGATGTTGTCACCGGTGTGGACGATGGTCTGGTCCGGCGTCTGCTTGTTGTTGAAGAAGACGAAGTGGCCGTCGGAGTAGACCTTGCCCGCGCCGTTGACCGCGATCGCCGAGGCGTCGAGGTCGAAGTCGGTGCCGGTGGTCGTGCGGACGTCCCAGCCGAGGCCGACCGTGACGGCGGTCAGGCCCGGGGCCTCCTTGGTGAGCGAGACGTTGCCGCCCTTGGACAGGCTTACAGCCATGGGAAGTCCCTTTCCTCGTCGTGTGCGGGCTTTCGTGCCATCACGAAAGCTACCGTCACCCGTCCTAACGCAGACAAGAGACCACGAGGTTCCTGCCCGCTTTACTTTCTTTGCCGAACTTCTGGCCGAACGCTCGCAAAACAAGGTGACGGACGGGCCGTGGGCCGGGGAACATGGGGGTCATGTCCGGGCCCTATGTCATCCGCGGTTCGGTCTCCCTTCCGGAGGCCGAACTCATGTGGCGTTTCTCGCGGTCCTCGGGGCCCGGCGGGCAGCACGTGAACACCAGTGACTCCCAGGTGGAGCTCCGGTTCGACCTCGCGGCCACCGAGTCGCTGCCCGAGGTCTGGAAGGCGCGCGCGCTCGAACGCCTCGCGGGCAGGCTGGTGGGCGGGGTCGTGTCCGTACGGGCCTCGGAGCACCGCTCTCAGTGGCGCAACCGGGAGACGGCCGCCGTGCGGATGGCCGCTCTGCTGGCGGAGGCCACCGCGCCGCCGCCCAAGCCGCGCCTGAAGAAGAAGATCCCGCGCGGGATCAACGAGCGGCGTCTGCGGGAGAAGAAGCAGCGCGGCGACACGAAGCGCGGACGCTCGGGCCGCGACTGGTAGACGGCGGCCCGGCCCCCGGGCCGGCGGGGGTTCCGGGCCGGTCAGCCCAGCCTGCGGTAGCGGCCCTTGAAGTAGGCGAGGGGCTCGGCGTCCGCGTTCGGCAGGGACGCCGTCAGCACCCGCCCGATCACCAGCGTGTGGTCCCCGGCGACGACACTCTGCTCGGTGCGGCACTCCAGGGTGGCCAGCGCCCCGGAGATCAGCGGCGCGCCCGTGATCCCGCCCCGCACGAAGGGCAGGTCCTGGAACAGCAGCCGGTCGCTGATCCTGCCCTTCATGGCGAACCGGCCCGCGATCTGCCGCTGGCTCTCCGCGAGCACGGACACCGACCACAGGGGCTGCTCGGCCAGCAGGTCGTCCATCCGCGAGTCGTTGCGCAGGCTCACCATCACCAGCGGCGGGTCCAGGGAGACCGAGACGAACGAGGTCGCGGTCATGCCGACGTCCTCGCCGCGGCCGTGTTCGTCGAGCGGCGGTTCCTCGGCGGTGACGAGCACCACCCCCGCGGCCAGACGGGACAGGGCGGCGCGGAATTCGTCGTTGCTCACCCCCTCAGGATGGGGGACGGCCTCGGGGCGTGGGGCGGGGGGAGTCTTCTGCAGCACACCGGGCACGCTAACGCCGCGGGAAGGGCTCCCGCATCGGGCCAGGGGACCAGCCGGGTCCTAGGACCCGGGACCATCTGTGCGGATTCGCGATCCGCAAGCACGGGGGGCGCACACGGGCGCACTCGGAGGGCCTTTACCATGTGTTGTGACTTGAGTCACAGAGAGCAATATTTGTTGACCCTGTGTACCGGGTGCGCAGCTCACTGTGATTCAGTGGCGGTGACACTGCGATAAGTACGTCGATATGAAACCTGGAGTAACTGTCGAGGTCTCAGGGAGTGCGAGCAATGGAGGCCGAGTCGGAGCCGTACGTCCGCCTTGCGACCATGCGGCAGCTGCACCAGGCCGTCGCTGATCTCAACACGGCGCGGAGTCTGGCGGACACGCTGCAGAGCGTGGCCGACGGCATCGTCGCCGGGCTCGGCTACGAACTGGGCTGCGTGAACCTCGTCCGCCCCGACGGAGATCTCGTGGTCGCCGCGTTCGCCGGCAACACCGCGGCCGAAGCCCTGATCACCGGCCGGGTCGGCTCCCGTGAGTCGTGGGAGCGCAGGCTGACGATGGGTGAGGCCTGGGACAGTCTCCGGTTCATACCCCACACCGAGGGCTGGGTGCTCCTCGACGACGACGTGCCGCAGTGGCACACCGAAGGGCCCGAGCCCCGCTTCGAGGACGAGTGGCATCCCCTGGACCGCCTCTACGCCCCCATGTACGCCTCCGGCGGAGGCCTGGACCTCCTGGGGGTCATATCCGTCGACCGGCCGCGCAACGGCCGCCGTCCGGGCGCCTGGGGCCGTGAGGCCCTCCAGATGTACGCCTCCCAGGCGGCCATTGCGATCAGCAACGCCCGCCTCCGGGCAAACATGCAGCGCGCCCTGGTCCGGCTCGAACGCGAACAGCAGGCGCTGCGGGCCAGTGAGGAATCCTTCCGCCAGGCCTTCGAGTACGCGCCCAGCGGCATGGCCATCGCCGAGATGGGCGGTGACCAGCACGGCAGGCTGCTGCGGACCAACGACGCGCTCTGCCGCCTCCTGGGCCGCCCGGCGTCCGTCCTGCGCCGCTACTCCTTCGCCGACCTCGTCCATCCCGAGGACATCGGCACCCTGCTCCGCACGTCCGCCGAGGGCGGGCGGGCCGAGCTGCGTCTGGGCCGCAGGGACGGCACGTACCTCTGGGTCTCGCTGCGCAACTCGGTCGTCGCCGACACGACCGACGGCCCCCGATTCCTGCTGACGCACGTCGAGGACATCGAGGAGCGCAAGCGCAACGAACTGCACCTCGCGCACCGGGCCTCGCACGACGCGCTCACCGGTCTGCCCAACAGTGCGGAGCTGCGCTCGCGGCTCGGCGCGCGGCTGTGTGAGAGGCCTCACTCCTCGGTCACCTCCAACGCGGTCGAGGCTCTCGACGCGGCGTACGGCGACGGCTCCGCGGTGCACGGCTACCGGGCGGACGGTTACGAGTCCGAGATGGTGGCGGGCGTCGGCCCGTACGACCACCACGTGCACACGGTGGCGCCCGACACGGAGCGCGACGACGGGACCAAGGGGCTCGCGGTGCTCTTCTGCGACCTCGACGGCTTCAAGTCCATCAACGACCGCTTCGGGCACCACGCGGGCGACGCGGTTCTCATCGAGGTCGCCCGGCGGCTCACGACCTGCGTGCGGGACGGCGACACCGTCGCACGGCTCGGGGGTGACGAATTCGTCGTCCTCGCGGACGGTCTCGGGGCCGCAGATGCCGCGGACCTGGCCGTACGCTTGCGTAACGCCATCATTCCACCCATCCGGGTGGACGGCCGGGCCGTCAGGGTCGGGGCGAGTTTCGGCATCGGCTGGGCCGAGTGCGGCATGACCGAGGAAGAGGTCCTGCACTCCGCCGACCAGCGGATGTACATGGAGAAGCGGTCCCGTTCGAAGGTTCACCGCAGGGCCGGCTGACGTTTGCACCCCGGCGGTTCCCGTACCCCGCACGGTTTCCCGCGCGGGCCGAAGGCAATTCGACGTGTGCTCCGTTCGGGGTAGGCTCGGCCGGTCGGCGACGGCTGGCGACATGGTGAGGAGTGACCCAGGGATGACGGCCGGGAACAACGGCGCGAGCAAGCCCGAGGACGACGATCCGTTCGGCTATCTGTACGCGGACGGGCAGGCGGCGGGCGCACAGCCGCCCGGGCAGGGCGGCTACGGCTACCCGGGTCCTGCCGCCCAGCCCGGCAGGCCGAGAACGTCGTACAACCAGGTGCGTGCGGTGGGCGAGCGCCAGTACGGGCAGGTCCCGCCGCAGCAGGCGTACGGCCAGCAGCCCCAGCAGAACCAGCAGTACGGCCAGCAGCCCCAGCAGTACGGCCAGCCCAGCGCGCAGTACGCGGCGCCCGAGACCTACCCCGGCGGCGCGGTCACCGCGCAGCACGGGTCGGTGCCGCACGGCGGCGGGAGGAGCGGCGGCCCCGGACGTGGCGGCCCCAACACGAAGGCGCTGCTGATCGCGGCCGTCGCCGTGGTCGCGGTCGTGCTCATCGGCATCGGCGCGGCGCTGATGACGGGCGACGACAGCGACAAGAAGAAGGACCAGGCGGGCACGTCGACGGGTGCGGCCGGCGAGGTGTCGGAGTCCCCGAAGCCGGAGAAGTCCGACAAGCCGTCCAAGGAGCCCGTCGAGCTGCCCGAGCAGGACGCGGCGACGCTGACGCTGGGCGGCACGGCCTCGCTGGACAACACCGTCAAGGGTGCCAAGGGCGCCAACGGGCAATACATCAGCCTCAACGAGGTCGGCCGGTCGGCGACCTGGACGGTGGACGTGCCGGACAAGGGCCCGTACACGCTGTTCGTGACGTACGGCGTGCCCGGCAGGGACGCGAAGACGTCGCTGACGGTCAACGACGAGGACCCGCGGTCGATCAACATGAAGAACTTCGCGAACGCCGCGGAGGGCGATCTGGAGAAGGGCTGGACGACGACGTTCGCCTATGTCCAGCTCAAGAAGGGGTCGAACACCCTGATGCTCTCGTGCAACCAGGGCGACTCCTGCGACGCCAACCTCGACCAGCTGTCGCTGAAGTCGGGCCACGTCCAGAACTAGTCACCACTGATCCGCCCCACCGTCCCGGTCGTCGCACGGCGATGACCGGGACGTGGTGTTTCTCCGGGCCGCGCTCCGGGCCGCGCCCGTTGTGTCAGGCCGCCGGCGCGTGCTGTTCGACGGCGACGCGGGTCAGCAGGTCCTCGTAGGCGGCGCGGTCGAACTCGCCGGCCGCCGGGGCCATGACGGTCGCGGTCGACAGGGCCACCGCCCGGGTCAGCCTCTCCTGCCAGTCCAGCCCCTCCGAGAGGGCGGACAGCAGCCCGGCCACCGCGGAGTCGCCCGCACCCGTGGGATTGCCCCGAACCGCTGACGGCGGCGCCGCACGCCAGATGCCGTCCGGGGTCACGGCGAGGAGGCCGTCCGGACCGAGCGAGGCGACGACGCTGCGCGCCCCGCGGCGGCGGGCGTCGCGGGTGGCGCGCAGGGGTTCGCGGGCTCCGGTGAGCCGGGCGAGTTCGTCGGCGTTGGGCTTGACGAGGTCGGGGCGTGCGGCGATGCCGCGTCGCAGGGGCTCCCCGCCGGTGTCCAGCAGCACGGGTACGCCGGCGGCGCGGGCGAGCCGTATCAGCTCCGCGTACGCGCCGACGTGTATGCCGGGCGGGAGGCTGCCGCAGAGGGCGACGGCGTCGGCGCCGGCGAGCAGGTCGCGGTAGGTCCCCAGGAGGGCGGCCCACTCGTCGGGGCCGATGTGCGGGCCGGGCTCGTTGAGCTGGGTGGTGTCCCCGGTGGTGCCGTCGACGACGGCGAGTGTGCGGCGGGTGTTCCCGGCGACGGTCACGAGCGCGTCGGTGGGCGGGTCGGGCAGCGCGCCGAGGAGTCCGCGCAGGACGGCCCCGTTGGCGCCGCCGGCGAAACCGGTGACCACGGTGTCGTGGCCGAGCGAGGAGAGCACCCTGGCCACGTTGACGCCCTTGCCGCCCGGCCGCTCGGTCACCTCGCCGACGCGGTGGGTGGTGTGCGGGACGAGAGCGGGGACGGCGTACGTCAGGTCGAGTGCCGTGTTCAGCGTGACGGTCAGTATCACCTGTACCGGCCCCCGGTTCCTTGGTCGTTCGTCTCCGTGCGCCGTCCCCCCGCGGCACTGTCCCGGTGATCATGCCAAAGAGGCGGCGGCCGTCCCAGGTTTCCGGGACAACCGCCGTCTCTTCGTTACGTGTTCAACCCGCCGTCGGACGGTGACGGGCCGTCACCCCTCGCGGGGGTCGACGATCCACTCGCCGCGGCGCATGACGCCCTTCAGCGTGAAGTCCGCGTCCAGGACCACCAGGTCGGCGTCCTTGCCCGGGTCCAGCGAGCCGACCCGGTCGTACATGCCGAGAAGCCTCGCCGGGGTGGCGGAGATGGACTGGACGACGTCCTCGACGGGGATCCCGTCGATCGTCACGGCCCTGCGGAACGCGGTGTCCAGGGTGAGGGTGGAGCCCGCGATGGACCCGCCCTCCACGAGGCGGGCGACCCCGTCCCTCACCTCGACGGCGAGCGGCCCGAGCTCGTAGTGGCCGTCGCCCGCACCGGCCGCGTCCATGGCGTCCGTGATCAGCGCGACCCGGTCCGCGCCCGCGTGGTGGTAGGCGAGCCCGAAGGCGGCGGGGTGCAGGTGCGTGCCGTCGTTGATCAGCTCGACGGTGACGCGCTCGTCCTCCAGGAGTGCCGAGACGGGGCCCGGCGTACGGTGGCCGATGGCGGGCATCGCGTTGTAGAGGTGTGTGGCGACGGTGGCGCCGGCGTCGATCGCCTCGACGGTCTGCTCGTAGGTCGCGTCGGTGTGGCCGACGGCCGCGATCACGCCGTGCTCGGCGAGCAGGCGTACGGACTCGATGCCGCCGGGGAGTTCGGTGGCCAGGGTGACCATCTTCGCGGTCCCGCGGGCCGCTTCGAGCAGCTTGCGGACCTCCGCCGGATCGGGGTCGCGGAGCAGCCCCTCGCTGTGTGCGCCCTTGCGGCAGGGCGAGATGAAGGGGCCCTCGAAGTGGATCCCGGCGAGCTCGCCCTGCTCGACCAGTTCGGAGAGCATGCCGGCCTGCCGGGCCAGGAAGTCCGTCTCGCCGGTGACGGTGGAGGCGACGACGGTCGTCGTGCCGTGGGCGCGGTGCGCCCGTACCCCGGCCAGGACGTCCTCGGCGGAGCCGGTCGCGAAGGACGCGCCGCCGCCGCCGTGGTTGTGGATGTCCACGAACCCGGGGACCACCAAGTGGCCGGAGAGGTCGACGGTCCGGGCGCCCTCCGGGGTGCTGCCGGCGATCCGGGTGCCCTCGACGATCACCCGGCCGTTCTCGACGGTGCCGGTGGGAAGGACCACCCGGGCACCTGCGAGGACTGTGCTGTCTGCGCGTCCGGCCATCAGGCGGATACCTCCGTGGAGAGTAGATCCCAGGCGAGCAGCCCTGCGCCCAGGCAACCGGCGGTGTCCCCGAGGGCCGCCGGGACGATGTGGGGCAGCTTCTGGAACGTGACCCGTTCCTCGACGGCCGCACGCAGTGGTGTGAACAAGGTTTCCCCCGCCTCGGCGAGACCGCCACCGATGATGAGCGTGCGGGGGTCCAGCAGAGTGAGGGCCGTGACCAGTCCGGCGGCGAGCGCGTCGACGGCGTCCTGCCACACGCGCACGGCCGCGGGGTCGCCCGAGGCCACCGCCTTCGCGCAGTCCGCGGCGTCCGCGTCGGGGTCGCCGGAAGCGGCGGCCCAGGCCCGGGACACCGCCGAGGCGGAGGCGAGGGTCTCCAGGCAGCCGCGTTGTCCGCAACCGCAGTCCGGGCCGTCCGGCCGGACGACGACGTGGCCGATCTCGCCGGCGTAACCGTGGGCGCCCGCCTCGATGGTGCCGGCGATGCCGATGGCTCCGGCGATCCCGGTGCCCAGCGGCACGAAGAGGAAGCGGTCGGCGCCCCGGCCGGCGCCGATACGGCCTTCCGCGAGGCCGCCGGTCCTGACGTCGTGGCCGAGCGCGACCGGTATGCCGCCGAGCCGCTCGCCGAGCAGCTGTCGCAGGGGCACGTCGCGCCAGCCCAGGTTGGCGGCGTACACGGCGATGCCGCGATCCGCGTCGACGATGCCGGGCACCGCGACGCCCGCGGCCACGGCGCCCTCGCCGAACTGCTCCCGGCCGTGGGCGTACAGGTCCGCGGCGAAGCCGAGGATCGTCTCCACGACGGCCTCCGCGCCGCGCTCCCTGCCGGTCGCCCGGCGTGCCTCGTGGAGCAGGGTGCCGTCGGCCCCGACCAGTGCGGCCTTCATTCCTGTGCCGCCCACATCGAGGGCGATGACGTGTCTCACGGAAGACAGTTTCGCCCGCCGACCCCTAAAAGGTCTAGTCCACTAGCGCGGTTTGTTGACCACCCATACAAAACGGCCCTGCTAGATTGCCGAATCGATACTCCGGGTGGTGTAGACCTCCACGCCGGACCTGAGGCAGGATCGCGGGTCACCGCTCGTGCGGTGGACGCGGCAACCAATGTAGGGATGGACAGGCTGTGCAGCGGCGCTTTGTGGGTCTGACCGCGGCGGTTGCCGCACTCGGTATGACGGCGACGTTGTCGGGATGCGGTTCGGACACGGGTGGCGGTGACGTCACTCTCAAGCTGGTCGCGGCCGATTACGGCACCGACGCGGAGAACAGTTCCCAGCACTACTGGGACGACGTCGCGGCGAAGTTCACGGCGAAGAACCCGGGCATCAAGGTCGACGTGGCCGTCTACTCCTGGAAGGACGTCGACCGCAAGGTCGCCGAGATGGTCGAGGCCGGCGACGCCCCCGACATCGCGCAGATCGGGGCGTACGCCGACTACGCCGAGGCGGGCAAGCTCTACTCCGCCGACGACATGATCACGATCCGTACGGGGGCCAACTTCCTCCCCTCGCTCACCGACGCGGGCAAGGTCGACGACAAGCTCTACGGCCTTCCGTTCGTGGCCAGCACCCGTCTGCTCTTCTACAACAAGAAGATGTTCACCCAGGCGGGCATCACGGCCCCGCAGACGTGGGACGACATCCGCAGTGACGCCGCGGCCCTCAAGCAGCGCGGGGTGAGCTACCCCTTCGCGCTGCCCCTCGGCGAGGAGGAGTCGCAGGCCGAGACCCTGATGTGGCTCCTCAGCGGGGGCGGCGGCTACACCGACGAGGTCGGCAACTACGACATCGACTCCCCGGCGAACATAGCCACCTTCCGCTGGCTGAAGGACAACCTCGTCGACAAGGGCCTCACCGGTCCCGTGTCGCCCGGCAAGCTCGACCGTGCGCAGGCCTTCGAGGCCTTCACCAAGGGCGATGTGGGCATGCTCAACGGCCACCCCACGCTCATGCAGGAGGCGGAGAAGAAGGGCGTCGACGTCGGCATGGTCCCGCTCCCGGGGGCCGACGGGCCCACCGAGGGCTCGATGGGCGTGGCCGACTGGATGATGGGCTTCAAGGAGCACGGCAACCGGGTGGCGATAGGGAAGTTCCTCAACTTCGCCTACGAGGACGAGAACGTGCTGTCGTTCGCGGACCAGTACGACCTGCTGCCCGTCACCGGCACCGCCTCCGAGGCGATGGAGGCCGACGACAAGCACAAGCAGCTCCACGCGTTCCTGGAAGCGCTGCCGAACTCGCAGCTGCCTCCCTTCGGCAAGACGTCCTGGGCGAAGGCCAGCGAGACGATCAAGAAGAAGATCGGCACCGCCGTCGAGCCCGGCGCCAACCCGGAGACCGTGCTCGTGGACATCGCGACCCAGGCCCGGCAGGCGGAGAGCGCGGAGTAGGTTGGCCGACATGACCGCCGACCCGCTCCCCGACCAGGCGCACGCGGTGCTGGCCATGGAGCGGCGCTCCTGGCCCGGCCCCGGGGCGAAGGAGCGGGCGATCCGTGAAGAGCTCGACATGTCTCCGGTCCGCTACTACCAGCTGCTCAACGCGCTGCTGGACGACCGCCGCGCGCTCGCGGAGGACCCGGTGACGATCAACAGGCTCCGCCGGGTCCGCGACGCGAGGCGGGGCCGCCGCTGAGCGCGGCATCGGGCGTACGGCGCCGGGTTCCCCGGTGACTCCGGCGGCGTCGCCCGTCGGGCTCACCGGACCGGTCCGGTGAGCCCGTACCCCCGCAGGCGCGGTCGTCTCCGGGCGGGAGCGGCCCCGGGAGGACCGCGCGGCCGCGGGGCCCGCCCGCTACGCTCGGCCGCATGGGCAATCAGGACCACCCCCTCCCGACCCCGTCCACCCGGGCCGGCCGCGACGGCCTCGCCGCGCTGCTGGCCCGGCCCGGCCGTGCGGTGATCGCGCTCGACTTCGACGGCACGCTCGCCGACATCGTCCCGGACCCCGAGCGGTCCCGCGCCCATCCCGACGTCGTCCCGGCCCTGTCGGCGCTGGCGCCGAGGGTCGCCGCCGTCGCGGTGATCACCGGGCGTCCGGCCGGCACGGCGGTGCGCTTCGGCGGTTTCGCCGGGGCGCCCGGCCTCGACCACCTGGTCGTGCTCGGCCACTACGGTGCCGAACGCTGGGACGCCGTCAGCGACAGCGTCCACGCACCCGCCCCGGACCCCGGCGTCGAAGCCGTGCGCGCGGAACTCCCCCGGGTGATCGAGGAGTCCGGGGCGGGCGACGGCACCTGGATCGAGGAGAAGGGCCGCGCGGTCGCCGTGCACACCCGCCGCGCCGCCGACCCGCAGGCCGCCTTCGAGGCGCTGCGGGTCCCGCTGAGCGGCCTCGCGGCCCGCCACGGCCTGATCGTGGAACCCGGCCGTCTCGTACTGGAGTTGCGCCCCGCCGGCATGGACAAGGGTGTGGCGCTGGAGGAGTTCGTGCGGGAGACGGGAGCGGAGACCGTCCTCTACGCGGGCGACGACCTGGGCGACCTCGCCGCCTACGCCGCCGTGGAGAAGCTGAGGGCCCGGGGCGCCCGGGGCCTGCTGGTGTGCAGCGGCTCCGAGGTGCCCGAACTCGCCGAACGGGCCGATCTGTCGCTGCCGGGGCCGGCGGCGGTGGCCGGCCTGCTCGCGGCCCTGGCCGGGCGGCTCGCGCAGGACTGACGCCGCCACGAGGACCGGTCCGCGACGGGGTCCGGGCCGACGGGGCCCGGACCCCGGACCGTCGCCGGTCAGGCCCGCAGCGCCTCCAGCTGGTCCAGGAACCACTGCTGCGGCGGCAGCGCGGTCGCCGCGGCGGCGAGGCGCTTCGAGCGCGCCGCCCGCTCGCCGGACTCCATGGTCAGCGCCTCGTGCAGCGCACGCGCCGTGGCCGACACGTCGTAGGGGTTGACCACGAGGGCGTCCTCGCCCAGCTCCTCGTACGCGCCCGCCTCCCGGGAGAGGACCAGCGCGCAGCCGTCGTCGGAGACGACGGGTACCTCCTTGGCGACCAGGTTCATGCCGTCGCGGATGGGGTTGACGAGGGCGACGTCGGCCAGCCGGTACGCGGCGAGCGAGCGGGCGAAGTCGTCGTCGACGTGGAGCAGGACAGGGGTCCAGCCCTCCGTCCCGAAGTCCGCGTTGATCGCGTCGGCGACCCGCTGGACCTCGGCCGTGTAGTCCCGGTACACCGCGAGGTCCTGCCGTGAGGGGTAGGCGAAGGCGATGTGCACCACACGCTCGCGCCACTCGGGGCGCTCCTCCAGAAGAGCCCGGTAGGCGTGCAGCCCGCGGACGATGTTCTTGGAGAGTTCGGTGCGGTCCACGCGCACGATCGTGCGCCGGCCGGCGCCCACCTGGTCCCGCAGCGTCTCCATGCGCTCGTCCACGTCCGCCTCGCGGGAACGGCGGCGCAGGAAGTCCGCGTCCGCCCCCAGCCCGTGCACACCGATCCGGGTGCGTCCGGTGCCGCCGAGGATCTCCGTGCAGCAGCCGATGAAGGCGTCCGCCCAGCGGCGCGTCAGGAACGCGGCGCGGTCGGCGCCGAGGATGCCGTTCAGGAGCTGCTCGCCGATGTCGTCGGGCAGCAGGCGGAAGTAGTCGACGGGCGCCCAGGGAGTGTGCGAGAAGTGCCCGATCCGCAGGTCGGGGCGCAGCTCGCGGAGCATCCCGGGGACCAGCGAGAGGTGGTAGTCCTGCACGAGGACCGCCGCGCCCTCGCCCGCCTCCTCGGCCAGCGCCTGGGCGAAGGCCCGGTTGTACGCCTCGTAGGAGGCCCAACGGCGGCGGAACTCCGCGTCGAAGACGGGCTCCACCGGCGTCTCGTAGATCATGTGGTGGACGAACCAGAGCACGGAGTTCGCGATGCCGTTGTAGGCGTCCTCGTGGACTCCGGCGTCGATGTCGAGCATGCGCACACCGGGCTCGGACACGCCACGCCGGACCGCTTCCCGGTCGCCGTCGCCGAGAGCGGCGCACACCCACAGCTTGTCGTCGACGGCGCTCAGCCCGGAGACGAGCCCGCCGCCACCGCGCTTCGATTCGAGCGTGCCGTCCTCCCGCTCGGCGTACGACACCGGGCCGCGGTTGGACGCGACGAGGACCTGGGCAGCGTGCTCGGAGACCATGTACCCGAACCTAGCCCGTGAGGGAAGGCGCCAAACGTGAGGAACGGCCGGAGATCCGGTCCGGCTCCGCGGGCGCGCGGGCCGCTATGCGGCGTTCCTGGACGCGTACTCCGCGATCTCCCGCATCGGCGGACGCTCCTGCGTGTCCACCGCGTGGGTGCGCGGGACGAACCCCTCGGGTCCCCGCTCGAACTGCGTGATCTCGGGCCGTACGAGCGGGCCCCGGGACAGCCTCGACTGCGCGGTCCGGTAGATCGCCGCGGCCATCCGTCCGAGCGCCTGTCCGTCCTGGTGGCGGTGTCTGCGCACGCCGACGTCGACCTGAGCCAGTGCGTCCAGGCCCACCGTGTGCAGCGCGTCGACCAGCAGGCCCAGCTCCACCCCGTAGCCGACCGGGAAGGGGAGCCGCTCCAGCAGGGAGCGGCGCACCGCGTACTCGCCGCCCAGCGGCTGGACGAATCCGGCCAGCAGGGGCCAGTGGAGGTTGAGCAGCGGGCGTGCCACCAGTTCCGTCACACGACCGCCCTGACCAGCGGCTTCGCCCAATGGCCGGTCGTACATGGCCTTGACGAACTGTACGGACGGCTCGGTCAGCAGGGGGCCGACGATCCCCGACACGAAGTCCGCGGAGAAGTCCCTGAGGTCGGCGTCGACGAAGCAGACGATCTCCCCGCTCGTCACCAGCAGTGAGCGCCACAGGACCTCGCCCTTGCCGGGGAGGGCGGGGATCCGGGGGAGCACGGAGTCGCGGTGCACGACCCGGGCGCCGGCCCGCCGTGCGACCTCGGCCGTGGCATCGGTGGAACCCGAGTCGATCACCACCAGCTCGTCGACCAGGCGGACCTTCTCCATCAGCTCGCGCCGGATCTCCGTGACGATGGCGCCGACCGTCGCCTCCTCGTTCAGCGCGGGCAGGACGACGCTCACGCGCGCGCGCCGCGGATCCCGTGCTCGCGCGGCCGTGAGGCGGTCGAGCGGACGGTCGTCGGCCGACCAGGAACGCCTGGTCAGCCAGCGTTCCACCTCTTCCAGCACGGTCGATACTCCCTGTGTGTGATCCATCTCGCGGTACGGACGACTCATCCGGTCGTCCGGTGCTTCGGTTACAGTCTTGAACAACGCGGATGGCCCTCGCATGTCGGGGTGGGTCCGTGAACAAACGCCCGGATCGATGGTCCGGTGCCATAGCGCTCATCCAGAGGGACTGAGGGAACGGCCCGTTGAAGTCCCGGCAACCCTCCTGCCGACCGCGAGGTCACGGTGGGGAAGGTGCCAATTCCGTCTTGTGGCGAAATACGTTGCAAGGAAGATGAGGAGAAAGGGCCTCCGCCATCATGGCTGTGCAGACAGTTGCAGCGAACACCGATTCTTCGGCCGTGGATCTCGGTCCCGCCGCGGCGCTTTCCTGCCGCGAATGCGGCGAGCGTTTCGAACTCGGCCCCCTTTTCGCCTGCGCGTCCTGTTTCGGGCCGCTCGAAGTGGCGTACGACCTGCCGAGCGGCTCCCCCGAAGAGCTGAAGAAGCGCATCGCCGAGGGGCCGGACAACATCTGGCGTTATGCGCTGCTGCTCCCCGTCCCCGCCGACGTCGCGGACAAGCCCAACATCAACCCCGGTTTCACGAAGCTGGTCAAGGCCGACAACCTCGCCCGCGAGCTGGGCGTGACCGGCGGCCTGTACGTCAAGGACGACTCCGGCAACCCGACGCACTCCTTCAAGGACCGTGTCGTCGCCATCGCCGTCGAGGCCGCCCGGGCCTTCGGTTTCACCACGCTCTCCTGCTCCTCCACCGGCAACCTCGCCGGCGCGGTCGGAGCCGCGGCGGCCCGCGCCGGATTCCGCTCGTGCGTGTTCATCCCGCACGACCTGGAGCAGGGCAAGGTCGTCATGGCCGCGGTGTACGGCGGTGAACTGGTCGGCATCGAGGGCAACTACGACGACGTCAACCGCTTCTGCTCGGAGCTCATCGGCGACCCGCTCGGCGAGGGCTGGGGCTTCGTCAACGTCAACCTGCGGCCGTACTACGGCGAGGGCTCCAAGACCCTGGCGTACGAGATCTGCGAGCAGCTCGGCTGGCGGCTGCCGGACCAGCTCGTCATCCCCATCGCGTCCGGTTCGCAGCTCACGAAGATCGACAAGGGCCTCCAGGAGCTGATCAAGCTCGGCCTCGTCGAGGACAAGCCGTACAAGATCTTCGGCGCCCAGGCCGAGGGCTGCTCCCCGGTCTCCACCGCCTTCAAGGCCGGCCACGACGTGGTGCGGCCGCAGAAGCCGAAGACCATCGCGAAGTCCCTGGCCATCGGGAACCCGGCCGACGGACCGTATGTACTGGACATCGCCCGCCGCACCGGCGGTGCGGTGGAGGACGTCGACGACGAGCAGATCGTGGACGCGATCAAGCTGCTGGCCCGCACCGAGGGCATCTTCGCGGAGACCGCGGGCGGTGTGACGGTCGGCGTGACGAAGAAGCTGATCGACGCCGGTCTGCTGGACCCAACCCTGACCACCGTCGTCCTGAACACCGGCGACGGACTGAAGACGCTGGACGCGGTCGCCCCCACGACCGGCCTGTCGGCGACGATCCGGCCCAGCCTGGACGCGTTCCGCGACGCGGGCCTCGCGGCCGCCAGCTGACCCCCCGAGACCGAAGGAAGGCACCGACATGAGCGTCAAGGTCCGTATCCCCACCATCCTCCGCACCTACACGGGCGGTCAGGCCGAGGTCTCCGCCGAGGGGGCGATCCTCTCCGAGGTCATCGCGTCGCTGGAGCAGAACCACCCGGGCATCGGCGCCCGCGTCCTGGACGACCAGGGCAAGCTGCGCCGCTTCGTCAACGTGTACGTCAACGACGACGACGTGCGCTTCGAGGGCGGACTGGACGCCGTGACGCCGGACGGCGCGGGCGTCTCGATCATCCCGGCCGTCGCCGGAGGCTGATCCCCGGCAGGGCGCGCGGACCGGGGAGTGACGGCCCCGGCCGCCCGCCGACTGCGCAGCGTGAGCACGATGGCCCTCTCCGCAAGAGAAGCGGAGGGGGCCATTCTGCATGGTTGAGCGCGGTACAGTTGGGGAAGCCCCCGCCGCTGCCCGTGCCGCCCGCATATGAGAATGCGCCCGGCCGCGACAAGAAGCAGCCAAAGTACGTGAACCCCTTGAGGCATAAGTGGCCTTTGTCAGGCCCGACTTGCCCAGGATTCCTCCCGATCATCCCTATCCGGGTGATCCCGCGTGCCCAGAATTCCCGTCCGATTGCCCTGTTGCAGAGGGCAGTTGGGCAGATACATTCGGCCGCGGTCGACGCGTTCCGGCGCACGCCACCCTCTCCTGTCGGAGGGTGCGTTCTGACCCGGGCCCGCGAAGTGCGGTCTCGTGCAAGGGCCAGTAATAGGGGAGTTGGGCATGGCTCAGGGCACCGTCAAGTGGTTCAACGCGGAGAAGGGGTACGGCTTCATCGCGGTCGACGGTGGTGCGGATGTTTTCGTCCACTACAGCGCGATCCAGATGGACGGGTACCGCACCCTCGAAGAGGGTCAGCGAGTTGAATTCGAGATCTCGCAGGGCCAGAAGGGGCCGCAGGCGGACATGGTCAAGCTCGCCGTCGGCTGAGCTCGGCGCGGTCGGCCAACGACGCTTCTCACGCACGCAGGGTCCGTTCCTCCGCAGGGGGACGGGCCCTGCGTGCGTCCGCGTGCACCCCCGGGCGCCCCTCCGTCCAGCGAGCCGTCGCCGAAGGCGCTTGCACTCGACGGGGTCGAGTGCTAATCATTGGCGTTAGCACTCTCCAGGTGAGAGTGACAGAAACTTGGACCGGGCCGGTGAGGCCCGCAGGCTCAGCGGGGCAAGGAACCGCTGAGCAGGCAGGCCGTCCGTCGCGGGCGCCTCTCGGTCCGGAGCAATCCACCCCTGTCCGGGAGGACCACTTCACATGGCCAAGATCATCGCGTTCGACGAGGAGGCACGGCGCGGTCTCGAGCGCGGGATGAACCAGCTCGCCGACGCCGTCAAGGTCACCCTCGGCCCCAAGGGCCGTAACGTCGTCCTCGAGAAGAAGTGGGGCGCGCCCACGATCACCAACGATGGTGTCTCCATCGCCAAGGAGATCGAGCTCGAGGACCCGTACGAGAAGATCGGTGCGGAGCTGGTCAAGGAGGTCGCCAAGAAGACGGACGACGTCGCCGGCGACGGTACGACCACCGCCACCGTTCTCGCCCAGGCGCTCGTCCGCGAGGGCCTGCGCAACGTCGCCGCGGGTGCCAACCCGATGGCTC
Source organism: Streptomyces sp. NPDC001822 (assembly GCF_042892135.1). NCBI lineage: Bacteria > Bacillati > Actinomycetota > Actinomycetes > Kitasatosporales > Streptomycetaceae > Streptomyces > Streptomyces sp. NPDC001822. The sequence goes on from NZ_JBIATW010000002.1 coordinate 67,439, forward strand.
TGAAGCGTGGCATCGAGAAGGCCGTCGAGGCCGTCTCCGCCGCCCTCCTGGAGCAGGCGAAGGACGTGGAGACCAAGGAGCAGATCGCTTCGACGGCCTCCATCTCCGCTGCCGACACCGAGATCGGCGCCAAGATCGCCGAGGCGATGGACAAGGTCGGCAAGGAAGGCGTCATCACCGTCGAGGAGTCCCAGACCTTCGGTCTGGAGCTGGAGCTCACCGAGGGTATGCGCTTCGACAAGGGCTACATCTCGGCGTACTTCGCCACCGACATGGAGCGCATGGAGTCGTCCTTCGACGACCCGTACATCCTGATCGTCAACTCCAAGATCAGCAACGTGAAGGACCTCCTTCCGCTGCTCGAGAAGGTCATGCAGTCGGGCAAGCCCCTGCTGATCATCGCGGAGGACGTCGAGGGCGAGGCCCTGTCGACCCTGGTCGTCAACAAGATCCGTGGCACCTTCAAGTCCGTCGCCGTCAAGGCTCCGGGCTTCGGTGACCGCCGCAAGGCCATGCTCGGCGACATCGCCATCCTCACCGGTGGCACCGTCATCTCCGAGGAGGTCGGTCTCAAGCTGGAGAACGCCGGCCTGGACCTACTCGGCACCGCCCGCAAGGTCGTCATCACCAAGGACGAGACCACGATCGTCGACGGCGGCGGTGACAGCGACCAGGTTCAGGGTCGTGTCAAGCAGATCCGTGCCGAGATCGAGAACTCCGACTCGGACTACGACCGCGAGAAGCTCCAGGAGCGCCTCGCGAAGCTGGCCGGCGGCGTGGCCGTCATCAAGGCCGGCGCCGCCACCGAGGTGGAGCTCAAGGAGCGCAAGCACCGCATCGAGGACGCGGTGCGCAACGCCAAGGCAGCCGTCGAGGAGGGCATCGTCGCCGGTGGTGGCGTGGCTCTGCTCCAGGCCTCGGCCGTCTTCGAGAAGCTCGACCTCACGGGCGACGAGGCCACGGGCGCCAACGCCGTGAAGCTCGCGCTGGAGGCCCCGCTCAAGCAGATCGCCGTCAACGGTGGTCTTGAGGGTGGCGTCGTCGTCGAGAAGGTGCGCAACCTGCCGATCGGTCACGGCCTGAACGCCGCGTCCGGCGAGTACGTCGACATGATCGCCGAGGGCATCATCGACCCGGCGAAGGTCACGCGCTCCGCCCTGCAGAACGCCGCGTCCATCGCCGCGCTCTTCCTCACCACCGAGGCCGTCATCGCCGACAAGCCGGAGAAGGCCTCTGCGGCCGCTCCGGGCGGCATGCCGGGCGGTGACATGGACTTCTGATCCCCGGATCAGCAGCTCCAGCAGTACCCGCAGTATCCGTACGACGCCGGCCCCCGGGATTCGTCCCGGGGGCCGGCGTCGTACGTGCGACCGGATACTGAACACTTCTGCCCCATCGTGAAGGAGTGTGACCGGTGACCACCGACGTGCGTACAGGGCCGCCGACCGCGGGCGACGAGCGCGAGACGCTGCGGGCCTTTCTCGACTACCACCGGGCCACTCTCGCCATGAAGTGCGAGGGCCTGGACGACGAGCAGCTGCGGCAGCGGTCGATGCCTCCCTCGACGCTCTCGCTGCTGGGCCTGGTGCGGCACATGGCGGAAGTGGAACGTGCCTGGTTCCGGCGCGTGTTCGACGACAACGAGGCCCCGATGGTGTGGTCGGACCGGATCGACTTCCAGGCCGCGTACGACGCGAGCGCCTCGAACCGGACCGAGGCGTTCGGCGCCTGGGAGGCCGAGGTGGAGAACTCCCGCCGCATCGAACGGGAGGCCGCCTCCCTGGACCTGACAGGCCTTCAGCCCCGCTGGGAGCGGGAGGTCTCCCTGCGCATGGTGATGGTGCACGTGCTGCTCGAATACGGCCGCCACAACGGCCACGCGGACTTCCTGCGCGAGGGCGTCGACGGGACCGTGGGCGCGTGAGGCGCGTACACCGGAAGGTCTGAGGCGTCCACGGGCCCGCCGCGTGGGCGGGGAAGGCCGTCGCCTCGCTCTCGCTGTCGCCGTCGCTCGCGCGCTCCGTGCACCGCGACCCGGGCGGGAGTCGCCCGCAGCACGCACTTCCTACGCAAAAACATGACGTGAACTTGCATGCATTGTGCAGCAGGGCGAAATGTTCTCGCACGACTCTTGTGGTGGTAGTTCCGCGCGCCCTAACGTCGCCTCACCTTCCGAGAGAAACGGGCATGCGATGTCACGTCACATCACGGTCGCCGCGCTGACGGCAGCCGTTGTCGGACTGGGGGCGCTGACCGGCGCTCCCGCGGCTCAGGGTGCGGAGGGGAAACCGTCCGCCCCGTCCGCCCCGGTGGTGACGCGCGCGGGCCTGGCCCCCGCGCTGGTCGCCGGCCGGGGCGCCGAGGTCCCCTTCGCCGAGCAGGAGGCGGAGAACGCGGCGACGAACGGCACGGTCATCGGCCCCGACCGTGCCGCGTACACCCTGCCCGCCGAGGCCTCGGGCCGTAAGGCGGTCCGGCTGGTGCCGGGCGAGCACGTCGAGTTCACGCTGCCGGAGGCCGCGAACGCGATCACGGTGCGCTACAGCATCCCGGACGCCCCGGGCGGGGGTGGCATCACCGCGCCGCTCGATGTCGCCGTCAACGGCACGAAGCGCTCGACGATGACGCTGACCTCGCAGTACTCCTGGCTGTACAACCAGTACCCCTTCACCAACGACCCCGGGGCCGGGCTGCTCCAGCCCGGCTGGTGGATCACCGAGTGCGCCTGCGTGCCCAGCGAGACGACTCCCGCGCCGGTGATCTCCAAGCCGTTCCGGCCGAGCCACTTCTACGACGAGCAGCGCCTGCTGCTGGGGAAGCGGTACCGCGCGGGTGACACCGTCCGGCTGACGGTTCCGGCCGGCAGCCGTGCCGCCTGGACGGTCATCGACGTGCTGGACTCCGAGCTCGTGGGACTTCCGCACGTCGAGCTGAAGGCCGCCAACGCGCTGCTGTTCGGGGCCGATCCCACGGGGCGCCGGGACTCCGCGGACGCCCTGGAGCGGGCCATCGCCTTGGCCAAGCGCACGAACCTGCCGGTGTACGTGCCTCCGGGCACCTTCCAGGTCAACCGCCACATCGTCGTGGACGACGTCACGATCAGGGGGGCGGGCAGCTGGTACACGAAGTTCAAGGGCAGGGAGGTCGCGCTCGACACCCCTGCCGCCGACGGCTCGGTGCACACAGGCGTCGGCTTCTACGGAAAGGACGCGGCCGACGGCGGCAGCCGCAACGTCCACCTGTCGGGCTTCGCCATCGAGGGGGACGTCCGCGAACGCGTCGACACCGACCAGGTGAACGGCATCGGCGGGGCGATGAGCGACTCCTCCGTCGAGGGGCTGCACATCCGGCACACCAAGGTCGGCATGTGGTTCGACGGCCCGATGTCGAACCTGAGGATCACGGGCAACGTCATCGTCGACCAGATCGCCGACGCCATCAACTTCCACGGCGGTGTCACCGGTTCGACCGTCACTCACACCTTCGTCCGGAACTCGGGCGACGACGGCCTGGCGATGTGGTCGGAGAAGCGCGCCAACACCGGCAACACCTTCGCCCGCAACACCGTGCAGAGCCCGGTCCTGGCCAACGGCATCGCGATCTACGGCGGTACGGACAACGAGGTGTCCGGCAACCTCGTCGCCGACCCCGTCCGCGAGGGAAGCGCGCTGCACGTGGGCGCCCGCTTCGGCGCGGAGGCCTTCCGGGGGCGGCTCGACCTGACCGGCAACACGACGGTCCGGGCGGGGACGTACGAACTGAACTGGAAGATCGGGCTCGGAGCCATCTGGTTCTTCGCGCTGGACCGGGACATCGACGCGGACATCCGGGTGACCGGGAACCACTTCCTCGACAACACGTACAACGCGATCATGCTGGTCACGGACTGGCCGGTGAAGGACACGTACGAGATCCGGGGCGTGCACTTCAAGGACATCAGGGTGGACGGCACGGGGACGTCCGTGGTGAGCGCGCGGGCGGCGGGGTCGGCGACCTTCGAGAACGTGGACGCGCGCAACGTCGGTGCCGTGGGCGTCAACAACTGCGGGTCCTTCAACTTCACCCCGGCGGGTTCGGAGTTCTCCCTGGTCGATCTCGGCGGCAACGACGGCGGCGGCACGACGGGCGACTGGCTGGCGCCCTGGCTGCTGCCGAACACGATCACGTGCGACGACCGCCCGCCGGTCGTCGCCCCGCCCGCGCCGGGAGCCTGGTGACGCGCGCCGCCCTTCAGGACCGGTCGGCGCAGGGTTCGCCCGCGTCGGCCGGTGCGCCGTCGGCGTCGACGGAAGTCTCCGCGCCCGGCCGGACCCGCTGCCTGCCCGACGGTCGCGTGATCTTGCGCGCGTGAACCGTCCGCTCCGACCGTGGGACGAGGCCCGCCCGGACGGTCGCCATCCGCTCGGACACCCCGTCCGTGGGGACGGTGCCCGGCGGACGGGCGGCCTCGCCCGCCTCGCCCCGGCAGATCGCGCAGAGCCCTCCGCGCAACGCCTCGGGGCTTCCGGGGGCGCGGCACTCGCCGCATTCCAGCGCACGCAGCACGACGGCGCTCGGCGCCGGGACCGGACGTTCCGGCGGCAGCTTGTCGACGAGCCGCCGTCGGACGAGGGCGGCCGCGTGGTGCACGGGGGTCGGCAGGCCGTGGGTGAGGGCCCGCAGGGTCTCCGCCTCGGTGGCGCCCCGCTCGAACCACTCCGCGACCAGCGGCTCCAGGCTCAGGCAGTCCGCCGCCGACAGGCTCAGCGACGGCGCGGTACGGCCGAGGGCGGCCAGCAGCACGAAGGCCCGTGAGCGCGTGGGACGTCGGTGCTCCTGAGGTACGTCCCCCCGGGTGAACGCCGCCCACCAGTCGTCGTCGCGCGCGGTGCGGGAGAAGAACGTCCGGGTCACCCAGAGCATGACCGTGTCGGTCGCGAGGCACTCGCCGCCCCGGCGCAGGTGTCCGGCCGCCTGGAGCCGGTTGAGCGAGGTCCGCAGGGCGCACTGGCCGTACGGCAGCCACTTGGCCAGCGTCTTCACGGAGATGTCCGAGCCGTCCGGCAGCCGGTCGATGTAGGCGGCGACGGCGGCCTCGCGGGGCGGCAGGTGGGAGAAGTCGCGGGCGTCGCGCGGACGCTGGTCCGGGGCGGAACGCTTGCCGTAGCCGGGGTTCGCCATCGGGTGCGGGGGCTCGTACGGAGCGCGGGGGGCAGCACTAAGCTGGTCGACAGCCATCAGATCGCCTCTGGATCTCGTTGGTCAGACCCTCGTCCGGTGTTGGCGCACCGGCGGGGGTCGTCTGTTGTTCGGCACGCTAGAGCGTTACGACGCTCCGTTGCAAATCGCTCACACGGGGTCAACTTTCCAGGCGGGGAGGGTGGGTGGGTGAAGGCCCTCCGCCCATTCCTCAGAAAGAGCGCTCGGACTCCAAGGCTTGAGCTCCGGGCCGTACATCCCTCGGTTCGTGCCTGATGGTGCATCACCTATGTGTGGATGCGACGGAGTTCCAGCGGCACCGGCGGCGGCAGCGGGGCCGTCGACCCGGCGCGGAAGGACTGGAGCAGATAGGCGACCAGCCGCCGGGACGCGGCGGGCGCGTCGGCGCCCGCTCCGGCGGTGGCGCCGCTGTTGGCCAGCATCAGCAGCGTGATGTCGTGCACCTCGAAGTCCCGCCGCAGCTGCCCGCAGTCCTTGGCCCGCTCGATCAGCAGGGACAGACCCCGCTCGGCGCGGCTCTGTTCCTCGGCGTAGTCGGCGTGGTCGGGGAACTGGCTGAGGAACGCCTGGGTGAAGCCCCGCTCCGTCGCCTGCATCATGCAGACCTTCTCGACGACCGAGCGGAAGCCGCGCCACGGGTCCGGGTCCGCCAGACCCTCGTCGAGGACGGCCACGCAGTGCGCGAGCTGTTCGGAGAACGCCTCGGTCACCAGTGCGTCGCGCGTCGGGAAGCGCCGGTAGAGCGTGGCGACCCCGACCTTCGCGCGCCGGGCGATCGCTGCCATGGGCACGTCGAGCCCGTGCAGCGCGTAGGCCTCGCGGGCGGCGGCGAGGATGCGCTCACGGTTCTCCCGGGCGTCCGCGCGCAGGGTCTCGGGGGGTTTCTGAGAGGGCTGAGCAGGCATGTTTCTCACTTCGCTTCAAATGGAGGGCGCCATCCACTTACCCGTCTAGCGTGGGACGTATGGACGATATGCGCGCAGCGCTCTACGACCGCTACGGCCCTCCCGAGGTGCTGTACGAAGGCCGGGTTCCGGTGCCGGAGCTCCGGGACGGCGAGGTGCTGGTCCGCGTCCACGCGGCGAGCGTCAACGGAGGGGAGCTGTACGGCCGGGCCGGACGCGTCCGCCTTGTCACGGGCCGCCGCTTCCCCCTGCGGACGGGCATCGACTTCGCCGGCGAGATCGCCCGGGTGGACGGCGCCGTGAAGGGACTGCGTGAGGGCGACCGGGTGTGGGGCCTCCTCGGCCGCACCTTCGGCAGCGCCGCCGAGTACGTCGCGGTCCGGCCGCGCCGACTCTCCTACGCTCCCGAGAACATCACCCTCGTCGAGGCCGCCTCGCTGCCGGTCGGGACGACCGCCATCACCGCACTGGAGACCAAGGCGCGCCTGAGGGCGGGGGAGCGGCTGCTGGTGCGGGGCGCGGCGGGCGGGGTCGGCAGCATGGCCGTACAGCTGGGCAGGGCGCTCGGTGCGCATGTGACCGCGCTGGCGGGCGAGAGGAACCTCGACTTCGTACGCGAACTGGGCGCGGACGAGGCGTACGCCTACACGACGACGGGCCCGGACGATCTGGGCGCCTTCGACGTCGTCCTCGACACCGTCGGCACCGAACACCGGGCCTTCAGGAAGCTGCTGGCCCCCGGAGGACGCATGGTCTCCATCGCCTTCGACATCGACCGCCCGGCCGCGAGCCTCTCCTACCTGCTTGCTTCTACGGCCCATGGTCGCCGCCGGGTCCGTTTCTTCAGCGGCAACCCGACGCACGACCTCTTCGCCCGGCTGACCCGCTACGTGGAGAGCGGCGCGATCCGCCCCGTGGTGGACACCGTCCACCCGCTCTCCGAGATCGCCGCCGCGCACCGGGCGCTGGAGGCGGGAGGTGTGCGGGGGAAGCATGTGATCCGGGTGATCTGATCTCCGTCCGGCCGACGGTGAGCATCCGTCAGAGAGGCCTTGCTGACTGAAAATCGTGGCAACTCGGCGGGGATTCGTGGAACCGATCCGCTGATACAGGACCTGGACATTGCGGGCATCATTTGAAGATCGACCCAGCTCTAGAGTCCTTCGTGTCAGCAGGAAGCACCGCAACCGACAACCGCTGGAGATCATGATGCGCTCGCGTCTCGCCGCCCGTTCCGCCCGTCTCGCCCTGGCCGCCGCAGTCATGACGGCCCTTGCCGCCACCTCCGCCTGCGGGCCCCAGGAATCGAAGGCGAGCGCCGACTCCGCGGCCCTCGTCGCCTCCTCGTCCGACCGCAGCGGGAGCGAGGCGCCCTCCGGCAACGACAAGTCGACCGGCAGCGTCACTCCCGCCAAGGGAACCAGCAGCGACAGCACAGGCGACAAGGGCGGGTCCAGCGGTAGCGCACCCGCGAAGAGCGGCGGCTCGGACCAGGGCGGCAAGAGCGGCTACGGGCAGTCCTGCGGTACCAACGACCTGAACTTCACGGTGAACTGGGTGCACGAGCCCGAGATCGACGGCTACTACCTCGTCGCCGCCAAGGCCAAGCCGGGAATCACCTGCTACCTGGACGTCAACACCCCCAGTGTCTCCTTCGGATCCGGCGCCGACGGCGTCGCCTCCCCCGTCGGACAGGGCGGCGAAGACCCCATCAAGCTCACCGGCTCCGCAACGGCGTACACCGGCATCGACGTCAAGACCACCGACGGCGAGGGCGGCACGGAGTTCGGGAGTGTCATCATCGCGGTCACCGAGGACGACCCCGACCCCGCCGAGCTGGAGCTCCCCGACATGGCCACCGTGGACAAGCCCGTCGTCACCAACTGGTCGACTCAGCGCGACGAGGTCGTTCCCCGGATCATCTGACTGTGACTTCGTCGGGAACGGGACAGCCCTCAGCTCCGCTTGAGGCTGGTGATAAAGGCCGACCAGGTGGTGGTCCGGAACACCAGTACCGGGCCGCCGGTCGCTTTGGAGTCGCGGACGGGGACGGCGTCGGGGTGATCGGTGACTGCTTCGAGGCAGTCCCCTCCGTCGCCGCCGCTGTACGAGGACTTGTGCCAGACCGCCGAGGCGAAGTCGTATTCAGAGCTGCTCATCGTCATGGGCGTAATCCTCCGCCACGGACTCCAGCAGGACCAGGGAGGCATCAGGTGACAAGGCATCAGCCACCAGCAGGTCGTAGGTGAGTGCATATCGAGCGACGGTTGCTGGGTCGTCCTGGAGTCTGCCCATTCCCAGGCCGTCCACATACGCGAGCGGTGGTGCGTCCGTGAATGACATGAGCTTCACTCCTCCGTCCAAGGCTGCATGTGCCCCTACCGAGAAGGGCAGTACCTGCCCGATCACCCGATTCTGCCGGGCCAGGCCCACGATGTGCCGTAGTGCCGCTGCCATGACTGCGGAACCGCCGGACCGTCGGCGCAGTACCGCCTCGTCCAGGACCACCCACAACAAGGGTGTTGTTGGATCTGCCAGGATCTGTGCCCGCTCCAGGCGAGCCGACACGAGTTGGTCGATCAATTCCTCCGTGGCCGTCGGCTGGTACGCGCGGAACACAGCTCGTGCGTAGGCCTCGGTCTGCAGTAGTCCTGGGATGAGAAGAGGCGCGTACTGCTTGATGGTCGTGGCGACGCGCTCCGCCTCCGCCGCCTCCGCGAAGTGGTCCGGGTACTTCGACTGTTTCAGGGCGGCGCAGTTCCTTACGAAGAAGCCGTCCGCGAGCAGGGCCTCGTCCAGTCTCTGAGCCTGGTCCGCCTGCATCCGGCGCGTACCCGCCTCCAGCTGTCCGATGAACGAGCCGCTGACGAACAGAGGCGCGCCCAGGTCGTCCTGCGACAACCCTGCGGCCTCCCTGCGGTGGCGGAGCTCGGCCCCCAGGAGGGCGCGTGGGGACGAGGACGGGTCGAGCTTCTTGGGCCCTGGCATGGCGGCTCCCGGTGGCACACGTGCGGGTGTTGGATCTGCGCCCCTTCCACGGTAGTCGCCAATTGGACACGCTGAGTAGGCATACCCACTACTCAGCGTGGAAATGGGGAAGATCATGAAGACGGCTACGGAACGGCGCAGAGAAGCGGCGGACAGGGTGCGTGCGGCCGAGGACGCGGTGGTGCGGCTGAGGGCCGGGCTGGCCGGGGTCGGCGTGAAACTGCCGTCGCTGCGCATCGACCCGGTCTCGTGCGCGGGTGAGGAACCGGTTCCGCTCGTCGACCTCGGCCGGTGCACGCTCGACATGGCACTGCGGCTGAGTGAGCAGCTGGAAGCGGCGGCGATCCATGAGCGTTGAGGGCCTTGAGCCGTGTACGCCGGAGCCCGGAACGTTCGCGGTGGACGGCCGTGACGGCCGGGTCGGCCGGGTGATGGGCCGTGTCGGCCCCAATGTGCAGCTGCGTCCACCGGGCGGTGGCGCGGAGTGGGACTGCCCGCCGGACGTCGTCCGGCCGGCGCCTCCGGGCCTCGTGCTGCGGGCGCGGGTGACGGAGATCAACCGGAAGGGGCAGCTGCCCCGATGACGGGGTGTCCTCGCGGGCTTCCCCTCCCTCTAGAATTTCGATCAGCCGTGCGATCCATCCTGCGGGGACACTCTGCTCGGGCGCATCACCCGGCGCCCCTCACCATGAGTGGACTTCAGTCGCCGGTGCGTCGAGAGGACCACGCATGTCGCAGTCGCCGAAGGTCGGCCCCCTTGAACCGCCCACCAAGAAGAAGCTCTTCGACGGGCTTTCCCCGTGGCAGATGGTTCTCTCCGTGCTCCCGCTGGCACTGCTGCTGGTAGGTGGCGCGATCGGCGGCGGGGTGGGCGGGCTGGCCATGGTCGCCAACGTGAAGATCGCCAAGACGCAGCTGCCGACTCCCGTCAAGGCGGCAGCCATGCTGGGCGTCGCTCTCGCGGCGGGCGTCGTCGTCCTGGTGGTCGCAGGCATGCTGTCCGACGCCCTGGACTGAGTGACCGATCCAGGGTGACTGAGTGACCGGTCCAGCGGGACTGAGTGACCGGTTCAGCGGCGGACCCGCCGCGACTCGGTGAGTCGTGTCCGGGGTGACCACCCGCCGGGGTGGCGCGCTCGGCCGGCCGTGGCAGTGCCGTACGCCGAGCCGGAGCTGCGAAGTCAGGGGCCGCAGGATCTGAGGGTGCCGCTTGCAGCCCCGTCAAGCCGGGACTGCAAGCGGACGAGTCATCAGCGGACGTCGACGTAGTCGCCCGCAGCGCTGGTCGCCGATGTGGTGGTCGTGCCCGCGAAGGACCAGCGCCAGTAACCGTCAGCAGAGGCGGTGACCTTCGTCGACAGGTCGCCGTGGCTGTTGGTGTGGACCGTCTTGACGGTCTTGTAGGTACTGGTGCCCGCCTTGCGGAATTGCAGTTTCACCGGCTTGTCGGCGTAACCCGCGTAGGTGCGCCTGTCCCAGTTGGCGCGGGTCAGCTTGCCTGTGACCTTGAGGGGCTTGCCCTTGTGCACCGGCTCCGGCGAGGCGTTGGCGGTGAGTTTGCCGCGCCGCAGGACAGGATGCTTGAGCTTCCCTCCGTTGTTGTACAGGTCCCCGTCCTTGGCCTCCAGCTGGACGGTCACGTCCCACGGACCCGCGACGGTGTTGCGGGGGAGGTCGATGCTGGGGTCGAGCTTGTAGACGAGCGTGCAGGTCGAGGTGGTGGCACTGTCCTTGGAACACGTCGGGCGGCCGTGGAACGACCAGTAGTCGTCCCCGACCTCGCGGTCGAGCTGCAGGAACGCCAGGCGGCTGCTGATCCCCGAGTTGTCCGAGGCGGTCACCGAGATGGTGAACGACTCGGTGCGGGATGTGCCGAGGACGATGGGCTTGCCGCCGTTCACGGACAACTTCTTGATGACCACGCCGGTATCGGCCGCGTACGCGGCAGGGGCGGCGATGGCGGAGGCGGAAAGCACCAGTGCGCCGGTGAGAACGGCGGTTATGGATGTTGTGCGCATGAATCCCCAGATGATCGGAGCCGGCCGCAGACCGTGATTCCCCCCGGTCGCAGGCACGGCAGGTGGGGTGAGGATACGTCAGCCACGCGATTCAGCAGTTGGTTTGCGGCCGTTGAGCCCCATGCCCGGCGCACGGCGTCCGCGCGAAGGGGCGTCTCCCTTCACCGTGTGACGCTGCCGGCAGTCCGGCGTCCCTTGTGCGGAACGCGCGGGACGCCCAGTAATCCCTTGCTTGATCAATCAGTTGTTATACTTGATCTGTCAAATATCTTCACCCTGCCTTCAGTTCGTGTCTGCACCTGTGACCGTTCGATACGCCTCACGGCGTTCTGACGGATCCTCATGTCGCACGTGAGGGGCGGGGCCCGCCTCAAGGAGTTGAACAGAATGCTGAAGACCATCGCCAGGTCCGCGATCACCGTTGCGGCCGTCGCCGCCGTCGGACTGGGGGTTGCGGCCTCGCCGGCCGCCGCCGCATCGACGGGCACCGTCTGGGGTGCTCGGGGTCAGTCCGACAACAACCCCGGTAACGGCGCTCAGGCTTGGGTCTGGGCCTACAGCGGCGAGAACGACCAGGCCCGCCTCACGTACCAGTTCTACGACAACTCGACGGGCCAGCTCAACGTCTGGGGCAAGGGGCAGAGCGCCAGCGCCAACCTGAGCAAGGACGTCTGGAGGATTCAGGTCTGCGTCCCGTCCGCGGCCCAGGAAGGCGTGAGCTGGAACTGCACGCCGTGGGCCTACTGAGGTCCCCGTCAGCGAGTCCATCTGATGATGTGTCTGCCGAAGTCTGCTGCCGACCGGTTCGTGGCCACGACGACGCTGCGTTGGCCTGACTTCGGTTGACCTGTGCTGCCGCCCGGTGGACCTCCGGGCGGCACGCGGACGCCCCGTGCGGGCCGGCAACGTGTCCATCAGGCCCCGCTCCTCGTCTGCGGGCTGCCGTCGGAGCTCGTCAGGTGGTGTCACGTTGCGGGCATCACGAGATCTGGCGCCGGGCGGGCCGCAGTCGTGCGGCGCATCGCACGGCAAGGGCGGCGACTCCCGTCAGGACCGCGACCTGAGCCAGCAACTGGCCGGATGCATACGGAACTTCTGCGAGCAGATTGTGCTGGTACAGCAGTGCGGAAGGGACTCCGACCAGTGCGGCAGCGGCGAGCGCCCCGTAGCGCACTCGGGCCACACCGAAGGCGGTCGGGAGTGCCAGCGCAAGAGGAGCGAACAGCAGGAACAAGCGTATGGGATCCGGGCGGGCCGACTCCGTCCCGCCCGGACCGGTCAACGCCTGGAAGACCGTGACCGAGCCGACCACCAGGGGGACTCCGACGGCCAACGCCGTCAATGCGGCGTCGCGGCGGGCGCGTGAACCGACCGGCGGCAGGTCCGGCGGGCTGGCGATCACCAGGACGGCGGCCACCGCGAGACCGAGGACGGTCGCCAGATTCTGTGACAGCCCGGCCGCACCTCCCGTCCAGTACGCGATCGGAATCGACAGTGCGGCGCCGGTCAGAGCTGCGGCCGCACCGGCCCGGGCCCACGCCCAGCGGCCCGCGAGGAGACAGCCGAGCACCAAGAGCCACGGAGCGTAGGCCAGTGGCGTGTAGGTACGCTCGCCGTCTCGGGCCATCGGCTCCAGTGGCCATACGGTCAAAAGGGCGGCCGACAGGGCAGTAGCGATGGCTACGGCGTACGGCACCAGTCCGGCCAGCGCCCGGCCGGCGGGGCGGGCGGAGTCCAGGCCCACGCGCATCCGCAGGGCGTGCCCGGCAACAGCAGCAGTCTCACGCATGACACCGCTTCCCCGTCCGTCCTCGGCGATGTCCGCCAAGGTCGCCGTGATCGCCGCGCCGTGCTCGTCACGGTAGGCCGCCGGATACAGCCGGACCGCCCGGTGCAGGGAGGGTGTGGCGCTGCGCGGGTTCGTTGCACTTCGGTTCGTCACGCCCGGGCTCCGTCCGGCGTCGGACGACCCAGCACCATACGTCGCTCCGCCTCGCGTGCGGTCGTCCGCAGGCGGTCCGCTTCTGCGGCGAGCAGGGTGTACCCGTCGTCGGTGAGTGCGTAGGTGCGACGGAGCCTGCTGTCGACGACCTCTTCGCGTTCGACGCGGATGACCCCCTGCCCCAGCAAGCGGTCGAGTGCACCGTAGAGCGTGCCCGCTCGGAGGCGGACCCTGCCGGCCGATATCGCGGCGACCTCCTGGATCAGGGCATATCCATGCCGGGGTGCATCGGCGAGCGCGGTGAGCAGGAGCAACGTCGGCTCCTGCATGGGACGTTCAGACATGGTCGACACCATATACCGTTCAACGGCATATGAAGTGAGCCGATGTGCAGGCCGGCTTCGGAACATGACCCGAGAAACAGTGCCTGCTAGAAGTAACCGGCGCGCTCGTACTGCGGGATGTCGTCGAAGATGGCGCGCAGCCACGGCCTGCGGACGGCCGGCAGTCGCGCCAGCGTGTGACGGAGGGCGTCCGGATCGGCCCGGAACAGCACACCTGGGTGCGGTGCCGCGTCGAAATCGTCGCGGAGGACACCCTCCGGCAGGCCACCCGACGCGGGCACGGGCAGGCTCCGTTCGGGGGAGACCAGCCACAGCCACACCCCTAGCGGCAGTGGCACCAGATGTGCCGCCGGGTGTTCGGCAGGGGCCCACAGCTCGCCCGTCTGCGGGTGGGACGGCACGAGGAGGATGCGGGCGTCCGCGTCGGGAGCAGGCGCTCCCGGTCCGGCGAGGGCCGCGCGTCGCGCCGGTGCGCCGCCGGGCAGCAGGGCGTCGAGTGAGCGTTGGAACAGCTCTTTGGCCAGGCCGTCCGGGACGGTCACCGGCTGACCGTCCGAGGCTGCCAGCAGGTGGGCGAGGGCCCGGCCGCCCGCAGCCTCCCACTGCGGGTTCCAGGACCACCAGTAGTTCTGCCAATGAGCCGACCCGCTTCGCGATCCCCACGTGGTGATCGGCGCGAACGGTGGTGTTCGCTTCCCCTCCGTCAGCAGGTCCGCCCAGGAGCGTGGTGTGATGTCGGTGCCGCGGACGTGGAGACGGCGCACGGCGCCGGGCGCGAGCCACAGCGCCTGCCAGATGGAGCAGTCGTCGATACGGCTCGCCACGGGCAGGGAGCATTCCGCGCACACCACGTTGGGGCCGTCGGCGCCGACGGTGCCGCAACAGCCCGATGCGTTGTCCTCCGGGATCAGGATCGTGCCGCGGGCGTCGCCCGGCGCGATGACGACCGCGCCCGGGGCGCCGTAGGACAGGGTGGGGACCGGTGCGTGGATTCCCCGGCCCGCCGCCTCGCCCGGAGGTATCTCCTTCCACCTCCGCCACGGTGGCCCCGACGGCTCCGGGGCGACGGCGAAGGTTCCCGACTCCATGAGTCCGGGGAGTTGAACCCCGCTCCCGTACTTCTGGTGGGCGTGGTCCGGCAGGGTGACCTGGGACAGGGGCGTGGTCAGCTCGGCACCGCATGCCTCGCAGACGAAGACGAACAAATGTCCTCCTGTTGGGAAACGGAGGAATCGTCCCAGCTCCGGAGCCCCCGGCCAATCAGTTTTCGGTGGGGCCGGAGCGTCGATCGGCGCACGGTCCGTCTGTACCGGAAGGCGAACCGGAACCCGGCGCGCACGAACAGCGGGGCCGGCTCCGTCGAGGAGCCGGCCCCGCCTCTGATCGCGGAAGCGCGGGGATCACATGATCCGGTAGCTGTCGTAGTAGCCGCCGATCTGGGCGTGATAGCCGGGATCGCCCGCGTGCTTGTGCTTGTCGAACTCGGGGGAGTCCTTGATCTGGTCCTTGGTCAGGTCGACGAATACCGTGCGGTGTTCCGTGTCGATGCCCTTGACGGTGCCTGCCGGAAGCAGGACGTCCTTGCCGAAGATCCAGACACCGGTGTCGACGACCAGATAGGCGGAACCCACCTCGTCGGAGTGCTTGTCGACCTTCCCGATGCTCCCGTCCGTCGCCTCGACCGAGTATCCGGTCAGGTCGGCGCCCGCGGTGTGCCCGGTAGAAGGCTGGTAGCCCCACAGGTTGTCGCTCATCATCGGCTCCTTCCTCGACGGTTCGTCCGGCGCGGCATATCTCATCGAAATGAGGATGAGTGCCGCTCGACATATCGGCTGCCCGCACTTTCCCGGTCCACACATCGAATGTGCGGAGCGCACGGAAAGACGCGGGTGGCGCGGGACCAGAAGGTCCCGCGCCACCCGCGTCAGTGCTGGTAGAGGGCGTCTACCAGCGGTACCAGCGGCCACGCTTGCCGCCGCCGGAAGCCGGTCGGACAAAGAATCCGACGAGCCACACCACAAGTACGATCACCGCGATCCACCAGAGTGCCTTGAGTGCGAAACCGGCACCGAAAAGGATCAGGGCGAGAAGAAGAACGAGAAGCAGGGGAACCATTGTTATCAACCTCCGAAGCATCAGGTGCCCGGCAATCCATTGCCTACACACAGATGTTCGTACGGAAAGAATCCTCGGCACTTCTCGTGGGCATCGGGGGCGAGCGCACCCCCGTCGGGCCTCGGCGGAGGGGCGCTCAGACTCCGGCGGGTTCCTTCGCGGGGTTGTCGCCCGCACCGGTCGCCGTGCCCTTGCCGGTGGCGGCGACGGTCGACGCGGCCGGTTCCCGGGAGACGTTGAACTCCGCGAGCAGGGCCGCGCTGAAGCCGAAGAAGTACGTCGCCACGAAGCCCGCGACATAGCCGACCAGCAGGCCGCCCGCGTAGATCGCGATCGTGGAACCGAGCCCGTGGTTGCCGTCCAGGAGGGGGAACAGCGCCCAGCCGGACGGGCCGATGGCGGTGGAGCCGACGGAGTCGCCGAGCTGGTTGAACAGGCCCACGAAGCCGCCGCCGAACGCGCCGCCGACACACGCCGTGATGAACGGGCGGCCCAGGGGCAGGGAGACGCCGTAGATCAGTGGCTCGCCGACGCCCAGCAGCCCTGCCGGGAGGGCGGACTTGATGGTCCTGCGGATCGACTCGTTGCGGGGGAGGCGGAGGTAGACCGCGGCAGCCGCGCCGACCTGGCCGGCCCCGGCCATCGCAAGAATCGGGAGCAGCACCGTGAAGCCCTGCTGCTCGATCAGCGTGGTGTGGATCGGGATCAGGGCCTGGTGCAGGCCCAGCATCACCAGCGGCAGGAAGAGGCCGCCCAGCAGGAAGCCCGCGCCGGCGCCGCCGGTGGAGAGCAGCCAGTCGGCGAACGTACCGATGGCGCTCGACACCTCACCGGCGACGTACATCAGGCCGAAGATCGTGACGAGGCCGGAGATCAGCACCGTGAGCGTCGGGGTGACCAGGACGTCCAGGGCTTCCGGCACCCAGCGGCGGCACCACTTCTCGACGTACACCGCGAGGACCGCCGCACCCAGCGCGCCCAGGACGCCGCCCTGGCCGGGGGAGAGCGTCTGGCCGAAGGCGTGGATGTTCGCGACACCGGGGAAGACGATGATCGCCGCGACCGCGCCGCCGAGGATCGGCGTGCCGCCGAACTCCTTCGCCGTGTTGTAGCCGACGAAGACCGCGATCAGCGCCATGAAACCGGAGGCCATCGCCGCCAGGGCGGGGGTGACGGACGGCAGCCAGCCGAGGTTCACCAGAAGGCCGTTGAGCCCGGCGATGATGCCGCAGCCGATGAGCGCGGGGATCAGCGGCACGAAGATGTTCGCGATCCTGCGCAGGAACATCTTGAACGGCGTGGCGTTCCTGGCCTTCTGCTGGGCCTTGAGCGCCGCGCCCTTGTCCGCCAGTTCCTCGGCCGTGTGGACGGCCGGGGCCTCGGAGGCGCGGCCCTCCTCGACCAGCTGCTCGAACTCCGGTGTGACCCGGGCGACGGTGCCCGGGCCCAGGACGATCTGGTAGGTGTCGTCCTCGACCACGCCCATGACGGCGGGGACCGCCTTGAGGGCTTCGTCGTCGACGAGGGAACGGTCGTGCAGGCCCAGCCGGAGCCGGGTCATGCAGTGGGCGATCGAGCTGACGTTCGCGGGGCCACCGACGAGCGGCAGGATCGCGGCGGCAGTGGCGCGGTTCTTGTCTTCAGCAGTCATGGTGCGTGGTGCCTTGCTGTGCGGGGAAGTGGTGCGTCAGGTGGTGCGGACGGCCGCGAGGGCGGCGCGGAGGTGGCCGTCCGACTCGGCCAGCAGCGTGGCGGCGGTGGGTCCGTCGACTGCGCCGAGGATGGTGAGGATGGCGTTCTTCACCTCGCCGCCGGTGGCGGCGAGTGCCGTCTCGATCTCCTCGTCGGAGGCGCCGGTGGCGAGGGAGACGATCCGGCGGGAGCGGGCGCGGAGCTTCTCGTTCGACGCGCGCACGTCGACCATCAGGTTTCCGTACGTCTTGCCGAGCCGGATCATCGTGATCGTCGAGAGCATGTTGAGGACGAGCTTCTGCGCGGTGCCCGCCTTGAGGCGCGTGGAGCCCGTGAGCAGCTCGGGTCCGACGACGATCTCCAGGCCGTGCTCCGCGGCCGCGGCGAGCGCCGAGTCCGCGTTGCAGGAGAGGCCGAGGGTGAGCGCGCCCTTCCCGCGGGCGTGCTCGACGGCGCCGATGGCGTACGGCGTGCGGCCGGACGCGGAGATGCCGACCACCGTGTCGTCGGCGGTGAGGCCCAGCGCGTCGAGGTCGGCGGCGGCCAGTTCCTTGCTGTCCTCGGCGCCCTCGACGGCCTTGACCATGGCGGTGGGGCCGCCCGCGATCAGGCCGACGACCTCGGAGGGGTCGGTGTTGAAGGTGGGCGGGCACTCGCTGGCGTCGAGCACCCCGAGGCGGCCCGCGGTACCGGCGCCCGCGTAGATCAGCCGCCCGCCGCGGCCCATGCGCTCGGCGGCGGCGTCGATCGCGGCGGCGATCTGCGGGAGCTTCTCGGCGACCGCGGCGGGGACGGTGGTGTCCTCGCCGTTCATGATGCGGGCTATCTCCTCCGTTGGGAGCCGGTCGATCTCGGCGAGTTCCGGGCGGAAGGCCTCGGTGGTGAGGGTGGCGAGCTGGGCGCGCAGCTCGCCGTAGCCGTCGGCGGCGGCATCGGTGTTGGCGTCGGTGGTGGAGGTCATGAACAGCGCTCTGCTTTCTCGTCCATACGGTTCTGCGGGTGCGGGTGCGGGTGCGGGTGCCGGCCGGGTCAGCGGCTGCGCGGGGTGTGCCGGTGGGCGAGCGCCTCGTAGGAGGCGGACAGCGCGGGCGCGGCCGTCTCGTAGGTGCGCTGGGCGACGCCTATGAACAGGCAGTCGACGACCAGCAGCTGGCTCGTGCGGCTCGACATGGCGGCGGGCCGCAGCTCGCTCTCACGGGCCGTGGAGGTGGTCAGCACGTGGTCGGCGTACTGCGAGACGGGGCCGTCCGGACGGCCGGTGATCGCGATCGTGGTCGCACCGCGGTCGAAGGCCACGCGGAGCGGCTCGATGACGTCACCCGTGGATCCGGAGTGCGTGATCGCGATGGCCACGTCGCCGGAGCGGAGCTGCACCGCGTTGGTCACGGCGAGGTGCGGGTCCATGTGGGCGTGGGCTATCAGACCGATGCGCAGCAGCTTCTGGGCGAGGTCCTGGCCGACGAGCGAGGACGCCCCGATGCCGTAGATGTCGATGCGGCGGGCCGTCGCGGCGGCGGCGACGGCCGCACCGAGCTGCACGGTGTCGAGACCGGCCGCCGTGTCCGCGAGCGTCTGCTGCTCGTCGTAGGCGAGCTTCGTGACGACGTCCGCGATGGGGTCGTCGACCGTGATGTCGGCGGTGACGGCGGGCGCCCGGCCGGACAGCTGGTGCGCGGCGAGTCCGGCGAGGGCCAGGCGCAGGTCCCGGTATCCGGGGTAGCCGAGGAGACGGGCCGTGCGGACGACCGTGGCCTCACTGGTGCCGGTGAGCTCGGCGAGACCGGTGACGGTGAGGGCGGCGCACCCGGCGGGGTCCCCCGCGACGGCTTCGGCGACCCGCTGCATGGAACGGGTCATGGACGGGGCGAGGGTCCGCACCTTGGCCGCGAGGGCCGCTGGTGCGGGCGGTGAATCGCCGGTGAAACTTTCCTTCACGTCATGGGTCACATTTGAAAGATATTTTCACGACGGAATCCCGTCAACCCCCCTTTTGTCCCCGCTCCGGAAGGATCAAGGCCGGGTTTGCGCGGCAGGGGACAATGGGTGCATGGAGTTGAACAGCCTGGAGCAGGAGCTGCACACCGCGCGTGCGCTCGTGATGGCCGATCTGGTGGCCGGTGACGTCGCCGAGGCGCAGATGGTCTCGATGGTCGAGGACGCGGTGACCCACCGGCGCTGGTGGGTGGAGCAGTGGCCCGAGGGAGCGTCCTTCGTCACCGGACTGGTGGCCCAGGACGTCCAGGACGCGCTCCTGGAGGAGTACGGCCGCTGGCCGTTGTGCCCGGTCTGCACGGGGGAGGCCCCGCACGCCCTGGACGTCGAGCCCGAACTCGGCCCCGATCCGCACTGGGTCTGCACGAAGGCGACCGTGTCCGTCGCGCCGGTGGGCAGACTCGCCGGGGTGCTCGGCCGGTGACGGTCTACATCGATCCGCCGACCTGGCCGGGGCACGGGAAGATGTGGTCGCACCTCGTCAGCGACGTGGCGTTCGAGGAGCTGCACGCGTTCGCCGCGGCGATCGGCTGCCCGCCGCGCGCGTTCGAGCGCGACCACTACGACGTGCCGGAGGCGCGTTACGCGGACGCGGTGCGCGCCGGGGCGCGCGAGGTCGGGTCGAAGGAGATCGTGCGCCGGATCACCGAAGCGGGCCTGCGGAGGCCGAAGGGGCGGCCTGCTCCGGGCTGACGTGCGCCGGTGCGCCCGCGATCCGCTTGGAGGGCCTGCCGCTGTGGAGCCGCATCGAGACCACCACGGCCACCAGGCCGGCCACCAGCATCGCGGCGCCCGCCCAGGCCGTGGCGCGGAAGCCGAAGTCGGCGTCGATCACCGTGCCGCCCAGCCAGGGCCCGCTCGTGTTGCCCAGGTTGAACGCCGCCGTGGTCGTCGCCCCGGCCAGCGTGGGTGCGACGCCGGCCACGTTGAACATCCGGGCGTTGAGCGCCGGGGCCGTGTAGAACGCCGAGAGGCCCAGCAGGAACGCCAGGACGACCACGGCGACCTGGTTCGAGGCGAACAGGGCGAGCGCCACCAGGAAGACCGTCGAGGCGGTGATCCCGCTCAGGAGCACCCCGAAGAGGTGGGCGTCCGCGACGCGGCCGCCGATCGTCGTACCGATCACAGCGCCGATGCCGAACAGGGCGAGCACCCACGGCACCCAGCCCGAACCGAGCCCCGCCACATCCGTCAGGAGCGGCGCGAGATAGCTGAACGCGCAGAACACGCCGCCCGCCGCGAGGGCCGTGATCACGATCGACAGCCAGACCTGACGGTCCCGGTAGATCGCGACCTCACGCCTGAGCTGCGGCTTCTCGTCCGGCAGCGGAATGCGCGGGATGCGGGTGACGACACCGGCCAGGGCGACGGCGGACGCGGCGCCCACCGCCCAGAACGCCGACCGCCAGCCGAGGCCCTCCCCGAGGAACGCGCCCAGCGGCACACCCAGCACGTTGGCGATCGATATCCCGCCGATCATCACCGCCATGGCCCTGGCCCGCGCGTTCACCGGCACCATTGCGATCGCCACCGCCGCGCCCACCGCCCAGAAACCGGCGCACGCCAGCGCGCTCACCACCCGGGAGACGAACAGCACCTCGTAGGTCGGTGCCAGGGCGCCCGCGATCTGGCCCAGTCCGAAGACCGAGATGAGCGCGACGAGGGTCGTGCGGCGCGGCAGTCGCAGCGTGGCGACCGCCAGCAGCGGGGCGCCCACCACCATGCCGATCGCGAACGCGGATATGAGGAGTCCGGCCTTCGGGATCGACACGTTCAGATCGTCGGCGATGGGTGGCAGCAGCCCTGACAGCATGAACTCGCTGGTGCCGAGAGCGAACACCGAGAGGCCGAGGATGTAGACGGCCATGGGCATGCGGGGACGGCTGGAGGCGGAGTCGGGCATGACAGTGGCCAACAGTGTCCTCGTCCCCGGCATTCCCCCGTCTCAGTGGGTGGGCAGGGCCCGCCGCCTCACCGGGTGAGCAGCTCCAGCTCGGTCGTCAGGTTCTGCCGCGCCCTCGGCTCCCACTCCGCCGATCCCAGCGGGGTGCGGAACAGCCGGGGCAGCCCCAGGAGCTGCCGCAGGACGGCGGCCCGCCCCTCGCGGAACGCCTCGTCGGGGACGAAGCCGTACTCCTCCCGGACCTGGGCCGCGTACGCCGCGTACTCCTTGGGGGCCGCCGCCAGGATCGCGAGGTCCGCGTCGCACAGCGCCTCGCCGTTCGTGTCGTCCGGGGCGGGGTCGTGGGTGACCGTGAGCCGGACCAGCCGGGCGACCTCCGCCGTGGCCGCGTCCGGGAGGCCGGCCTCGGCCAGGGCGCGTTCCGCGAGGGCCGCGCTGCGTTCCTCGTTCTCGGAGCGGTCGGGCCGGTAGACCGCGTCGTGGAACCAGACGGCCAGGCGCACCAGGTCCGGGTCGGCGGCGTGACCGGCCAGGGCGTCGACCCGGTCCAGGACCTGCGTCAGGTGTGCGGTGGTGTGGTAGCGCCGCTGGGGCTCCGCCCAGCGGCCCAGGAGGTTGTCGGCGTACGGCAGGGGGTCGGGGCCGGGAGCGGCGCCCCGGGCGGCGACGAGGGCGTCCTGCCAGCGGGTGCGGAGCGCGGTGGCGTCGGTCATACGGCGACTGTAGAGCGGCCCGGTCTTGTCGCGCGGGGCGGCCGGTCGCTAACGTGCGGCCGTGACGGAACGGGCGCAACCCACGAGCCCCATCGACCTCAACGCGGACCTGGGCGAGGGCTTCGGCCGCTGGACGCTCACCGAGGACGAGGCGCTGCTGACGTGTGTCACCAGTGCCAACGTCGCCTGCGGCTTCCACGCGGGCGACGCGTCCGTGATGCGCCGGGTCTGCGAGACGGCTGCCGAGCGGGGCGTGCGCATCGGCGCCCAGGTCTCCTACCGCGACCTGGCCGGATTCGGACGGCGTGCCATGGACGTGCCCGCGGACGAGCTCACCGCCGAGATCGCCTACCAGATAGGGGCTCTGCGGGTCTTCGCGGAAGCGGCCGGTTCCTCGGTGTCCTACGTCAAACCGCACGGGGCCCTCTACAACCGCGTCGTCCGGGACGACACCCAGGCCGCCGCCGTCGTCGCGGGAGTGGTGCTCGCGGGCGGGTCCCCGGCGGTGCTCGGGCTGCCCGGCTCGCGGTTGCTCGCGCACGCCGGGGAGGCGGGTCTGACCCCTGTCCCCGAGGCCTTCGCCGACCGGGCGTACACCCCGCAGGGCACGCTCGTCCCGCGCGGTGAGGCGGGCGCCGTGGTGCACGACGCGGACGAGGTCGTGCGCCGGAGCGTCGGCATGGCCGTGGAGCGGGCCGTCACCGGGGCGGACGGCAGCCGCGTCACGGTCGCCGCCCGCTCGCTGTGCGTGCACGGGGACACCCCCGGAGCCGCGGCGCTCGCCCGGCGGGTCAGGACGGCGCTGGAAGAGGCGGGCGTCCCCGTCCGGGCCTTCGCGTGAGCGGCGTACCCGTGAGCGGCGTACGGGTGCTGGCCGCCGGCCCCCGAGCCCTGCTCGTGGAACTCGCCTCCGGCGAGGAGGCGGAGGCCTTCCACGCGGAACTGCTGCGCCGCCGGGCCGCCGGAGAGCTCCCCCCGGTGCGCGAGATCGTGCCCGGCGCGCGGACCGTGCTCCTGGACGGGGTCGACGACCCGCTCCTGGCCGGGCGGCTGCGCTCGTGGACCGTGCCACCGGCACCCCGGAGCGCGGCCGGGGCCGTCGAGATACCCGTCGTCTACGACGGCCCCGACCTCGCCGACGTGGCCGAGGCGTGGGGCGTGGCCGTCGGGGAGGTGCCGCGCATCCACGCCGGTACGGATTTCCGGGTCGCCTTCTGCGGCTTCGCGCCCGGCTTCGGATACCTCACGGGCCTGCCCGGACACCTGGCCGTCCCGCGCCGAGCCACGCCCCGCACCCGGGTGCCGGCCGGGTCCCTGGCCCTCGCCGGTCCGTACACCGGGGTCTATCCGCGCCCGTCGCCCGGCGGCTGGCAGCTCATCGGCCGGATGCCCGGACCGGAGGCCCTGTGGGACCCGGGGCGCGAACCGGCGGCGCTGCTCGGGCCCGGGACCCGGGTGCGCTTCGTGGCCGCCGGGGCGCGCGGATGAGCGCGGGGCTGGACGTGGTGCGGGCCGGTGCGCTGACGACGGTGCAGGACGAGGGCCGTACCGGCTGGGCGCACCTCGGAGTGCCCCGGGCCGGAGCACTGGACGGGCCGTCCGCGCGGCTGGCCAACAGGCTCGTCGGCAACACCCCCGGCGCGGCGGTGCTGGAGACCACGCTCACGGGGTGCGCGGTCCGGCCGTCCGGTGTGCGGTCGGTGCTCGCCGTCGTCGGCGGCGCGGGCTGCGCGGTCACCGTGGACGGACGCCCCGTCGCGTGGGGCGCGCCGGTCCGCGTGCCCGCCGGTGCGGTGCTGGAGGCCGGGCCGGCGCTCCACGGGCTGCGTGCCTACCTGGCGTTCGCCGGCGGGCTGGTGCCCGAACCCGTCCTCGGCAGCAGGTCGACCGACCTGCTCTCGGGGCTCGGGCCGCCCGTCCTGCGCGAGGGCGACCGCCTGCCGCTCGGTTCCCCGGGTGGCGCTCCGGCGGCCGACACCGTGCCCTGGCCCGGTGCGCCCGCCGAACTGGTCCTGCCGCTGCACCCGGGCCCGCGCGACGACTGGTTCACGGGCCCGGCCCTGCGCACGCTCACCACGGCGGCCTACCGGGTGTCGGAGCGCGGGAACCGCATCGGGCTGCGCCTGGAGGGCCCGGCCCTGCGGCGCGCGCGGGACGGCGAACTGCCCAGCGAGGGGATGGTGCTGGGCGCCGTCCAGGTGCCGCCGGACGGACGGCCCGTGGTGTTCCTCAACGACCATCCGACGACGGGCGGTTACCCGGTCGTCGGAGTGGTCGCGGAGGCGGCCCTGGCGGGAGCGGCGCAGGCGGTCGCGGGGACTCCGGTGCGGTTCGTGCGCGCCTGACGGGCACGGCGGCGAGGGCACCGTCCGGCCCGTGACAGCGAGGTCCGCGGCGCGTCCGGTCCGCGGATGCCGGCGCCGTCTCGCGTATCTTCACGCTTGCGTTCACATGGGGAGCTGCGCGGCCGGGTGGCTGACCCGTAGTCTGGTTATTGGACTAGACCTGTAGTCCGTAGCCGCTCCGAGGGAATGGAACACCATGAGCAACCGTGCAGTCCTGGAGGTGATCGCCCTCGACGCCGAGGACGCGGTCGCGGCGCAGGCGGGTGGTGCGGACCGTCTCGAACTGGTCACCGACATGGCGGCCGACGGCCTCACACCCTCCCTGGAGACCTTCACGGCGATCAGGGCCGCCGTCGGGATCCCGCTGCGGGTCATGCTCAGGGCGGCCGACGGATTCGCCGCCGGTGATGTCGGGGTCCTGGTGGAGAAGGCCCGCGCCATGCGGGCGGCGGGTGCCGAGGAGTTCGTCCTGGGCTTCCTCGACCAGGACGGGCACGTCGACCTGGTGGCCGTCGAGCGGATCGTCGCCGAACTGAACGGCTGCTCCTGGACCTTCCACCGCGCCATCGACCGGGCATCCGACCGTGACGCCCTGCGCAAGCACCTCGCGGACCTCCCGGGCCTGGACACCTACCTCACGGCGGGCTCGCCGAGCGGGGTCGACGCGGGCATGGACGTCCTGCTGGCCGAGGCGGGCCGGTCGGACCTGCCCGGCTACGAGCCGCAGATCATGGTCGGCGGCGGCCTCCGCCTGGACCACCTGGCCCGGCTGCGGGAGGCGGGCGTCGAGGCCTTCCACATCGGGGGCGCGGCACGTCCGGGCGGCTGGGACGGTCCGGTGGACGCGGCAGCCGTACGGCAGTGGCGCGAGGCGCTCGACGCCTGACGCAGGGCCGGCGGACGGCCCGGTGTCACCCGTTCCCCCCACCCTGGAGTGCCGGGGGCGGGCGGCCGATCCATGCTGAACTCCCTGAGGTGTCCGGTCCAGCCCCGCGCGGAGTCCACATGCCATTGCCGCAGCCCGACCGCGCCGCCGCCACGGCGCAGCGCCGCCCGGGAACGCTGCACAGGACCGGTGCGTGGTGCGCCCGCCACTTCGTGACCGTCATCGTCCTGTGGCTGGCCGCGCTGGCCGCTCTCCAGGTCCTGCACCACGCGTACGGGGGTGACTACTCCGACGACTTCTCCATCTCCGGTACGCAGTCGCAGGACGGTCTCGACGTGCTGCAGGCCCACGCTCCCTCGGCCGGCGGCTACAGCAGCAACGTGGTGGTGCACGACTCGGACGGCTCGCTCACCGCGCTGAGCAGCCAGATGTCGACGGTCGTCGGCAGTCTTCAGAAGCTGCCGGACGTGCTGTCCGTGACGAACCCCCTGACGGCCGGCACCAGCACCAGCACCCCGAACGTGGGGCCGCTCTCCACGGACGGGAAGACGGCGTACATCACGGTCCGGTTCAGCGTCCAGCCCTCCACGCTCGGGTCCGGCTACCTCGACGGGGTGGACTCGGCCGTCAAGCCGCTGCGGTCCGCCGGTGCGGAGGTCGAGTACGGCGGCTCGCTGGGTGAACTGGCCAGGCCCTCGGCGAACGACCGCGTCAGCGAGGCCATCGGGTTCGGCGTGGCGATCCTGGTGCTGCTCATCGGGTTCGGCAGCCTGGTGGCCGCGGTGCTGCCGCTGGTCACCGCACTGATCTGCGTCATCTGCGGACTGGGTCTGCTGGCGCTGCTGGCCGCCGCCACCACCTTCGCGACGGTGTCGCCGACGCTCGCCACGATGATCGGCCTCGGCGTCGGCATCGACTACGCCCTGTTCCTGGTCACCCGGCACCGCCAGAACCTCATGGACGGCGCGGACCCCGTCGCCGCCGCCGGTTCGGCCACGGCGACCAGCGGCCGTGCCGTGCTGCTCTCCGGCTGCACCGTGATCATCGCCCTCTGCGGCCTGTGGGTGTCGGGCATCGGCTTCATCGGCAAGCTCGGCGTCGCGGCCGCGGTCACCGTCGTCACCGCCGTGCTCGGGGCACTCACGCTGGTGCCCGCGATCCTGGGACTGGTGGGCCGGCACATCGACCGGATCCACGTGCGTACCCCGATCGCCGAGGTCGAGGGCGGCCCGTCGGACGCGGGCGGCGGCTCGCGGGTCGTCCCCGGCGACACCGCGTACGGCACCTGGCACCGGTACGCGCGACGGGTGGAGCGCAGGCCGTGGTGGTTCCTGGCCGGCGGTGTCGTCGTGCTGGCCGTCCTGGCCTTCCCGCTCCTGTTCATCCAGCTCGGGCACATCGGGGACGGAGCCGACCCGAAGTCCTTCACCGACCGCCGGGCCTACGACCTCATGTCATCGGCGTTCGGTCCCGGCTCGAACGGGCCGCTGACCCTCGTCATCGACCAGAGCTCGGTGTCGCAGAGCGACCGGTCCGCGCTGAAGACCCAGGCCCAGCAGGCCCTGACCAAGGTGCCGAACGCGGCCCTCATCACCCCGCTCACCGCGACGTCGGACGGGGACGTCCTCACGGCCACCGCGTATTCGGTCGCGGCGCCGCAGGACGAGCGGACGACGAGCCTGGACAACCACCTCAAGGACGACGTCCTGCCCAGTGCGGTCTCCGGCACGGCCGCGAGCGCCTACGTGACCGGGACGACGGCCGCCCAGGTCGACTTCCTGGACATCGTGTCGAGCAGACTGCCGCTGATCATCGCGGTGGTGGTCGGGCTGGCGTTCCTCGTGATCCTGGCCGTGTTCCGGGGGGTGCTGGTCGCCGTCAAGGCCGCACTGCTCAACGTCCTGTCGATCGCGGCCTCGTACGGCGTCGTGGTGGCCGTCTTCCAGTGGGGCTGGGGCGGGCCCGCGCTGGGGGTCTCGGGCAAGGTCCCGATCGAGAGCTACGTGCCGATGATGATGTTCGCCATCGTCTTCGGCCTCAGCATGGACTACGAGATCTTCCTCCTGTCACGCATCCACGAGGCGTGGCTGGCCACCAAGGACCCCAAGGCGAGCGTCGCGCACGCCCTGGAGATCACCGCGCGCGTCATCACGTGCGCGGCGCTCATCATGGTCAGCGTCTTCGCGGCCTTCATCATCAGCGACAACATCGTGGTCAAGATGCTGGGGCTCGGGCTCGCCGCCAGCGTCCTGATCGACGCCACCGTCGTACGGCTGCTGCTCGTGCCCGCCGTGATGACCCTGCTCGGACGCGCCGCCTGGTGGACACCGCGGTGGCTGGACCGGATCCTCCCGCACCTCGACCCGGAGGGACCGGAGGAGCGGAAACCCGCCGCCGCCCACCCCGGGTGAGCGGACGGCGCCGGGCCGGCCCTCACCGGGCGAGTTGCTCCGGGAGGGGGGCCGCGTGCAGGACGACGAGCCCGGAGACGGCCCGGGTGAGGGCGACGTACAGGCGGCGCAGGCCGGTGCGTTCGTCGGGTTCGCCGTCGACCACCGCCGCGGGTTCGTCCAGCACGACGTAGTCGTACTCCAGGCCCTTGGCCAGCGAGGCCGGGACCAGGGTCAGGCGGGACTCGGCCGTCGTCTCCTCACCGGGGGAGAGGCAGCTGTGGCCCGCCCCGGAGAGGGCGGCCGCCAGGGCCGGGATACGGGCGTCGGCCGCGATCAGGCCGATGGACCCCTCGTGGCGCAGCGACTCCTCGCACGCCGCGACCACCGCCGCGTCCAGCTCGCCCGCGTCGGACACCTCACGCACGGCGAGCGAACCCGGCGCTTCTCGCACCGACTTGACCGGGGCGAGGCCGGGGGAGATCGCGGGGAGCAGCCGGGAGGCGTAGGCGATCACCTCGCGCGGCACGCGGAAGCCGGCCGTCAGCTCCTCCACCACCGCGTCCGTCTTGCCGAGGTGGAAGAGCGCCTGCTCCCAGCTCTGCGTCGACCACGGGGTCGTGCCCTGGGCCAGGTCGCCGAGGACCGTCGCCGAACCGGTCGAGCAGCGGCGCCCCACCGCGCGGTACTGCATGGGGGACAGGTCCTGTGCCTCGTCGATGACGACGTGTCCCAGCGAGTGCGTCCGGGCCACCAGGTCGGCGGCCTCGTCGATCAGGACCGCGTCCGCCGCCGTCCACCTCGCCGACTTCACGCTGCGGGCGGGCTTCTCCATCAGGATCCGCTTCTGCTCCTCGTCGGTGAGCGTCCCCGCCGCGTGGGCGGCGAGGAAGTCCGCGTCGGTCAGCAGCCGCAGCACCAGCTTCTCCGGATCGACCGCGGGCCAGATCGCCTTCACGGCCGCCTTCACCGCGGGATTGCGCGCGACGGCGTTCTGCACCCGGTCGTCGGGAGCCTCGCCCGCCTCCTCCATGCGCACGAGGACGGCGTGCGCGATGCGCTGCGGAAGCGCCTCGTGCGCGGCGCCGTAACGCATGTCGCGGGCCAGTAGCTCGGCGACCATCTCCTCGATCTCGTACGCCGGGACACGCCAGCGGCGCGACCCCCGGACCACCATGACCGACTCCGTGGGAGGAGTGACGTGGGAACGGATCGCACGCCGCAGTACCTCCGCCATCCGGGCATCGCCCTTGATCACGGCGGCGGCGGCCTCGTCGGTGCCGCGCACCTCGACGCGGGCCGTCACGAGGTCCTCGACGGTGGCCTGCTTCACCTCCAGCTCGCCGAGCGCCGGCAGGACCTGCTCGATGTAGTGCAGGAACGACCGGTTCGGGCCGACGACGAGGGTGCCGGTGCGGGCCAGCCGCTCGCGGTGCGCGTACAGGAGGAAGGCGACCCGGTGCAGGCCCACGGCCGTCTTTCCGGTGCCGGGGCCGCCCTGGACGCAGACGGTCCCGCCGAGCCCGCTGCGGACGATCTCGTCCTGCTCGGGCTGGATCGTCGCCACGATGTCACGCATCGGACCGACACGGGGCCGCTCGATCTCGGCCTGGAGCAGCTTGCTGGTCTGCTCCTCCTCCGCCGGGTCGGTGAGGCGTTCGTCCTCGTACGCGGTCAGCTCGCCGCCGGTGTAGCCGAAGCGGCGGCGGCGGTCGACGTCCAGCGGGTTGTTCTTGGAGGCCTGGTAGAAGGGCTGCGAGACCGGGGCACGCCAGTCGATGACCATCGGATCGCCGTGGGCGTCGTGGACGTGCCTGCGCCCGATGTAGAACTGCTCCCCCTCCGAACCCTCCGCCTTCTCGGCCCCCACCACGTGCAGGTAGTCGAGACGGCCGAAGAACAGCGGGGTGTGGGTGAGGTCGGCGAGCGCCTTGATGCGGTCGTCGATCTGGGCCTGCAGGACGGCGGCGTTGACCCAGTTCGCCGTGACGTCGCGGATGTCGAGCGACTGCACGTCCTCACGCATGGCACGCAGGGCGGCACGGGACGCGGCGAGGTGCGCCCGCTCCCTGACCAGTGGATTGCTTGACTCTTCGTGCGCGGGCACGGTGTTGCCTCCGGCTTTTCGACGCAGGACGGCGGACAGGGCCGGCCGCCCTGTCCGCTCGGGGACGTACTCACAGGGGATGCGCACGCGGGTGGGCGCGTGCGGCGGTTGTCGGCCGGTTTCCGTCCGGTCGGCGGCGCTCCCCCGGCTGCCGGCCGCCGGAAGGGCGGGCCGGTACCACGGTGCGGGAGGCGGGCAGACCGGCGAGTGTACCGAGCGTTTCCCGCGGGAGCGAACGAATTCGGGGAACATCACCCGGCGGCCCGGGCCCCCGTACGCCCCGTAGGGGACGGCACGCGGCGGCATGCGACCTGAGGCCGACGGGGGTCCGCCGGGACTTCGCTCCGTGGGCCGATGCCCGTGCGGAGAGGGCGGAGCACCATGGAAGGCATGAGCAGCGTTTATCTGGACCCACGCAGGACCGGCCCCGCGCACGGCGCGACCGCGGCGACCGGCCGCCACCGCGGTCACCGCGTCGGGAACGCGGTGCGGGCCGTCTCGGTCTACGTGCGCGCCGCGTTCGGCGTGGCCGTGCTCGGTGAGTACGCGGAGGAGGCCGGCGTCGTCCGCCGCCACCGCTGAGTCCGGCCGGCACCGTCCCGCACCGGGACCGGCCGGAGCCGTCAGCTCTCGGTGAGCAGCTCGTCCGCGTCGACGATCCGGTACGCGTAGCCCTGCTCGGCCAGGAACCGCTGGCGGTGCGCCGCGAAGTCCTGGTCGATCGTGTCGCGGGCGACCACCGAGTAGAACCTGGCCTCGTGCCCGTCCGCCTTCGGCCGCAGCACCCGGCCGAGCCGCTGTGCCTCTTCCTGACGCGAGCCGAACGTCCCGGAGACCTGGATCGCGACGGTCGCCTCGGGCAGGTCGATCGAGAAGTTCGCGACCTTCGACACGACCAGCACGCTGATCTCGCCCTCGCGGAACGCGTTGAACAGCTTCTCGCGCTGCGCGTTGCTCGTCTCGCCCTTGATCACCGGCGCGTTCAGGTGCTCACCGAGCTCGTCGAGCTGGTCGATGTACTGACCGATGACGAGGGTCTGCTCGCCCCGGTGCTTCCGGACGAGCGCCTCGGTGACCTTCCGCTTCGTCGCGGTCGTCGCGCAGAACCGGTACTTCTCCTCGGCCTCGGCCGTCGCGTACGCGAGGCGCTCCGAGTCCGTGAGGTTCACGCGGACCTCGACGCAGTCGGCGGGCGCGATGTAGCCCTGCGCCTCGATCTCCTTCCACGGGGCGTCGAACCGCTTGGGGCCGATGAGCGAGAAGACGTCGGACTCGCGCCCGTCCTCGCGCACGAGCGTCGCGGTGAGCCCGAGGCGGCGGCGGGCCTGGAGGTCGGCCGTGAACTTGAAGACCGGTGCGGGCAGCAGGTGCACCTCGTCGTAGATCACGAGCCCCCAGTCGCGGGAGTCGAACAGCTCCAGGTGCGGGTAGATCCCCTTACGCCGGGTGGTCAGCACCTGGTAGGTGGCGATCGTGACCGGACGGATCTCCTTGCGCGTCCCGCTGTACTCGCCGATCTCGTCCTCGGTCAGCGAGGTCCGCTTCACCAGCTCGTGCTTCCACTGCCGGGCCGAGACGGTGTTCGTGACCAGGATGAGCGTGGTCGCCTTGGCCTCGGCCATCGCACCGGCCCCGACCAGCGTCTTCCCGGCACCACACGGGAGGACGACGACACCGGAGCCGCCGTGCCAGAACCCCTCGACGGCCTGCTTCTGGTACGGGCGGAGCGCCCAGCCCTCCTGGTCGAGCTCGATCGGGTGCGCCTCGCCGTCGACGTATCCGGCGAGGTCCTCGGCGGGCCAGCCCAGCTTCAGCAGCGTCTGCTTGATCTGCCCGCGCTCGGAGGGGTGCACGGCCACGGTGTCCGGGTCGAGGCGCGCCCCGACCAGCGGCTGGACCTTCTTCGAGCGGAGGATCTCCTCCAGCACGGGCCGGTCGTTGGAGGTCAGCACCAGGCCGTGGACGGGGTGCTTGGAGAGGGTGAGACGGCCGTACCGCGCCATCGTCTCGGCGATGTCGACGAGCAGCGCGTGCGGCACGGGGTAGCGGGAGTACTCCACGAGGGCGTCGACGACCTGCTCGGCGTCGTGTCCGGCGGCGCGGGCGTTCCACAGGCCGAGCGGTGTCAGCCGGTAGGTGTGGATGTGCTCGGGCGCACGCTCCAGCTCGGCGAAGGGGGCGATGGCACGACGGCAGGCGTCGGCCTGGTCGTGGTCGACTTCCAGGAGCAGCGTCTTGTCGCTTTGGACGATGAGTGGCCCATTCACGCGCGTCGGCCCTTTCTGTTCCGCTTCTGCCCTGCTGCTGGGATCCGCCGCCGGGACGGCCGCGAACGGCCAAACGTCCAGTGTGCCGCATCCGGGGCGCAACCGGGCGGGCGCGCGGGAGCGGGGTTCCGGCCCGCCGGGCCCGTAGCGTGGGCGGATGGACGAGACGGAGCCTGCGGGCGGGGTGCCCGGACCCGACGACGCCGGGTTCCCGGGCCGTCTGCCGGACGGCGGCGGCATCGACGGCGGCAGCGGCTACGTGCGGGCCTGCGGGGTCCGAACCCTCCCCCGCTCCCAGAGCTCTTCGCCATGCTCCGCGAACCGGTCGAACATCCCGCCCGCGCCCTGCCTTCGCAGGTGCAGGAGCGGTGAGTCGTGCCCGACGAGCCGGGCGAGGTGGGGTGTCACGAACGCCTCGTCGTCGAACCTGAACACGGAGAGGCTCACGTGGTTGACCGCGTCCTCGGGCGCGCTGAAGCGGGTTTCCAGACCATCCAGGGGACCGACGCGATCAAGGTGCTCCAGCGTGATCCTGATGCGCGTGGAGACGGTCAGGGCCACGTCCTCGACGGCCTCCCGTTGCCGGGTCACTTCTCCTTCCGGGTCTCCCAGCAGGAAACGGACCCGGCACCCTGCCTCCGCTTTCCGGCGGACCGTGTCCACGAAGGCCGGCACCTGCGTCCAGAGGAAGTAGTTCGTGTATCCGGCGAGGAAGATCTCCGACTCGGCATCGCCGGTCAACTCGCTCCACACCGTCGACGGGCACGCGGAACGGTACGGGTAGCTGTGGATCAGTTCGCGGTCGTGGCCGCTCTTGATTCGGTCCTTCACTGCCTGGGGCCAGATCATTTCCTCATCCACTCCCAACGCCCGGCAGGCGTCATCGCGATTCCGTGCGTGGGGCGTCAGCTCCGCGTCGGCCAGCCATCGCTCAACCGTCTTCCCGGTCACACCAATATGCATGGCAAGCTGCCGAGTGGTGATGCCGGCACTCTCCATAGCGGATCGGAGGAGTGTGTTCAAGGGTTCTCCTGCGGACGTTCGGGCCTTTCGGCGACCGTAGCGAGGAACGGTCCAACTGTCCTTCGTTCGGCGTGGATACGTCCGGAAGGAACGTCGAGGATCACGGCATGACTGAGCCAACGACTCGCCGGACCGGTCCGCTCGGGCTGCCGCTCCGTGCGGAGGCGGAGCCGACGCCCGTCGAGGGGTGCGCGGGCTGCGCCGAACTCGCTGTGGTGCGTGACCGCTCCCGCCTCGTGGGTGACCTGAGCACGGTGTCGGACTGCAACGTCCTGATGCGGCGCCATCCGGAAGGTCACTCGTGATCACGCACAAGGTCGGCGTGCGTACGACAGCTCGGGGCGTATCCGCGTTCCGGCCCGCCGGGCCCGTAGCGTGGGCGGATGGACGAGACGGAGCCTGCGGGCGGGGTGCCCGGACCCGACGACGCCGGGTTTCCGGCCCACCACGCGCCGAGTGCCGCGGGGATGGCGGAGCTGGACGGCCTGGTGACCCGGTGCCGTGCGTGTCCCCGGCTGGTGGCCTGGCGGGAGGAGGTCGCCGCGGTGAAGCGGGCGGCCTTCCAGGAGTGGGACTACTGGGGGCGGCCCGTGCCCGGCTTCGGGCCGGCCGACGCGTCGGTGGCGGTGGTCGGGCTGGCGCCCGCCGCGCACGGGGGAAACAGGACCGGCCGGATGTTCACCGGTGACGCGACGGGCGACTTCCTCTTCAGGGCCCTGTACGAGGTGGGCCTGGCCTCGCAGCCCACCTCCGAGCACGCCGACGACGGGCTGCGCCTTCGCGGCGTGCGCCTCGTCGCGCCCGTCCACTGCGCGCCCCCGGCCAACAGGCCGACGCCTCGGGAACGCGACACCTGCCGGCCGTGGCTGACCAGGGAGCTGGCCCTGCTGAACCCCGGGCTCCGCGCGATCGTCGTCCTCGGTGCCTTCGGCTGGCAGGCCCTGCTGCCGGTGCTCGCGGAGTCCGGCAGGACGCTGCCCCGACCGCGCCCGGCCTTCGGCCACGGCGCGCACGTCGTGCTGCCCGCCACGGAGCACGGGCACGAACTGCACCTGCTCGGGAGTTACCACGCGAGTCAGCGCAACACGTTCACCGGCCGGCTCACCATGCCCATGCTCACCGACGTGCTCCGGGAGGCCGCCGTCCTGGGCGGGCTCGGACCGGCGGGCCCCGGCGGCTGACCCGTCGGCGGGGCGGTCCGTCAGGTCGTCTGTTCGTCCGCCAGTTCCGCGACGCCCGTGATGCGGTGCAGCGGGTAGGTGCGCACCTCGTCGGCGGTGTGGTCGTATCCCGTGACGAAGCCGCCCTCCACCTTCACCGGGGCGATCACGCGCTGGCTGGCCGCACCGTCCGCGTTGACGTAACCGATCCAGACGGCCGACCCGGTCATCGCCGCCGCCTGCACCGTGGCCAGCGTCTCCGCGGGCGTCGTGCGGGGGAGCGAACCGGACGCCGCCGTGTCCGGCGCCTCCTTGTTGACGGCCCTGGCAGCCGTGTCGCCGGCCCTGATGGCCCGTACGGCGGCGGTCAGCAGAGTGGCGTCCGGGACCGGCGGCCCCTCGGGCACGGGCGCGGGGGGTGTGCGCGGCGGGGTGCGGCGTGCCCCGGCCCGGGTGATCAGGACGTCGCCCTCGGCCGACTCGGCGGCGGGGGCGTATCCCATCTCGCGCAGCCCTTCGAGCAGCGAACCCGGGTCCGCCTGCGCGGCCAGCACGGTCGGGGCGAGGCGGCGCAGGCGCAGGGTCGCCGAGCGCTTGTCGGCCAGGATCTCGTTGAGCACGGCCTCGTCGTCGCAGCGCACGTACGCGGAGGCGGCCCCGATGCGGAGGTGGCCGTGGCGGCGGGCGACGTCGTCGATGAGGTAGCTCAGCGGCTGCGGCACCGGGGTCCGGCTGTGTGTGGCCAGGAAAGCGTGCAGGTCGGACGCGGCCCGGCCGGCGTCGAGTGCGCGGCGTACGGAGCCGGGGGTGAAGCGGTAGACCGTCGCGCCGCCCTTGGACTCGATGTCGGCGAGCACCGAGAGCATGTCGGCGAGCGGGCGTTCCAGCGGACCGGGGGCGACGGCGGTCAGGTCGGCCTGGAGCAGCACGTGGTCCAGGGGCTCCGGGATCAGCGGGGCGAGCCGGGCCGCCGCCGCGTCGGGGCCCTCGTCGAGCAGTGCGCGGGCCTGGGAGGAGAGCGCCCCGCGTCCGGTGATCCCGATGAGTTCGGCTTCGTTGGCGGTCCACAGGGCGATGCGGGACCGCAGGTCGGAGGTGTCGCCGGACGGCTGCCCCGAGGCGGGTGACCCCGCGGTGGGCCCGCCGGGTCTGGACGTCCGCAGCGGCCGCTCCCAGCGGAGGCGGGCCAGCAGGGTCTGCGGGTCGGGAGCCGTGCCCGGGGGCAGCGAGGCGAAGAGTTCCAGGACCCGGTGGCGGACCTCGGGTGCGGCCGAGCGGTCGAGGTCGGGGCCGAGTGCGGACAGTGCCCTGCCCTTCGCGTCCTGGCCTCCGATCAGCCCGGAGGTGCGGGTGGCGGCGAGCCAGGCGGTGGCGAGGTGGGTCCAGCGGTCCTGGGCGGGGAGGTCGAGCCACTCGTCGGCCGCGGGGGTGGGGGCGTAGCGCTCGTCCGTCTCGCCGTCGGAGGCCAGCAGGCCCGCCGTGTAGGCGAGTTCGATCCAGAAGGCGGCCGTGTTCTCGGGGACGTCCAGGGCGGTGGCGGCGCGCTTCAGTTCGCGCACGCTCAGGCCGCCGGCCCGCAGGATGGCCGGGCCGCCGTTGTTCCAGAGCTTCAGCAGCTCCTCGACGGTGGACAGTGCCGTGAACCCCTGGCCGGCCGCCGCTCTGTCCACAGCCTGGGGATCGCGCTCGGCCGCCGCGACGAGCTCCGGCGCGACCGGCTCGGGCACACGGTGGGCGCGGCCGGCCCGCAGATGCAGTGCCGCCTCACGCGGCAGGACGACGGTGCGGGTCGACACGGGCAGCAGCAGCCCGCGGTCGCGCAGCCATTGGACCGGCGGTGCGGGGTTCGGGGTGACCTCACCGTACGGCGGGCCCCACACCAGCCGGTCGAGGACGGACAGCGCCTCGACCGGGGCGGTGTCCAGGAGTTCCGCCATCCTCGTACGGTCCGTGAAGAGTCCGGCCAGCGCGGCGACGGCGGACACGGGGTCGTGGGTGGCCGGGAGCCCGGCCGCCGTCAGGATCTCCTGCAGCCGGCCCGGTGACATGCCGGCCGTGGCTTCCGCGACCGTCGGCCCGAGACCGGTGGGGGAAGGGTGCTGCGGGGACGGGGCGAGGAGTTCGCGCGCGGTGCGCACGAGGTGCAGGCGGGCGTCCTCGCCCCAGACGAGGGCCTGTTCGCGCAGTGTCGCGAGC
The DNA here is from genome assembly GCF_042892135.1 of Streptomyces sp. NPDC001822. Lineage (NCBI taxonomy): Bacteria > Bacillati > Actinomycetota > Actinomycetes > Kitasatosporales > Streptomycetaceae > Streptomyces > Streptomyces sp. NPDC001822. The sequence continues at coordinate 103,624 of NZ_JBIATW010000002.1, forward strand.
GCCGCGGGCAGTGCGGCGGTGATCGCGGCGCCCGCGTCGTCCCGCCCGTCGCCGTCGCCCTCGCCGTCACCGGTGAGCAGGGCGAGCAGCGTGTCGTACGGGGCCGGGTCCGGCGCCACCGCCAGCGCCTCGGCGGTCTGCAGCGCGAAGCGGTCGAGGTGCTCCAGCGCGCGGACGACGGAGGCGCGGGTACCGGCCCGCGTGGCCAGCTGGGTGATGTCGTTCGGCACGGGGCTGAGCAGGTCGGGGCGGGCACGCAGAAGCCCTGCCAGCGATTCGTCGCCCCGTGCGCGCAGAGCTTCGGCGAGCGTGCGCGGTGGTGTGGTCGTCCCCATCCGTCCCACGGTAGCCCCTGGAACGCTACCGTCGGGGCAGGGCGGGTAGAGGGAGAACCATCGCGTGGGGATCGAGAGCGACCAGCTTGTCTACGACTTTCTCAGCCGGGTCGGTGACCTGGCCCAGCAGCAACAGCTGTCGTCGGGTGCCCGGATGAGGCTCGTGTCGACGCTGCGCGGCGAGATCGACCGGCAGCGCGGCACGGACGGTGCGGACTCTCCCGCTGCGGTCCGGCGCATCCTGGGGCGGCTCGGCGCCCCGGACGAACTCGTCGCGGCCGCGGCCGGATCGGGCGACGGCACGGTGCCGCTGCCGTCGCCCGGGGAGGCGGCGGGCGCGGGTGCGGAGAGGCCTGCCGGGGTGCCGCGGGCGCGGCGGGGGACGCTGGGGAAAGACGCGTTCCGCAAGGGCGCGTCGCGGGGGCCGGCGGAGCCCGATTCCCGGGAGCCGGGTCCCCTGGGGGCTCCGGCGCCGGGCTGGCCGTCCGCGGACGCGCCGCACATGACGGGCCTGGGCCGGGCGCCGTCCGGGGGCGAGCCGGAGTGGTGGCGGATCGAACCGGGGCCCTTCGGTGAGGGGGCGCGGGGCGCGGTCGCGCCGGGAACCGACGTGCCGGGGTTCGTCGGAGGCCTGGAGAGCCCTGAGCTGTTCCGTCCCACCGGGCCGCCCGTGGCGGTCACCCCGGAGGAGGCGGAGGCGGCGAAGGCGGCCGAGGCGCTGAAGCCCGCGCAGGAGAAGCCCGGGCAGGAGAAGCCCGGTCCCGCGGTGGCCGTACCGGCGCCCCGGAGGCGGCTGCGGCTGCGCGGACGCCCCGGGCCGGCCGCCGTGGACGGTGAGGCGGCCGTGAGGCCGCGCCTCGCGAACCCGCTGCTGCTGCTCGCCGCCGCGTTGCTGGTGGCGGGCGCCGTGCTGGGCTCCTGGCTGGCGCTCGCCGGTGGCTGGCTCCTCGCGTACAGCTCGCGCAGGATCTCGCGCGCGGAGGCGAAGTGGGTCGCGATGGGGCTTCCCGGCGTGGTCGTCGCCGGTGCCTTCGTGTGGCTGTGGGGCCGGATGGAGGGCCGCTGGGGCGCGCCCATCGCGGAGGGCGCCCTGGGTGACGCGATGACGGACGTCTGGCCGGTCGTGGTGCGCGTGGCGGCGGTGGCCTCGGCGCTGTACCTGGTCTGGCGCGCGCGGAGGCTGTCCGGCTGACGGCGGGGACGGCGGGGCCGGAAGGTCGTACGTGCGCACCCTCCCGAGGCGTACGTTCGTACACCTCGGGGGTGTACCGTCGTCCGCATGCCCACGGACTACTTCGCCGACGATCCGCGCACCCACATGGAGCGCATGCGCGCGGGCGACCTCTACATCGCCGACGACCCGGAGATCGCCCGGGAGCAGCAGCGCGCGATGCGCCTCGCGGCCCGCTACCAGGCTCTCCACACCGAGGACGCCGACGCCGCCCGCGCGGTCCTGGCCGAACTCCTGGGTTCCCTGGGTGAGGGCGTCGACCTCAGGCCGCCGCTCTACGTCGACTACGGCAGCAACATCCGCATCGGGGCCCGCACGTTCGTCAACTACCACCTGACGGCGCTGGACGTCGCGGCGATCACCATCGGCGAGGACTGCCAGATCGGCCCCAACGTGCAGCTGCTGACCCCGACGCACCCCGTGGAGCCGCAGCCCCGCCGGGACAAGCTGGAGGCCGCGCAGCCCATCACCATCGGCGACAACGTGTGGCTGGGCGGCGGAGTCATCGTGTGCCCCGGTGTGACCATCGGGGACGACTCCGTCATCGGCGCCGGGTCCGTGGTCACCAGGGACATTCCCGCCGGTGTGGTGGCGGTGGGCAATCCGGCCCGCGTCGTCCGGGACGTCTGAGCGCCCCGTGGCCACCGGACGCACGGACCCGCAGCGGCGCGAGCGCATCCTCGCCGCCACGCTCGACCACATCGCCGAGGAGGGCGTCGCGGGCGTCTCGCACCGCAAGATCGCGGTCCGCGCCGATGTGCCCCTGGGTTCGATGACGTACCACTTCACGGGCATCGACGACCTGCTGCGCGAGGCCTTCACGCGGTTCGCCGACCACATCGTGGCCGTGTTCGAGCTGCATCTGGGCCGCGCCGGAAGTCCGGAGGAGGCGCGTGAGGCCGTCACCGATCTGATCCACGTGCTGTCCGAGGGGCCCCGCCGTGATCTCGTCCTCACCCAGGAGCTCTACACACTGGCGGCCCGGCGCGACGAGTACCGCGAGCTCACCCACGCCTGGATGAACCGCAGCCGCCGCCTGCTGGAGCAGCACTTCGACCCGGACACCGCACGGCAGCTGGACGCCCTGATCGAGGGCACGTCCCTGCACCGGTCCCTCGACACCGAACCGCAGGACCGCGCTCTGACGCGGCAGGCGGTGGGCCGCATGACGTCCGGCGGTTAGGGCGGCGTGGGGCACCCGAACGGCCTGTGGGGCGCGGACCTGACACCGCGCCCCACAGGCATGTCAGAGCCCCTTCTCCGGGGTGGCCCGCGCGGGGGTCCAGGGCGCGCCCGGCACGACGAGCGGCGACCCCGTGACCGGGTCGGGGACGACGACCGCCTCCAGCCCGAAGACCTCGCGGACGAGGTCCGCGGTGACGACGTCCCCGGGCCTGCCCTCGGCGACGATCCGGCCCGCCTTCATGGCGACGAGGTGGTCGGCGTAGCGGGCGGCCTGGTTGAGGTCGTGCAGCACGGTGACCACGGTGCGGCCCCGGGTGCCGTCCGCGGCGGGTGTGGCGAGCCGCCGCACCAGGTCCAGGACCTCGACCTGGTGCGCGATGTCGAGATACGTCGTCGGTTCGTCGAGCAGCAGCAGATCCGTGTCCTGGGCGAGTGCCATCGCGATCCACACGCGCTGGCGCTGTCCGCCCGACAGCTCGTCCACCGGCCGGTCGCCGAGCGCGGTGACGTCCGTGCGCTCCATGGCCTCCGCGACCGCGCGTTCGTCCGCCTCCGACCACTGCTGCCACCACCGCTGGTGCGGCTGCCGGCCACGGGCCACCAGGTCGGAGACGGTGATCGCCTCGGGTGCGACGGGCGTCTGCGGAAGGAGCCCCACCGACTGCGCGATGGTGCGCGTCGGTATGCGGGAGAGTTCCGTGCCGTCCAGCAGCACCGCCCCGCCCGCCGGTTTCAGCAGCCGCCCCATCGCCCGCAGAGTCGTGGACTTGCCACAGGCGTTGGGGCCGACGATGACCGTCACCCGGCCGTCCGGGACGGCCAGGTCGAGCTCCTGCACGACGGTGCGGTCCTCGTAGGCGAGCGTCAGGGACCGCGCCGTGAGCCTGGAGGTGGCCGGGGGCGCGTCGGTGGCCGGGGAGTCCGTGCGGCCGGTCGTGGTCATGCGTTGCCTCCATTACGGCCGCGGTGACCGCGGATGATCAACCAGATCAGATACGGGGCGCCGACCGCCGCGGTCAGCACGCCCACGGGGAGCTCGACGGGGGAGAAGAGCCTGCGCGCCAGCAGGTCGGCGAAGACGACGATCACCGCGCCCAGCAGCGCCGAGCACACCAGCGGGATCTGTGCCGTACGCGTCATCCTGCGGGCGATCTGCGGGGCGAGCAGGGCCACGAAGTCGACCGGCCCCGCGGTCCCGGTCGCCACGGACGCCAGGACGACTCCCAGGGCGACGAGACCGAGGCGCACGCGGCCCAGGCGCACCCCCAGCGCCGTCGCGGTGTCGTCGTCCATCGACACGGTGCGCTGCGCCCGCGCCGCCCACAGCACGGCGGGCAGGAGGGCCAGCAGCGCCCAGCCGATCGGCGCCGCCTCGCTCCAGCCGCGGCCGTTCAGCGAACCCGTCATCCAGATCTGCGCCTGCTGGGCGACCAGGTAGTCGCCCTTCGTCAGGAAGAGGGTCGTCACGGAACGCAGGGCGATGGCGAAGCCGATGCCGATGAGGACGAAGCGGGTCGCGTGGAGCCCGCCGCGCCAGGCGAAGACGTACACCAGCGCCGCGGCGGCGATCCCGCCGGCGACGGACAGGTAGGGCAGGACGGTGTAGGAGGTGAGGCCGAAGGTCATGGCGCCGACCGTGAGCGCGCTCGCGCCCTGGCTGATGCCGATGATGTCGGGGCTGGCGAGCGGGTTGCGGGCCACCGTCTGGATCAGCGCGCCCGCGACCCCGAACGCCGCGCCGACGAGCAGCCCGACCACCATCCTGGGCATCCGCAGCGTGCCCACGACCAGCTCGTCGGGCGACGGCCTGCCGAGGACGACCTTCACGACCTCACCCGGGGCGACGAAACTCTCGCCGACACAGAGGTACGCGACACAGACGGCCGCCAGCACGACGAGGAGGGCCGCCGCGACGAGCGTCGCCCGCCGGTGGACCAGGAAACGGGCCCGCTTCCCGATCCGCAGGACGCCGTAACCGGCCGGGCGTACCGGGGGGCGTACGGGCACTGCCGTGTCCGTGCTCATGCGGGGGCCGCCTTCCGGCGTACGAGGGTGACGAGGAAGGGCACGCCGATCAGCGCCGTCATGACGCCGGCCGGGACCTCGCCCGGCGGGAGCAGCACCCGGCCGACGACATCGGAGACGAGGAGCATCACGGGCCCGAGGAGGGCGGCCATCGGCAGCACCCAGCGGTGTCCGCCGCCCACGATCGCGCGGGCGATGTGCGGCACCGCGAGCCCGACGAAGGCGATCGGCCCGGCCGCCGCGACACCCGCGCCGGTGAGCACGGTCGCCCCGATACCGCCGACGACACGGACGGCCGCCACGTTCTGTCCCAGGCCCTTGGCGACGTCGTCGCCGAGCGCCAGCGCGTCGAGGCCCCGCGCCACGGACACCACCAGCACGGCGCCGACCAGCAGGAACGGCCAGATCCGCTCCGCGACCTCGGCCTCCCGGCCGGAGATCGACCCCACCTGCCAGAAGCGGAACTCCTCCAGCGCCGACGCCTTGGTGGTCAGGACCGCCATGGTCACCGACACCAGCAGCGCGTTGATCGCGGCCCCGCCCAGCGCGAGCTTCACGGGGGTCGCGCCGCCGCGCCCCCGTGAGGCGATGGCGTAGACGGCGACCGACGCGACGGCGGCACCCGCGAACGCGAACCACACGTATCCGGTGAGGGTGTGGACTCCGGCGTAGGCGATGGCCAGGACGACCGCGGCCGAGGCGCCCTGGCTGATGCCGAGGATGCCCGGATCGGCGATGGGGTTGCGGGTGATGCCCTGGAGCACCGTGCCGGCGAGGGCCAGGGCGGCACCGACCATCAGGCCGATCAGGGTGCGCGGCAGCCTCAGCTGCAGGATGACGTCTGCGGCCTCGGTGTGCCCGCCGTGCAGGAGGGCGTCCACGACGGCGGACGGCGCGATGGTCCGCGCCCCCACGGCCAGGCTGAGCAGGACGGACAACAGGAGTGCGAGGACTGCCACGGCTATCGCGAGCGCGCGTCCGGACAGGCGGGGTGCTGCGGCGGCCATCGGAACCAATCGGGGGAGCGGGCCAGGAGGGAGGAACGGCAATACGAGGTAAGGCTTGGCTAAGTCTATGGGTGCACCATGAAACCGGGCAGGCCCCCTCCGCTCCGGGCCCTCGCACCCTTCCGTTCCCGGGCCTCAGGCCCGTGCCGAGCGCATCGCCACCTCGTCGGCGGTCACGGGCGAGGTGATGCCGTACACGTCTCCGGGCCGCAGGGCGGCCGGGGTGCTGTACTCGCCGCGGACGGCGACGAAGGTGACGGCCGTCTGCGAGGCGGGCTGCCAGAACGTGCGGTAGTGCGGCGTGTTCGCCGCGTACTCCGGGATCTCCACCAGCGGGACCCCGCGTCTGTGGAGCAGGCCCCGCAGCTTCTCGAAGCGGAGCCGTGGGGCGAAGCGTCCGTAGCGCTCGCGGAGCACCGGGCCCGGCAGGCCGACGGGGCCGAGGGCCAGCCTGTGCACCTGGAGGCTGAAGTGGTGGCCCGTCCAGGGGCCGCCGGCACGATCACGGTGGAAGTGGAACTCGGCGAGTCCGTAGTCGCGGAACATCGTCCGACGTCCGGTGGCGTCCTCGGCGAAGTCGGTCCCCAGGACCGCCGCGACGCGGTCGGCGGAATCGGTCGGGCGGGCGCCGAGCACGGTGCCGGTGGTGACGGTGTGGACGTAGAAGGCCAGGGAGTGCGGAGTCAACGGTCATTCCTCGGTAGGGGAAGGCGGAAGGCGGTCGCGGAGGGCCGGCGGTGACGGGGACCGGGCCAGGGACAGGGACAGGGGACGGGAGGAGCGGGCTTTCGTGTCCGGGGCACTCGGCACAATGGGCCTCATGCCCTCACACACCTTGACGGTCGGTTTCGACCTCGACATGACGCTCATCGACTCCCGGCCCGGGATCAGGGCCGCCTACGAGACCCTGGCCGCCGAGACGGGTGTGTACATCGACACCGACCTGGTCGTCAGCCGGCTCGGGCCGCCCCTTGAGGACGAGATGGCCAACTGGTTCCCGGCCGAGGCGGTCGCGGAGGTCTGCGACCGCTACCGCGCGGTCTACCCGGACCGGGCGATCACCCCGACCACCGCGATGCCCGGCGCCCGTGAGGCCGTCGAGGCGGTCCAGGCGCTCGGGGGGCGGGCCATGGTCGTCACCGCCAAGTACGAACCGAACGCCAAGCTGCACCTCGCGCACCTCGGCATCGGTGCCGACCTGCTGATCGGTGGGCTCTGGGCCGAGGGCAAGGCGGCCGCGCTCCTGGAGCACGGGGCCGGGATATACGTCGGCGACCACACCGGGGACGTGCGCGGGGCGCACGCCGCGCGCGCCCTGTCGGTCGGTGTCACGACCGGGCCGTGCGACGAGGCGGAGCTGCGCGAGGCCGGTGCCGAGGTGATCCTGCCGGACCTCACGGCGTTCCCCGACTGGCTGCGGACCTTCGCGGCGACCTGACGGACCGCCGTCGGCGCGTACCGCCCGAGGTGACGGGGGAGCGGGACGGCCCGATTCGCGCCAATGTCCCGCAGGTGCGCGGCCTTCTCCCGGAGCCGGAGTCCGGAGGGGTTCCGGACCGCTACCTCGTTGCGGCGCGCTTCGGTGAGTTCTTCCACACCGACCGCACGACCCCCGCGGCTGCGATCAGGAATCCCAGTCCCATCAGCATGCACACCGCGTAGGCGACGGACGGGAAGGGGTCGGTGCCGAGGAACAGCGGGGCCACGGTGACCAGTGTGGCCAGCGCGCCGATGAAGAAGACGATCGCGCCGACCCGTACGAGCCGGTCGCCTGCGCCGGAAGGAGTAGTAGTCACCCGGCCAGGGTAGTTCCCAGCTCGGTGGAACCGTTCGGCGACGCCTTGTGTCCGGCCCCCGGGCCACTAGCCTTGGACGTGGCGGGTCGGAGACCCGCCGTACCGCTATTCGGAGCCGGTTCGCGGCTCTCCCGCACACCGACGAGTACGAGGACGAGGACAGACGTGCCCACGGGTAAGGTCAAATGGTTCAATTCGGAAAAGGGCTTCGGCTTCCTTTCGCGCGACGACGGCGCGGACGTCTTCGTCCACTCCTCCGTGCTCCCGGCCGGAGTCGAGGCCCTCAAGCCCGGTCAGCGCGTCGAGTTCGGCGTGGTCGCCGGACAGCGCGGTGACCAGGCGCTCTCCGTGGTGATCCTCGACCCCACCCCGTCCGTGGCCGCCGCACAGCGGCGCAGCCCCGACGAACTCGCCTCCATCGTGCAGGACCTGACGACGGTCCTGGAGAACATCACGCCGATGCTGGAGCGGGGCCGTTACCCCGACAAGGCCTCCGGGGCGAAGATCGCGGGGCTGCTGAGGGCGGTCGCCGACCAGCTCGACGTCTGACGTACGGCCGGGCCCTTGCGGCCCGGCCCCACCGTCAGCGGCCGGTGAAGGCCAGGGCGTCCGGGCCGAGCGCGGGCACGAGCCCCTCGGCCGCCGCGCGGGTCAGCAGGCCGCGGATCGCCGCGTAGCCGTGCTCGCCGAGGTCGGCGGTGAATTCGTTGACGTACAGCCCGATGTGCTGGTCGGCCACTGCGGGGTCCATCTCCTGGGCGTGCTCCAGGACGTACGGACGCGATTGCAGCGGGTCGTCCCAGGCCATGCGCACCGAGGTGCGGACCGACTCGGCGAGCCGCTTCAGGGTCTCGTCGCCGAGCGAGCGCTTGGCGATGATCGCCCCGAGGGGGATGGGGAGGCCGGTGGTGAGCTCCCAGTGCTCGCCCATGTCGGCCAGGCTGTGCAGGCCGTAGTTCTGATAGGTGAAGCGGGCCTCGTGGATGACGAGCCCGGCGTCCACCCGGCCGTCGCGCACGGCGGGCATGATCTCGTCGAACGGCATGACGACGATCTCGCCGACACCGCCCGGCACGACCTCGGCGGCCCAGAGCCGGAAGAGGAGGTACGCCGTGGAGCGCTCGCTGGGCACCGCGACGGTCTTTCCCGTCAGGTCCGTGCCCGGCTCCCTGGTGAGGACGAGCGGACCGCAGCCGCGTCCCAGCGCCCCGCCGCACGGCAGGAGGGCGTATTCGTCGAGCACCCAGGGCAGGACGGCGTAGGAGACCTTCAGCACGTCGAACTCGCCGCGCTCGGCCATGCCGTTGGTGAGGTGGATGTCGGCGAAGGTGACGTCGAGGGCCGGCGCGCCGGGGACCCTTCCGTGGGCCCAGGCGTCGAAGACGAAGGTGTCGTTCGGACAGGGCGAGAAGGCGATCCGGAGGGCCGGCTGCGAGGCGCCGTCGGGGTCGGGCGCGGTGTCAGTCACTGTGTCGGTCATGCCGGTTCCAACTCTCCACTACGTGTGCGGTCTTCCCGAACGCCTCGGTGAGCGCCGCCAGCGCGTCCCCGATCCGCCAGGCCGCGCGGTCGCGGGGCCCCACGGTGTTCGAGACGGCCCGGATCTCCAGGGCCGGTACGCCGAGCCCGGCCGCGGCCTCGGCGACGCCGAAGCCCTCCATGGCCTCGGCGACGGCTCCGGGGTGCGCGGCCAGCAGGGCCGCGGTACGGGCCGCGCTGCCCGTGACGGTGGACACCGTGAGCACGGTGCCCGTGACCGCGCCCGTGGCCGCGGCCACCTCGCGTACCAGCGTGTCCGGCGGCAGGAAGGTGTCCCTGCCGAATCCGAGACCGGTGACGGGCACGAAGCCGTCCGGGGTCTCGGCGCCCAGGTCCGCGGCGACGATGCGGGCCGCCACGACGAGGGAGCCCACACGGGCGGCGGGTGCGAAGCCTCCGCCGATGCCCGCCGACACGACGAGCGCGTACGGCTCGGAGGCGGGCGCCGAGGCGAGGGCGTAGGCGGTGACGGCCGCCGCGGCCGCCGGGCCCGCACCGCCCGCCACGACGTCGAACGGCCCGGCGCGGTGCAGCTGTGCGCCGGGCACCTCGCGGACCTCCGGGTCACCCCCGAAAGCACGCGTGACCGCGTCCCGTTCGGCCGGGACGGCGGTCACGACGAGCACCCGCACGGCGGTGGCCTCGGAGGTCAGGGGGATCAGGAGGTCTTCTTGAGCTCGAAGTGCCAGACGCCGGTGAGCTTCTGGCCCTTGGTCTCGACGATGCTGATCTGCGTCTTGGACGCGGTGGTCTCGCCGGTCTGGCTGGCGAAGAACGCGCTGCCCGGGATCGACCGGTAGGTCTTCTTGTACGGCTCCTGCTCGGCCTGCTGGCCGTTGATGAACAGGGTCCAGCCGTTGTCCGCGATCTCGGGGTCGACGCCGAAGCGGACCTTGTCGTCCATCGCGACCTCGACGGACTTCTCCGCCTTCTTGTTCAGGCAGCCCTGGATCTCGGACTCCTTGAGCGCCTTGCCGTCGTTGTAGCAGGCGGCCTCGGTGCTCACCGAGTTGTCGCCGACCGTCACGGTGGCGAGCGGCGTCGGCTTGTCGCAGGCGGACAGGACAAGGAGTCCCGCGGACACGGCACCGAGGGCGACGCCGATTCGGCGGCCCCTACCGGAGAAGAACGCAACGGTCATGGCCCGAAGGTTATCGGTCGACGCCGCTCACGCCACGCGGGGGTGCGGTGAGCCGCGCCGCGCGGCCGTCAGGAGGCCCCGTACGGAGGCGGAGGCGCCGAGGGCGAGGAGCCCGGCGGCGACGGACATGCCGAGTACTCCGTTGAGGGGGAGGGCGATGCCGATCGCGCCGCCGGCCACCCACGACATCTGCAGCAGCGTCTCCGAGCGGGCGAAGGCCGAGGTGCGCACCTCCTCCGGCACGTCCCGCTGGATCATCGCGTCCAGCGACAGCTTCGACAGCGCCTGGGTGAAGCCGGCGACCGCGGTGAGCGCGGCGACCATCACCGTGCTGAAGAACACCGCGGCGAGCACGGCGGCGGTCAGGGCGAGCCCCAGCACCGTCGCGACGATCACCTCGGGGCCGCGCGCCCTGAGCCAGGACCCCACCGCCGTGCCGAAGGCGTTTCCGGCGCCGGCCGCGACGCCGACGATGCCGAGGGAGACGGCGGCGCTCTGCCCGGCGAGCGGATGCTCGCGCAGCAGGAACGCCAGGAAGAAGATGAGGAAGCCGGACAGCGCGCGGTGCGCGGCGTTCGCCTGGAGGCCGTGCAGGACGGACGGCCCGACGGACCGGAGTCCCGGCGGTTTCTCCCTGCCCTTCCGGTCGGTCCTGGTGCTGCCGGTCCACCGGCCCCGCTTCCCGGAGTCCCGCGGGGGAGCGGGGCGGGCCGGTTCCTCGTGCGGCGGGACGAGGCGGGCCTTGCGCTCGCCCTTCGCGGAGTCGACCTTGGGAGGCAGCGTGAAGGCGAGGACGGTGCCGCCGAGGAAGATCACGCAGGCCCCGTACAGCGGCCAGGGCGATCCGACGGCCTGGAGTCCCGCCCCGATCGGGGCGGCGACGCCCGTGGCCAGCAGGCCGGCCAGGGTGACCCGTGAGTTGGCCTTCACCAGGGAGAAGCGGGGTGGCAGGAGGCGGGGCACGACGGCGCTGCGGACCACTCCGTAGGCCTTGGAGCAGACCAGGACCCCGAGAGCCGCCGGGTAGAGCTCCAGCCCGCCCGTGGCGACCGCCCCGGACATCGTGATGGCGAGTACGGCCCGTGCGAACATCGCGCCGGCCATCGCGGCGCGGCGGCCGTGCGGCAGCCGGTCGAGAAGGGGGCCGACCACCGGGGCGAGCAGGGTGAAGGGGGCCATGGTGACGGCGAGGTAGAGCGCGACGCGCCCGCGGGCCTCGTCCGTGGGTACGGAGAAGAACACCGTGGAGGCCAGCGCCACGGTGATCATGACGTCGCCGGCGCCGTTGACCGCGTGCAGCTCGATCAGCTTGCCGAGCCCGGACTCCCCGGCCCCGTGGGCGTGTGTCGCCTTGCGGATACCCCGCGCCGTGCCCGTGAACGGGGCCCGCAGGGCACGGCCCATCACCCGTCCCGCCCTGCGGAGCGGGCCGGATCCGTCGGACGACCTGGCGGCGGCCACGTGGTCATAGTGCCCCACGCCCCGCTGTCACGAACCCATGATCGGGCCGGGGCGCGGCGACGGCCGCTCCGTCGGGTGAGTCCGTCCGCAGCGGTGAACGGCCGGGCTGTGCCGTCGGTCCCCTGCGGATCCCGACCGTTCCGGGGCGGGTCCTGAACGGTCGCGGTCCTGTTTTGGGACGGGCAGGTGGGCGCGGGGCGGCGGAGAGGGTAGCGTGCACTCACGCGCCACCGGCGGTTGTTCTTGGCCGCGCGCCTCTCCGCGATCCCGCAGAATGGATTGCAGAAGGCGCGCCCGAGGCAGGCACGACGGGTGTGGACGTCGACGCGGCCCCCAGGTCCGCTCCGTTCACCACCGTCATGGCCGAAATCGGACATCGATGGAGTCGCTGGCGCGCTCGTGAGACGGCGTATGGAGAGAAGCGAGACCTGTGAGTGCTGCGACGACGCGAAGCCGTACGGCCCGTACCCCCGCCCCCGACCGTCTGTGCGCCGAGGCGGTAGACCTCGCGCGCGCGGCGGCCGAGGAGGCCGCGGCGCCCGGAGTGGTGGGTGAGCACGTGGGCCTGGTCTCCGAGGGAGACCGGGTCGTCACCCACTACTTCGAGTCCAAGGAGCCCGGCTACCGGGGCTGGCGCTGGGCGGTGACGGTCGCCAGGGCATCGCGCGCCAAGAACGTCACGCTTGACGAAACGGTGCTGCTGCCCGGCTCCGACGCGCTCCTCGCCCCGGAGTGGGTGCCGTGGAGCGAGCGGCTCAGGCCCGGCGACATGGGGCCGGGCGACCTGCTGCCCACCGAGGCGGAGGACCCCCGTCTCGAACCGGGCTGGACCGGCGAGGACGAGCCCCCGCCGAACTCCGCCGTCTCCGAGGTCTCCCAGGAACTCGCCGCCGTGGTCGACGTGGAGGACGCGGAGCTGACGACGCGGCCCGGGACGAGCCGCGGTTCGATCGCCTCGGTCGCCGACGAGCTCGGCACCCGGCGTGCGCGGGTGCTGTCCCGGTACGGCCTGGGGCTGGCGGCGGACCGGTGGGACGAGGAGTTCGGCGCGAGGACACCGATGGCGCAGGCGGCGCCCGCGTCGTGTGTCACCTGTGCGTTCCTCGTGCCGATGGCCGGCTCGCTGCGGCAGGCGTTCGGCGTGTGCGCGAACGAGTTCGCCCCGGCCGACGGCCGCGTGGTCTCGCTGTCCTACGGCTGCGGCGGGCATTCCGAGGCGGCCCTCATGCCGAAGCCGGTGAGGCCCGCCCCGCACGCCCTGGACACCCTGCGGGTGGACGACTACACGCTGCGGCCCCCGGAGGACTCCGGCTCGGTCCCGGCCAGGCCGGACGGCACGACCGAGGACCTCGGCCACTCCTGACGCATCCGCGCACCACGGGGTCCGGCGCCGCGCGCCGGGCCCGTGCGGCGTGCCCGTGACGCGGTGCCGTAGCCGCCGGCCCCTCCGCGTGCCTTCCCTCCCGACGGGCCCCGGGCCGTGGCCGGGCGGCGATCACGGCCTTCCCGGTCGCGGTACCTTCGGGCGCACACTTGGCGTCACGGGTCACCGGAAGAGCGGAGTACGAGCGTGGGCATGAATGCGACCGAGGGGGCCGATCCGTTCGGGACGGCGCGACTGCGGCGCGGCGTGCTCGACGCCTGGGGTTCGGGTCCCGCCCGTTTCCGGGAGGACGCCAACGCCGAGGAGGACCTCGTCCTCGGCGGCTACCGCGACCGGCTGGTCGTCGAGCTGGCCCAGAACGCCGCCGACGCCGCGGCCCGCGCGGGCGCCCCCGGCCGGCTCCGGCTCACCCTGCACGCGGCGTCCGGCGACGGCCCCGCCGTCCTGGCCGCCGCCAACACCGGTGCCCCCCTCGACGCGACCGGCGTCGAGTCGCTGAGCACGCTGCGTGCCTCGGCCAAGCGCGAGGGCCACGAGTCGGCCGTCGGCCGCTTCGGCGTCGGCTTCGCCGCGGTGCTGGCCGTCAGCGACGAGCCCGCCGTCATCGGGCGCCACGGAGGTGTCCGCTGGTCCCTGGCGGAGGCCCGCGACCTCGCGCGGCAGGCGGCCGTCGGCAGTCCGGGCCTCGGTGACGAGCTGCGCCGCCGTGACGGACACGTCCCGCTCCTCCGGCTTCCGCTGCCCGCCGAGGGCGGTGCCCCCGACGGCTACGACACGGTCGTCGTCCTCCCGCTCCGCGACGGTGTGGCCGAGGACCTCGTGGGCAGGCTGCTCGACGGGGTGGACGACGCGCTGCTCCTGACGCTGCCGGGCCTGGCCGAGGTCGTCATCGAAACCCCCGACGGCGTGCGGACGCTGGGACGCTCGCAGCACGGGCCGTACGTCCACGTCGACGACTCCGCGCACGGTCTGCACCGCTGGCGCACCGTCGCCGCGAGCGGCCCCCTGGAGCCCGGGCTGCTCGCCGACCGGCCCGTCGAGGAACGGCTGCGGCCCCACTGGTCCGTCACGTGGGCGGTGCCGGTGGACGGCGACGGCGCGCCCCAGCACCCCCGTACGGCGCCCGTGGTGCACGCGCCGACCCCCACCGACGAACCCCTCGGGGTCCCGGCCCTGCTGATCGCCTCGCTGCCGCTCGACACCACCCGCCGCCACCCCGCCCCCGGCCCGCTGACCGATTTCCTCGTGGAGCGGGCGGCCGACGCGTACGCGCGGCTGCTCGCCGAGTGGGAGCCCGTGTCCGTCGCCACGATCGCGCTGGCCCCGGGCGTGCTCGGCAAGGGGCAGCTCGACGGCGCGCTGCGCGCCGCGATCCTGGAGCGGCTGCCCCGGGTCGCGTTCCTGGAGCCCGCCGCGCCCCGCGACCCCTCCGAGTCCGCCGCGCAGTGGGACGACTGGGACGGTGGCGGTGCCCCGCAGCAGGCGACGACCGCACTGCGGCCGGTGGAGGCCGAGGTGGTCGAGGGCGTGGGCGCCGAGACCGTGCGGGTCCTGGCCGAGGTCCTGCCCTGCCTGCTCCCCGCCGGGCTGGAACGCCGGGTGGAGCTGCGCACGCTCGGCGTCGCCCGGGTCCCGCTGACCGAGGCCATCGACCGGCTGGCCGGCCTGGAGCGCGACCCGGAGTGGTGGCGGCGGCTGTACGACAGCCTGGGCGGCGTCGATCCCGACCGGCTCACGGGTCTGCCCGTACCCCTCGCCGGCCCGGCGGACGCCCCGCGCACCACCATCGGACCCCGCCAGGTCCTCCTGCCGCTGCCCGACGCGCCGACCGGGCCGGTGCTCGGCCGGCTGGCCAGGCTCGGGCTGAAGGTGGCCCATCCGGATGCCGCGCACCCGCTGCTGGAGAAGCTGGGCGCCCTGCCCGCCACGCCGCGTGCGGTGCTGGGGACCCCGCAGGTCCGGGCCGCCGTCGCGGGTTCGCTGGACGCGGGCGAGGTGTGGGACGAGGAGGCGCTGGACGGCGACGAGCTGGCGGAGACCGTCCTCACGCTCGTGCGGGACGCGGACCTCGCGCCGGGTGACGAGCCCTGGCTGGCCGCGCTCGCCCTGCCCGACGAGGACGGCGAGCCCGCGCCGGCGGGTGAACTCGTGCTGCCGGGAAGCCCGTTCGCCCAGGTGATGCGCGAGGGCGAACTCGCCCTGTGCGACGAGGAGCTGGCCGGACGCTGGGGCGAGCAGCCCCTGACCGCCTGCGGGGTGCTGGCCACCTTCGCGCTCGTACGGGCCGCCGACGTCGTCCTGGACCCGGACGAACTGGAGCCCCGGGACGGCGACTTCGCCGAGCCGGACGACGCCGGGCTGCTCGACGCCGTCGACGTGTGGTGCGAGGACGTCCTGGACCAGCTCCCGGACACCCCGGTGCCGCCGGTCGCCACCGAGCTCGTCGCCGTACGCGACCTGGACCTCGTCGACGACGACGCGTGGCCGCAGGCTCTCGCGATGCTGGCCGAGCCCCCGCTGCGCGACGCGCTGACCCAGCCGGTGCGGGTGCTGCTCCCGGACGGCACCACGCAGTCCGTGCGGCCCTACACGGCGTGGTGGCTGCGCGACCACCCGGTGCTGGACGGCCGCCGTCCGGCGGGCCTGCGCGCGGCGGGCGGGGACCCGCG
This sequence comes from Streptomyces sp. NPDC001822, assembly GCF_042892135.1. Lineage (NCBI taxonomy): Bacteria > Bacillati > Actinomycetota > Actinomycetes > Kitasatosporales > Streptomycetaceae > Streptomyces > Streptomyces sp. NPDC001822. Next base: position 119,397 of record NZ_JBIATW010000002.1, read on the forward strand.
CCTGGCGGGCCTCTACGACGCCGTGGACGCGACGGGCTTCGACGACGCGCAGGTGCTGCGGGCGCTCGGGGTCCGGACGTCGGTGGCGGCGCTCCTGGACGAGCCGGGCGGCGCGGCGGAGCTGCTGAGCCGGCTCGCGGACGAGGAGCGTCCCGTGGGCCCCGTACAGCTCCACTCGCTCTACACGGCGCTCGCCGAGATGGATCCCGAACAGGTCACGCTGCCGGACGAGTTGCGGGCCGTGGTCGACGACGAGGTGCGGGTGGTCGACGCGGCGGACGCCCTGATCGCGGACGCCCCGGACCTGCTGCCCCTGAGCGGCGGGCTTCCACTCCTGCCGGTCGCCCCGGCGCGTGCGGCCGAGCTGGCCGAGATGCTCCAGGTGCGGCGGCTCGGCGAGAGCGTGGAGGCCGCGGTGACGACGGAGGGCGAGGAGCACCGGGTGCCCGACTCCGTGCGCATCCTGCTCGGCGCGGGGACCCCCGAGGCGTACGTGGAGCATTCCGAGCTGCGGGCCGGAGGCACGGAGCTGGACTGGCGGCGCACCCCGGACGGCGTGGTGCACGCCGCCACGCTGGAGGGCGTGGCGGCCGGGCTCGCGTGGGCGGCAGGTCAGTGGCCGCGCCGCTTCGAGGTGGCCGCGCTGCTGGAGGACCCGTCCCGTACGGAGGAGCTGGCCCGGGACCGCTGGTTCGACTGATTCATGTGATCTTCACAGAAAAGTCGTCCGGGCATACAACCATTCACATGTGAAACCTGTCTGGTCTGTCGAGTCACCAGACTCGCAGACCACACGGGGACCGCCAGTCTCAGGACTTGCCACGGACCCCCTTCTCCACTGGGGAACACATGCGTATTCGCGCCACTGTCGCCGCGGTTTCCGGCGCCCTGGCTCTGTCCGCCCTCGCCGTGCCGGCGGCGCAGGCGGACGGCACGGCCGTTCCGAATCTGCACAAGCCCACCGCGGCCGACGTGTTCGGCATCACCGCGAACAAGGCCCCCCGCGCGTCCGCGCGTGCCGCCTCGGCGCTGCCGGTGATCTCGAAGGTCGTCGTCAACGGCGGCAAGGACATCACCGTCGGCACGACGGCCGCGAAGAAGTTCACCGTCTCCGTCACCGCCTCGCACGCGTCCGGCGTGTCCGACGCCTACGTCGACCTGTGGCACGGCACGAACGTCGACAACGACATCGACGGTCTGCTGATGCCCAACGAGGACGTGGCGTCCTGCAAGAGCTCCAACGCCACCACCGCCACCTGCACGCTGACGATCACGGCGTACCCCGGCGACGACCTGTACAAGAACGCCCTGGCCGGCACCTGGCACGTCTCCGCCGGTGCGCTCGCCGCCGACCAGAGCGCGGTCGCGTACACCGACTTCTACTCCACGGCCCGCGTCCAGCGTGTCTCCCGGATCACCGTCAACGCCGCGCCCGAGCCCGTCAAGAAGGGCAAGACCATCACGGTCACCGGCAAGCTGTCGCGTGCCAACTGGGAGGACTTCGCCTACCACGGCTACGCGGGTCAGCCCGTCAAGCTGCAGTTCCGCAAGAAGACCAGCAGCACCTACAGCACCGTCAAGACCATCAAGACCAACAGCACCGGCGCGCTGAAGACCACCGTCACGGCGTCGGTCGACGGCTACTGGCGCTACAGCTTCGCCGGCACCTCCACCACCCCGACCGTCACGGCCGCGGGTGACTTCGTCGACGTGAAGTAGCGAGAAGGCACACCCTCGCGGATCTACGTGGGAAAGCGGCGGCCGACCAGCCTCCAGGCGAGCTCCAGGACGGCCGCCGCTGCCACCGCGATCCCGACCGCCGTCCACGGGGTGGTCATGCCCACGAGCCGCAGCGCGAAGAAGTCCTGGAGCCACGGCACCGACAGCACGATCAGGAAGCACAGCCCCATCGCGGCGACGAGGACGACCCGCCACCAGGTGTACGGGCGGGCGATGATCGCCAGGACCCACATCGAGACCAGGAACAGCGTGAGTGTGGCCGCGCTGGTCTCCGCCTCCAGGGCTCCCGGCCCGCGGTACATGTGCCGGGCCACCAGATACGTCGCGAAGGTGGCGGCCGCGGCGATGATCCCGGACGGGACCGAGTACCGCATGACCCGGCGCACGAAGTGCGGCCGGGCCCGCTCCTTGTTGGGGGCCAGCGCCAGGAAGAACGCCGGGACGCCGATGGTGAGCGTCGAGAGCAGCGTGAGGTGGCGCGGCAGGAACGGGTACTCCACCTGGAAGCAGACCACGAGGATCGCCAGCAGCACCGAGTAGACGGTCTTCGTCAGGAACAGGGTGGCGACCCGGGTGATGTTGCCGATGACCCGGCGGCCCTCGGCCACGACCGAGGGGAGCGTGGCGAAGCTGTTGTCGAGCAGCACGATCTGGGCCACCGCCCGGGTCGCCTCGGAGCCGGAGCCCATGGAGACCCCGATGTCGGCGTCCTTCAGGGCGAGTACGTCGTTGACGCCGTCGCCGGTCATCGCGACCGTGTGCCCGCGTGACTGGAGGGCCGCGACCATGTCGCGCTTCTGCTGTGGGGTGACCCGGCCGAAGACCGCGTTGCGTTCGATCTCCGCCGCCATGGCGTCCCGTTCGGCGGGAAGCCGACGGGCGTCGAGAGGGTGTTCGGCGCCGGGCATCCCCAGCTTCTGGGCGACCGCGCCCACGGAGACGGCGTTGTCACCGGAGATGACCTTGGCGTCGACGTTCTGGTCCGCGAAGTAGGCCAGGGTCTCCCCGGCGTCCGGCCGCAGCCGCTGTTCCAGGACGACGAGCGCCGTGGGCACGGCCCCCGCGGCCGGGTCGGGGGCGCCCAGCTCGGCGTGCGCACGGGCGAGCAGCAGGACGCGCAGGCCCTGTTCGTTGAGGCGGCCGGTGTCCGCGAGTGCGGGGTCGTCGGCGGGGAGAAGCACGTCGGGCGCGCCGAGCAGCCAGGCGGACACCCCTCCACCGGTCTCGGTGAAGGCCGCTCCGCTGTACTTGCGGGCCGAGGAGAACGGCAGGGCCTCGGTGACGGCCCAGCCCACGTCGTCCGGGTGGGCGTCGATGATGGCCTGCAGGCTGGCGTTCGGGCGGCGGTCGGAGGCCCCGAGCGCGGCCAGGACACGGTGCACGTACGCCGTGTCGGAGCCGTTCAGCGGGCGGACCTCGGTGACGTCCATGCCGCCCTCGGTGAGGGTGCCGGTCTTGTCCAGGCAGACCACGTCGACCCGGGCCAGGCCCTCGATGGCGGGCAGTTCCTGCACGAGGCACTGCTTGCGGCCGAGCCTGATGACGCCGATCGCGAAGGCGACCGAGGTGAGCAGGACCAGTCCCTCGGGGATGATCGGGACGATGCCGCCGATGGTGCGGGCGATCGAGTCCTTGAAATTGTCGTTCTTGACGACCAGCTGGCTGATGATCAGCCCGGTCGCCGTCGGCACCATCATCCACGTGACGTACTTGAGGATCGTGCTGATGCCGCTGCGCAGTTCGGAACGGACGAGGGTGAAGCGGGAGGCCTCCTCGGCGAGCTGCGCAGCGTAGGCCTCGCGGCCGACCTTGGTGGCCGTGAACGCCCCGCCGCCCGCGACGACGAAGCTGCCGGACATCACGGGGTCGCCCGGCCGTTTGACGACGGGGTCGGCCTCGCCGGTCAGGAGCGACTCGTCGATCTCCAGGCTGTCGGCCTCGGCGACGGTGCCGTCGACGACCGCCTTGTCCCCGGGGCCGAGCTCGATCAGGTCGCCGAGGACGATCTCGGAGACGGACACCTCGGCGGAGATCCCGTCCCGCCGCACGGACGGTCTCGCCTCGCCGATCACCGCGAGACCGTCCAGGGTCTTCTTGGCCCGCCACTCCTGGATGATGCCGATGCCCGTGTTCGCGATGATCACGTAGCCGAAGAGGCTGTCCTGGATGGGCGCGACGATGAGTGAGATCACCCAGAGCACGCCGATGATCAGGTTGAACCGGGTGAAGACGTTCGCGCGGACGATCTCGGCGACGGAGCGGGACGAGCGGACGGGTACGTCGTTGACCTCGCCCCGGGCGACCCGTTCGGCCACCTGGGCCGTCGTCAGGCCGCCCGCCGGGACGGCCACCTCGGAGGCAGGTACGGGTTCCGGTTTCTCGCCGGAGGAGTCGAGTGCCCGCTGAGTCATGATTCCGACCGTACGGGCGGAACGCGTGGTTCACCCGCCGGGAGCCGGAAGATCCGACCGGGGGAGGAGAGGGACGGCCCGGGGGCCTGCGGGTCGGCCGGGGGGATGCCGTAGGGGCGGCGGGCGTGTGCCGGGGCCCGGAGAGTCAGTGCTGAGCGGTGTCCGGGCCGGCGGCCGCCTGCGCGGCGGCCCGCTTGATCGCGGCGTCGCGTCCCCGGACGTACCAGATGCCGATCAGGCCCAGTCCGGCGCCGGCCAGGCAGACCCAGATCCACCAGGCGTGTCCGCGGTCGTCGAACCAGCCGTAGAAGGGGACCTGCACGAGGAAGAGGACGAACCAGAGGATCGTGCCGCCGGTGATGGTGGCGACGACCGGGCCCTCCAGGGGCTCGGGTGCCTCGTGCTTCGGTGTCCACTTCTCCATGCGGTCAGTCTAAGGGCCCGGCCCGTCACCACCGGCGGGCTCAGGGACTCAAGGGCCGGGCCCCGGCCCGAGAGCCGCACGGCCAGTCGGCGCAAGGGTCTACGCGCGGAGATAGCGATCTTTGCCTTATGTATTCATACTGAATCTGCTTATGGATGACTCAATTCATTCGTGTGAACATCCAAGTCTGACTGTATTTAATCCCCCCTCGATGCACGACTGAAGGTCATACATGTCCTCCTCGGCCACCGCTCCGGTCGGTCAGCCTCAGGGGCCGCAGCAGTCGCTCGGCTCCCTCGATCGCTTCTTCAAGATCTCCGAGCGGGGGTCGACCGTCGCGCGCGAGATCCGCGGCGGGTTCGCCACGTTCTTCGCCATGGCGTACATCATCGTGCTGAACCCGATCATCCTCGGCAGCGCGAAGGACATGTACGGGCACCAGCTCCAGGGGGGCCAGCTCGTCACGGCCACCGTGCTGGCGGCCGCGTTCTCCACGCTCCTGATGGGTGTCATCGGCAACGTGCCGATCGCGCTCGCCGCAGGTCTCGGCGTCAACACCGTCGTCGCCCTCCAGCTCGCCCCCCGGATGAGCTGGGCCGACGCCATGGGCATGGTCGTGCTCGCGGGCATCGTCGTGATGCTGCTGGTCGCGACCGGGCTGCGGGAACGCGTGATGAACGCCGTGCCGCGGTCCCTCCGCAAGGGCATCGCGATCGGCATCGGCCTGTTCGTGCTGCTGGTCGGTCTGGTCGACTCGGGCTTCGTCTCCCGCATCCCCGACGCCGCGCACACCACCGTGCCGCTGCAGCTCGGCAACGACGGTCACCTCCACGGCTGGCCCGTGCTGGTCTTCATCCTCGGCACGCTGCTGACCCTCGGCCTGATCGTGCGCAAGGTGTCCGGCGCGATCCTGATCTCCATCGTCGCCATGACGGTGGTGGCGCTGGTCATCGACGCCGTCGCGGACCTGCCGGCCGAGGCCTGGGGCCTGACCGTCCCGAAGTGGCCCGGCAATCCCGTGTCGTCCCCGGACTTCGGCCTGATCGGCCACGTCAGCCTGTTCGGCGGCTTCCACAAGGTCGGGGTGGTGACCGGCGTCCTCTTCGTCTTCACCGTGCTGCTGTCCTGCTTCTTCGACGCGATGGGCACCATCCTCGGTGTCGGCGACGAGGCGAAGCTGATGGACAAGGACGGCAACTTCCCGGGCATCAACCGGGTCCTGCTGGTCGACGGTGTCGCCGTCGCAGCGGGCGGTCTGAGCTCCTCCTCGGCGTCGACGTGCTTCGTGGAGTCCACGGCGGGCGTCGGCGAAGGGGCCCGTACCGGGCTGGCGAGCGTGGTGAGCGGGCTGCTCTTCACGGTGGCGCTGTTCCTGACGCCCCTGGCGACGATGGTCCCCTCGCAGGCGGCCACTCCGGCCCTGGTCGCGGTCGGGTTCCTGATCCTCGCGGGCAATGTGCGGGACGTGGACTGGAGCGACATGACGCTCGCGGTCCCGGCCTTCCTCGCGATGCTGATGATGCCGTTCACGTACTCGATCACCAACGGCATCGGCATCGGCTGCATCGCCTTCAGCGTGATGCGCCTGGTGGCGGGACGCGGGCGTGAGGTGCCGGTCGCCATGTACGTGGTGTCCGCGGTCTTCGTCTTCTACTACGCGATGCCGGGGCTCGGCCTCACGTAGGCGCGTGCGGACGCGTCCACCCCTACGGGGCGGAACTCCGTCAGGTGACCCGGTCGGCCGGGTCCGGGTGACGGGGATCCGCCCCGTAGAACTTCTCCGTCTCGTCGACGGCCGCGTGGAAGCGTTCGTCGAAATCGTCGCGTACGAGCGTCCTGACCACGTAGTCCTGGACGGTCATGCCGCGTCTGGCGGCGTGCCGGCGGAGCCGCTCGAGCAGCTCACCGTCTATGCGCAGGCTGAGCACTGTCGATCCCATGCCAAGCAGGGTCGCGGCACGGATGGCCGTTCCGGGGCGGTTTCCGGCCCATACTCACTCGTTCGGGTGATCAGTTTCTCGCGCGTGTACCACCCGGTTGGTATTTAGCAGAGCTAATGAGTTACGCTAATGAACATGCCTGACCTGATCCACGACGGCGAAAGTGCCGCCGCCGTGAGCTCCCTTCGCTCCGCCGTGATGCTGCTGGGCCGTCGCCTGAAGCACCAGCGAGTCGACGAGTCGCTGAGCCCCACCGAGATGTCGGTGCTCGGCACTCTGGCCCGTTGCGGATCGGCCACTCCCGGTGAGCTGGCCCGCAAGGAGCACGTGCAGCCCCCGTCGATGACCCGCATCGTCGCGCTGCTGGAAGCCAAGGGCCTGGTCAGACTGGAACCGCACCCCGACGACCGTCGGCAGAAGATGGTCAGCCGGACCGAGCAGGCGGAAGCCATGCTCGCCGAGAGCCGCTCCAAGCGGAACGCCTGGCTGGCCAACCTCGCCGAGGGCCTGGACGAGGAGGAGTGGGCGACGCTGCGGGCCGCAGCGCCCGTGCTGGAGAAGCTCGCCCACCTGTGATCCCAGGCGTGGCACCCGGGCCGGCAGCCCGCGGCGCCCACGTCCACATCCCCGTCAGTCCGAACGACGTATACGCCCGAGGAGGCGAACCCTTTTGAGTACGGGATCCGGAGCAGACTCCGCCCCCGCACCGACATCCGCCCACGAGAGCAAGACCGGCGGGACCTTCTCGTCGCTGAAGATACGCAACTACCGCCTGTTCGCCACGGGCGCCGTGATCTCCAACACCGGTACCTGGATGTCCCGCATCACGCAGGACTGGCTCGTCCTGAGCCTCACCGGGTCCGCGGCCGCCGTCGGTATCACCACGGCCCTCCAGTTCCTCCCGATGCTGCTCTTCGGCCTGTACGGAGGCGTCATCGCCGACCGGCTCCCGAAGCGGCGGCTGCTGCTCATCAGCCAGGCGGCGCTCGGCCTGTGCGGCATCGCACTCGCCGCCCTCACCCTTTCGGGCGTCGTCCAGGTCTGGCACGTCTATCTGATCGCGTTCCTGCTCGGCATGGTGACGGTCGTCGACAACCCCGCGCGCCAGTCGTTCGTGTCCGAGATGGTCGGTCCCGCGCAGCTGCGCAACGCCGTCAGTCTGAACTCGGCCAACTTCCAGTCCGCCCGGCTCATCGGCCCCGCCGTCGCCGGTGTCCTCATCACCACGGTCGGCAGCGGCTGGGCGTTCCTTCTGAACGGCCTGTCGTTCGCCGCGCCGCTCGTCGGACTGCTGATGATGCGGACGAGCGAGCTTCACCCGTCCGTGACCGTCAAGCGTGCCAAGGGGCAGCTTCGCGAGGGGTTGCGTTACGTGTCGGGCAGACCTGATCTGATCTGGCCGATCGTCCTGGTCGGCTTCGTCGGCACGTTCGGCTTCAACTTCCCGATCTGGCTGACCGCCTTCGCGGACGACATCTTCCGCGGCGGTGCCGGGCTGTACTCGTTCTTCAACATCCTGATGGCGTCCGGCTCCCTGGTCGGAGCCCTGTTGGCCGCCCGGCGCCGCTCCTCGCGGCTGCGGATGCTGGTGGGCGCGGGCACCGTGTTCGGCGTCCTGGAGGTCGCCGCGTCGCTGTCGCCGTCCGTCTGGCTGTTCTCGCTGCTGCTGGTCCCGATCGGCATGCTGGGCCTGACGACCAACATCATCGCCAACACGAGCGTCCAGATGGCCGCGGACCCGGAGATGCGGGGCCGGGTGATGAGCCTCTACATGATGGTCTTCGCCGGGGGTACGCCGGTGGGCGCCCCGATCGTCGGCTGGATCAGCGACACCTACGGCGCCCGGACCGGTATGGCGGTCGGCGGGACGATCTCGATGCTGGCCGCGCTCGGCGTCGGCTTCGCCCTGACCCGCGTCGGCGGCCTGCGCCTCAAGGTCGACCTGCGCCCGGGCCGCCCGCACGTGCGGTTCGTCCCGCGCGAACAGCTGGCCACGGCCGCCTGAGCACCGCCCTCGTACGCCGCCCCCTCCCCGCCGGAGGGGGCGGCGTTCTCGCGTTCAGTCGCGGGGGAAGTCGCCCGTCTCCAGCGTGAGGCCCACGACCGTGCCGGTGAGATCGACTGCCGAGCCGAAATCGAGGCTCAGCAGACTGCGGTATTCGTCGTCCTTGGGAAGCGTGTGAAGGTGCCACGTGCCGGTGTACGGGTCGGCGATGAGGTACACCGGCACGCCCGCGGTGGCGTATGTGGCTTTCTTGGAGCCGTAGTCGTTGGCGGCCGTGTCCTTGGAGATCACCTCGGCGACGAACTCGATGTCCTGGTAGCGCCAGTGGCCCTTGGCATCCTTGACCGCGCCTTCCGAGAGAGCCACCACGTCGGAGGCGAACCCGTTGAGACGTCCCGGGAAGTCGATCCGCACGTCCGTCTTCAACTGCTGTCGCGAATAGGCGGTGCGCAGTTGCTCCAAGAGGTCGAAGATGATCTCCCAGTGCGTGTCCCGCTGCGGCGACATGTAGATGTTCCCCTCGACGATCTCTACCTTGAATCCCTCGGGGGTGGGCTCAAGCCACTCGAACATCATGTCCAGGGTGCGCTCGTCGCTGGTGTCGGCCATCTCGATCCTGTCGTCGACGACGGTCATCGTGCCGCTCCTCCCCGCTGCCGCACGGCGCGGGTAGCCGCGTAGTACAACGATAGGCCCGGCCCCCCGGACACGTAGGGACGCTGGGACACTCGCCGCATGAGCAGCCAGAGACTCTTCGCCGCCGTCCTGCCGCCGGAGCCCGCCGCCGACGAACTGGCCGGGGCCGTCGCCGCGCTGCACGCGCTGCCCGGGGCCGGGGACCTGCGCTGGACGGCCCGTGCGGGCTGGCACTACACGCTGGCCTTCCTCGGGAACGTCGACGAGGAACTGCTGCCGGACCTCCTCACCCGGCTGGAGCGCGCCGCGCACCGGACCGAGCCCTTCCCGCTCCGGATCCACGGCGGCGGACGCTTCGACGGGCGGGCGCTGTGGGCGGGAGCCGCCGGCGGCCTCGACACGCTCCGGCTGCTGGCCGGACGCGCCCATGCCGCCGCCCGCAAGGCCGGGGTGGCGATGGAGGAGCACCGGCACTACACCCCGCACCTCACCCTGGCCCGCAGCCGGGTCAACGCCGACCTCACTCCGTTCGCGGCCGCGCTGGAGGACTTCGAGGGCGTGCGCTGGCAGGCGGGCGAACTCGCGCTCGTACGCAGCAACCTGCCCGTCGCAGGGGTACCGGGTGAGCAGCCGCGTTACGAGGTGGTGCGGGCCTGGCGACTGGGGCGGTGAGCGGGACGGCTAGGCTCCTCGCGTGGACCCGAAGACCAGAAACCGCATCATGGCGGCCGTGCTCGTGCTGATGTTCGTCCTCGTCGCGGCGGCGGCCGCCCTCGGGGGCTGAGCCCGCCGGGGACGGCCGCCGCCCACCGTGTCCTACCAGGCGAAGTTCTCCGGCGACGGACCCGGGCCCGGGAAGATCTCGTCCAGGGCGGACAGCACCTCGTCGGACAGCTCCAGTTCCACCGCGCGCAGGGCGGAGTCGAGCTGTTCGCGGGTGCGCGGGCCGGAGATCGGGCCGGTGACGCCGGGCCGGGTCAGCAGCCAGGCGAGGCCGGTTTCGCCCGGCTCCAGGCCGTGCTTCTCCAGCAGGTCCTCGTAGGCCTGGACGCGCGCCCGTACCGCCGGGTCGGCCAGTGCGTCGGCGGACCGGCCGGAGGTGGACCGGGCGCCGCCGCCCTCGCGTTCCTTGCGGATCGCGCCGCCGAGCAGACCGCCGTTCAGCGGTGACCAGGGGATGACCCCGAGGCCGTACTCCTGGGAGGCCGGGATGACCTCCATCTCGGCGCCGCGCTGCATCAGGTTGTAGATGCACTGCTCGCTGACCAGGCCGTAGCTGCCGCGCTGCCGGGCACGCTCGTTGGCCTGGGCGATCTTGTAGCCCGAGAAGTTGGACGAGCCGGCGTAGAGGATCTTGCCCTGCTGGATCAGGACGTCGATGGCCTGCCAGATCTCGTCGATCGGGGTGGACCTGTCGACGTGGTGGAACTGGTACAGGTCGATGTGGTCCGTCTGCAGGCGCTTGAGGCTCGCGTCGACGGCCCGGCGGATGTTCAGGGCGGACAGCTTGTCGTGGTTGGGCCACGCCTCGCCGTCGGCCCCCATGTTGCCGTAGACCTTGGTGGCGAGCACGACCTTGTCGCGGCGCTCGCCGCCCTGCGCGAACCAGGTGCCGAGGATCTCCTCGGTGCGGCCCTTGTTCTCGCCCCAGCCGTAGACGTTCGCGGTGTCGAAGAAGTTGACTCCCGCCTCCAGGGCGGCGTCCATGAGGGCGTGGCTGTCGCTCTCGTTGGTCTGGGGGCCGAAGTTCATCGTCCCCAGGACGAGGCGGCTGACCTTGAGTCCGGTGCGTCCGAGCTGCGTGTACTTCATGGAGCCCAAGCCAACTCCTTCGAGCGGGCTCGAAGCAAGGGTGACTCGGTCGGGGTTCCTCGCGGTCACATCCAGAGGATGTCCTGCGCCGTCGCGACGGGCGGCTTGTCCAGCCCGACCGATGCGGCAATGCCGGCGGAGAGCCCGATGGCGAGGGTGACGGTGACGGCGGCCGCGTTGGCCAGACGGATAAAGCGCATGGTGACGATTTCCTTCCAGATGTACCGCTTGGCGGCGAGCGGGGGCGATAGTTTCCTGCCGCACGGGCCGACTCACCGCAGTGAGGTCGTGTCGTCCGGTGCCCATAGCCAAGCTGCAGCTCGGGCGGCCAGGAAGAGCGGAAAGGTGGACTGAAAGGGTCCTGGACGGTTGAGTCCAGACGCGGATTTCGCGGCCCACGCCGAGCTACGGGAAGAACCTGTTCGGGCCGTGGAACGAGGGGGCTATGGACGGGGCCCCCGTGCTCAGGAGTCGAGCCTCGCGGAGCCCAGATGCTTTCAGCATGCGGCCGCAGACCTCCGCCGCATGCTTTTCGGCCAGATCCCATCGTTCAGACACGATGAAGAAGCCCAGGGTGAAGAGGTGGTCGGACCTGTGATGCACTGCGAGGTGCTCAACCCGGGCGTGGTAATCGGCTCTCAGGCCGGCCCGCATCAACGCACGTATATCCGCCGGAACTTCTGCTGGGGCGAGCATTTCGACATGCGCGTGGACGAGGTGCATCTGTCCAAGATCTCAATGTCTGGGCAACTTGCCGACCATATGGGAAGGCCCGTTCCGGCACAGGACTCTTTGGGCCTCTCCTCAGGATCAGGCGTGAATTAGCTAGGGATTAACGTGTGGTTCCTGTAATGATCTCTACACAAACATGTGCCAGGAGTGACCGGGGGGACAACCAACGTGCTGACGACTCTGGGGCTGGAGAAGACCGTTGAGACCGTTTACCGAGGGATGCTGACGCAGCCGGATCTGGGTGTCCTCGCTCTAGCGGCAGAGTTGGGCCTCACCGAGAGCGCGACGCGAGACGCGCTGGACGAGCTGAGCGAACTTTGCCTGGTGCGGCCGTCCGCCGAGAGTACGGGTCGTCTGCGCGCGGTCTCACCGGACATCGGGATGGAAATCCTCATGGCTCGTCAGCAGGCCGAACTGGCGGCGCAGCAGCAGCGTCTGGAAACGTCCCGGGCCGCAGCGGCTCAGCTCATATCGGAGTATGCGGAGCTCCGCCCTGCGACCGCCGAGCCGGGAGTCGAGCAACTTGTGGGTCTGGACCGCATACGGGACCGTCTCATCACCTTCACACGCGAAGCACGGTGCGAGGTCCTGGCGTTCTCCCCCAACAGTCATCTGCCCCAGGACGCGATCGACGCAGCCCGTCCGCTCAATGCGGAGGTGCTGGGGCGGGGTGTGCGCATGCGCACGATCTATCTGGAGAGCGTCCGTAACAGCCGGTTGTCCATCGACCATGCCAACTGGCTTGCTTCCATAGGCGGTCAGGTGCGTACGGCAGCCACGCTGCCGACGCGGATGATCATTTTCGACGGAGCGGCGGCGGTGATTCCAGTCAGTAGTGATGACACCGCAGCCGGGGCGGTGGTGCTGACGGGACAAGGCACCCTGTCCGCATTGTCCGCCCTGTTCGAGTCGACGTGGGCTGCGGCGCTGCCGCTCTCCGACGTTCCTGTGGCAGGTGCGGGCGGTTTGACGGCTCAGCAGTCCACGGCTGTGAAACTGCTCGCCAGGGGACTTACCGACGAGGCGATAGCCAAGCGGCTCGGTGTGTCGCCCCGTACGGCGCGGCGGATCGCCACCGATCTCATGGAGCGGCTCGGAGCCCGCAGCCGCTTCGAAGCGGGAGTTCTGGCGGTTCAGAGGAACTGGCTACCCGCACACAGCTGACCGTCCGGCCGGGCGTGGGCTGTGGCCGCCACCGAAATTCGCTCCTGCTCCTTCCTGATGCGCGAAACCCTCACGGGCTTCGCGCATCTTTGTGTCCAGCCCGCTGGGGCAAGAGTGCGGACCGTACCGGCCGCGGCCGATACGGGCCAGTGAATCGGCCTTCTGCATGTCTCTGAGCTGGGCAATTGTTGTCCCAGCAAACGAGGGAACGCTGCCGGGGATCTACCCGGCAGCGCCCCGGGACCACCTCTGGGGGAAGCCTTCCCCGCCCCGCCAGAACCTCGGCCGTTCCACACACCTGGAGTATTGCCATGCCCATGACCACCCGTTCTCCCCTCCGCTGCGTGATCGCCGCGTCCGTGGCCCTCGCCGCAACCGGTGTAGTTCTGGCGGGTGCGACGGTCGCTCAGGCCGACTCGCCGGCCCCGATCGCAGTGAGCGACACCGGTAGCCCCGGCCAGGGGCCGTATCTCGCGGTGCCGGCGGAGCGACAGGGGCTGGCGCGGTCGGCCTCCGCCATGGCTCCCGAGATCACGCGATCCGCCGTGATCAGCAGAGCGAAGAGCTGGGTCGGCCTCGGCCTGGACTACGACCAGGGCGGCTCCTACCAGAACTACAGGACCGACTGCTCCGGTTACGTCTCCATGGCGTGGAAGCTCTCGGCGTCGCTGGCCACCAACACGTTCGCCGCCAACGGGGTCACCGAGACCATAACCAAGGGCGAACTGAAGGCTGGTGACGCGCTTCTGGACGACGACGCCGGCAACGGCGGCCACGTTGTGCTGTTCGAGAAGTGGGCGGATTCCTCCAAGTCCTCCTACATGGGGCTGGAGTTCTCCGGTACCGGCGTCCACTACCGGGAGATTCCCTACCCCTACTTCTCCGGCAACAACCCGGAGGACTACGTCCCGGTACGAAACAAGTCGGTGATCGACGATGCTCCGGTGCGTAGGGCGACGCATGATTTCACGGGTGACAACATGGATGATCTGCTCGGTGTGGATGCGGATGACCAGTTGAATCTGTACCGGAATTCCGGGAGTGGTTCTTTCTCGGGTTCGGTGGTCGGGGGTGGTTGGGGTTCGATGGTTCAG